>DASYLT010000145.1:0-16071 GCA_036009425.1 Baekduia sp. | reverse complement strand
GAGCACCGTGACATCCACCCTCCCGAGATCAGCCACCACGACGGTCGAGAGTGACGCGAGCGACCTCGCGCAGTTCGGCTACAAGCAGCAGCTGCACCGCCGGCTGGGCGGTTTCGCGTCCTTCGCCGCCGGTTTCTCGTTCGTCTCGATCCTGACGACCGTCTTCCAGCTGTTCTTCTTCGGCTTCTCCTTCGGCGGCGCTGCGTTCTTCTGGACGTGGCCGATCGTCTTCTTCGGCCAGCTGCTCGTGGCGCTGTGCTTCTGCGAGCTGGCCGCGCGCTATCCCATCTCGGGGTGCATCTACCAGTGGTCGCGACGGCTCTCGACGCCGACGATCGGCTGGTTCGCCGGATGGACGATGCTCGTGGCGCAGATCGTCACCGTGTCGGCGGCGGCGATCGCGCTGCAGGTCGTGCTGCCCACGCTGTGGTCGGGCTTCCAGCTGGTCGGCAGCGACCCGGCGCTGACGTCGACCGACGGCGCCACCAACGCGGTCCTGCTCGGCGTGATCCTCATCACGCTGACGACGATCGTCAACGCGCTCGGCGTGTCGCTGATGTCGCGCATCAACGTGATCGGCGTGACCTGCGAGCTGATCGGCGTCGTCGCCCTGGTCATCCTGCTCTTCACCCATGCCGAGCGCGGGCCGAGCGCGGTGCTGCACCAGACCGGAGCGGCGCCGGGCGGCTACTTCGGCGCGTTCCTGATCTCCTCGCTGATGGCCGCCTACGTGATGGTCGGGTTCGACTCGGCCGGCGAGCTGTCGGAGGAGACCAAGGAGCCCCGGCGCACCGCGCCGCGGGCGATCCTGCGCGCGCTGACCGCCTCGGGCGTCGGCGGCGGTCTCCTGCTGCTGGCGGGGATCCTGGCCGCGCCGTCGCTGACCAACGGCGACCTGGCCGCCGGTGGCCTGCCCTACGTGCTGACGAGCTCCCTGGGCGACACGGTCGGCAAGATCTTCCTGGCCGACGTGACGATCGCCATCTGCGTCTGCACGCTGGCGATCCAGACGGCCGCCACGCGGATGATGTTCTCCATGTCGCGCGATCGGGTCCTGCCGGGCCACGGCGCGCTGGGCAAGGTCTCGCCCGTCACCGGCACGCCGGTGCTGCCCGCGGTCGTCGTCGGCGTCCTCGCGGCGGCGATCCTGCTGGTCAACGTCGGCGAGGCCTCGTTGTTCACCGCCTTGACCAGCGTCTGCATCGTGATGCTCTACGGCGCCTACCTGCTGGTGACCGTGCCCATGCTCGTGCGCCGCCTGCGTGGCGAGTGGGCGACCGAGCCCGGCCACTTCTCGCTCGGGCGGCTCGGCCTGCCGGTCAACGCCGTGGCGGTGGTGTACGGCTTCGCGCAGATGGTCAACCTCGGCTGGCCGCGCGCGTCGGTCTACGACCCGGCCGGCGGCCACTGGTACCTGCAGTACTTCTCGCTGCTGTTCGTCGGCGGCGCGCTGCTGGTCGGCCTCGGCGCCTACGCAATGCATCGGCGCGAGCTGGCGGGGCCGTCGGTGGGCCCGGAGCTGGGGCTCGAGGGCGCCCAGGCGTGAGCGCGGAAGACCTCGCCCAGGGGGCTCGGCTTCCGGGCGCGAGCTCGCCGGGGGCTCGCTCGCGCGGCCGCGGAGATTCCGGTGCCACGGCCACCAGCACCACGCACAGCGCCCGCGATCACGCGCGGGCGCAGGGCGGCACCGTCGTCGAGGCGATGCCGACCCTGCCGGCCTCGAGCTGGCCGGCGCCCCCCGCGGGCGTCGACGCCACCGACCTCACGTGGGCCGAGGTCGTCGCCGGCGGCAACTACACCAACAAGGTCGTGGCCCGCGGGACCACGATCCGGCTGACCGACCTGGCCGGCGACGCCTGCGCGCACCTGCTGCTGTTCAACGCCGACCAGCCGTGGGAGCGCCTGAACGTCGCCGACACCGTCAAGGTCCCCTGGCAGGCCTACCTCGGCACCGGTCACCCGCTGCTGAGCGACCAGGGCCGCGTCCTGGCCACGCTGACCGAGGACGGCTCCGGCCACCACGACGCGCTCTGCGGCACGTCCACGCGCGCGCGCAACGAGGAGCGCTACGGCGACGGGCAGGCGCAGGGGCCCTCGCCCGCGGGGCGCGAGCTGCTGCTGGTCGGCGCGCTCAAGCACGGGCTCGGGCCGCGCGACGTGCCGCCCTCGCTCTCGCTCTTCCAAGGCGTACGGGTCGGCGACGAGGGGGTGCTGACGTTCACCGGCAGCGCCGGCGCCGGCGCCTCCGTGACGCTGCGCGCCGAGCTCCCGCTCGTGCTGCTGATCGCCAACGTGCCCCATCCGCTGGACCCGCGCGAGGCCTACACCTGCTCGGCGCTGGAGGTGCTCGCATGGCGGGGTGCGCCGACCGCGCCCGGCGATCCACTGTGGACCACGACGCCCGAGACCGAGCGCGCCTTCCTGAACACCACCGACTACGCCGCCGCGCGGGGGATCTGAGATGAGCGCCATCGAGTCCGCCACCGCCGGCGCCGTCGTCCTCGACGAGGTCGTCCCGGCGCGCGCGCCGTGGTCGTCGGTCGTGGCTGCCGGCCACGTGCTGTCGATCGTCGACCTCGGCGGCAACCAGGCCGTCGACTGCCTGCTCTACCACGCCCACGACACCTCGGAGCGCTACAGCGCGCCCGACACCATCGCCGGGCAGGGCTCGCTGTTCCTCACGACCGGCAGCGTCCTGCGGTCGTGCGAGGGGCGGCCGCTGATGACCGTGATCGCCGACGACGTCGGGCGCCACGACACGATCGGCGGCGCCTGCTCGAAGGAGTCCAACACGCTGCGCTACGGCCATCACACGCGCCATCAGCACGCGTGCGTGGAGAACTTCCTGCGCGAGGGCGCCAAGTGGGGCCTCGGCAAGCGCGACCTGGTGTCCAACATCAACTGGTACATGAATGTGCCCGTCGAGGCCGACGGGACGCTCGGGATCGTCGACGGGCTCTCATCCGCCGGCCTCGCCGTCTCGCTGCGAGCCGAGGTCGACACGCTCGTGTTGGTGTCCAACTGCCCGCAGGTCAACAACCCGTGCAACGGCTTCGACCCGACGCCGGTGCGCATGATCGTGACGGCGGCGGCGTGAGCTTCGACACGCTTCTGGTCGCCAACCGCGGCGAGATCGCGGTGCGGATCGTCCGCTCGGCGCGCGAGCTCGGGCTGCGGACCGTCGCCGTGTACTCCGACTCCGACCGGGGCGCGCCGCACGTCGCGCTGGCCGACGAGGCCGTCCACCTCGGGCCGGCGCCCGCGCGCGAGAGCTACCTCGTCGTGGAGCGGATCCTCGACGCCGCGGCGCGCACCGGCGCCGGGGCGATCCACCCCGGCTACGGCCTGCTGAGCGAGGACGCCGCGTTCGCCCGGTCGGTCGAGGCGGCGGGGCTGGTGTTCGTCGGGCCGACGCCGCAGCAGCTGGAGCTCTTCGGCGCCAAGGATCGCGCGCGCGAGCTGGCCCGTGCCGCGGGCGTGCCGATGATCTCCGGCACGGGCCTGCTGGCGGACGCGGAGGCGGCCTTGGCGGCGGCCGAAGCGATCGGCTACCCCGTGATGCTCAAGGCCACCGCGGGCGGCGGCGGGATCGGGATGGAGCCGTGCGCCGACGCGCGGGCGCTGGCCGCCGCGTTCGCGCGCGTGCAGCGCTTGGCGGCCGCCAGCTTCGGGGCCGGCGGCGTGTTCCTGGAGCGCTACGTCGCCGATGCGCGCCACGTCGAGGTCCAGGTCTTCGGCGACGGCGCGGGGCGCGTGCTCGCGCTCGGCGATCGCGACTGCTCCCTGCAGCGGCGCCACCAGAAGGTGCTCGAAGAAGCACCCGCGCCACGGCTGCCGGCCGCGGTCCGCGAGGCGCTGCACGCGTCGGCCGCGGCGCTCTGCTCGGCCGCCGACTACCGCAGCGCCGGCACGGTCGAGTTCGTCTATGACGCCGCGCGCGAGGAGGCCTCCTTCCTGGAGGTCAACGCCCGCCTGCAGGTCGAGCACCCGGTGACCGAGGAGGTCCTGGGGATCGACCTCGTGGCCTGGATGCTGCGGTTGGCGCAGGGGGATGCGTCGATGGTCGACGGAGGGGGACAGTCCCCCTCTCACGCGGTCGAAGCCCGCGTCTATGCCGAGGACCCCGCGTTCGACCACCGGCCGAGCGCGGGGTTGATCACCGCCGTCGCGTTTCCGGACGAGCTGCGGGTCGACACGTGGGTCGCCGCCGGCACGGAGGTCACCACGGCGTACGACCCGCTGCTGGCGAAGGTGATCGCCACCGGCGCCACGCGCGCCGAGGCGCTGGACCGCCTCGCCGACGGCCTCGCGCGCACGCGCATCGACGGCATCCGGACCAACCTGGGGTTGTTGCGCGCCGCGCTGGCCGACCCGCGCGTGCGGGCGGCCGAGCACTCCACCGCGACGCTCGCGTCGATCGCCGACGACGAGCCGCGCATCGAGGTGGTGCGCGCCGGCACGATGACCACGGTGCAGGACTGGCCGGGCCGCACCGGCCTGTGGCACGTCGGCGTGCCGCCGTCGGGACCGATGGACGATCGCTCGTTCCGGCTGGGCAACCGCGTGCTCGGCAACCCGGAGGGCACGGCGGGCCTGGAGTGCACGCTCCAGGGTCCATCGCTGCGGTTCACCGCCCCCGCCACGATCTGCGTCACGGGCGCCGAGGCGCCGGTCACGCTCGACGGCGCGCCCGTCGAGCGCTACGTGCCCGTCGCGGTGCCGGCCGGCGCGACCCTGGACGTCGGGACCGCGTCCGAGCGCGGGCTGCGGGTCTACGTCCTGATCGCCGGCGGCCTTGACCTCCCCGCGTTCCTCGGCAGCGCCGCGACGTTCACGCTCGGCCGCTTCGGCGGCCACGGGGGGCGCGCGCTGCGGCCGGGCGACGTCCTCGTCCCGGGCGACGCGCCGATCGGAGCGCCGCGCGCGGTCGCCCCCGCCGAGCGGCCCGCGCTCTGGCATGGGTGGCACGTCGGGGTCACCGAGGGTCCGCACGCGGCACCGGAGTTCTTCACCGTCGACGACGTCGAGCGCTTCTATGCGACCGACTGGGAGGTCCACTTCAACTCGGCGCGCACCGGCGTGCGGCTGATCGGCCCGCGGCCGGTCTGGGCCCGCGACGACGGCGGCGAGGCCGGCCTGCACCCCTCCAACATCCACGACACGCCGTACTCGGTCGGCGCGGTGGACTTCACCGGTGACGTCCCGATCCTGCTCGGCCCGGACGGTCCCTCGCTCGGGGGCTTCGTCTGCCCGGCCACCGTGGTCACCGCCGAGCGCTGGAAGCTCGGCCAGTTGCGGCCGGGCGACACCGTGCGCTTCCAGCCGGTGACCGAGGCCGAGGCCGCCGGCCTGCGCAGCGCGCCCGAACGCGGCCTGCCGCGGCGGCTGGTGGCGCAGCTCGAAGATCATGGTGTCCTTGGTCGGCGCGAGGGCGACACGGCGTCGCTCGCACCGGCCACCACCTACCGCCGCAGCGGTGACGACAACCTGCTCGTCGAGTACGGGCCGATGGTCCTCGACCTGGGCCTGCGGATGCGCGTCCACGCGCTCGCGGAGCGGATCGAGGCCGAGGGCCTGCGCGGGATCGTCGAGCTCACGCCGGGCATCCGCTCCCTGCAGATCAAGGTCGACCCCGACGTCCTGCCGGTCCGCCGGGCGCTCGACCTGGCTCGCGAGGTCGAGGACGCGCTGCCCGCCACGCGCGACCTCGCGGTGCCGTCGCGCACCGTCCACCTCCCGCTCTCCTGGGACGACCCGGCCACGCGCGAGGCGACCGCGCGCTACATGGCCGGCGTGCGCAGCGACGCGCCGTGGTGCCCGTGGAACATCGAGTTCATCCGCCGAGTCAATGGCCTTGCGTCGGTCGACGACGTCCACCGCACGGTGTTCGACGCGGAGTACCTGGTGCTCGGCCTGGGCGACGTCTACCTCGGCGCGCCGGTCGCGACGCCGCTGGACCCGCGCCACCGGCTCGTCACCACCAAGTACAACCCGGCGCGCACGTGGACGCCGGAGAACGCCGTCGGCATCGGCGGCGCCTACCTGTGCATCTACGGCATGGAGGGCCCCGGCGGCTACCAGTTCGTCGGGCGCACGGTCCAGGTGTGGAGCCGCTTCCGCGCCGACCACGCGCCGTTCACCGACGGCCACGCGTACCTGCTGCGGTTCTTCGACCGCATCGTGTGGCATCCCGTGGGCGCCGACGAGCTGCTGGACCTCCGCGCCGACATGGACGCAGGGCGGCTGGCACTCGACATCGAGGACGGCACGTTCACGTTGGCCGACCACCTCGCGTTCCTGGAGCGCGAGGCCGGCTCGATCGCCGCCTTCCGCGAGCAGCAGGCGACCGCGTTCGGCGCCGAGCGCGCGGCGTGGGCGGCAGCCGGCGAGTTCGACCCGCGGCCCGAGACGGTGGCGGCCTCCGGGGGCGCGTCGCCGGTGGACGTCCCGCACGGCGGCACGCTGGTCGAGGCGCCGCTGTCGGCGAGCGTCTGGAAGGTCGACGTCGACCTCGGGGACATCGTCGCACCCGGGGATCGGCTCCTGACCCTGGAGGCGATGAAGACCGAGACGGCGATCGACGCCCCGGTCGGCGGCGAGGTGGTCCAGGTGCTCGTCGGCGCCGGCGACCAGGTCGACTCCGGCAGCGCGCTCGTCGTCCTGGGCGCGGAGGCCGGTCGATGAGCACCGTCGCCGCCGTCCGCGCCGCCTACGCGCGCATCGCGGCAGCCGACCGGCCCGAGGTGTGGATCACGCTGCGCGAGGAGGCCGACGCGCTGGCCGAGGCGGCCGCGCTGGACGCCGATCCCGCGCGCCGCGCGCTCCCGCTCGCCGGCCGGACGCTGGCGGTCAAGGACAACATCGACGTCGCCGGCCTGCCGACCACCGCGGCCTGCCCGGCGTTCGCTTACCTGCCCGCCGAGAGCGCGCCGGCGGTCGCCCGGATGGTCGCGGCGGGCGCGATCGTGCTCGGCAAGACGAACCTCGACCAGTTCGCGACCGGCCTGGTCGGGACGCGGTCGCCCTACGGCGCGGTGCGCGACGCGCGCCGGCCCGCCTACGTCTCCGGCGGGTCGAGCTCCGGCTCGGCTGCGGCGGTCGCCCTCGGGCTCGTCGACCTCGCGCTGGGGACCGACACCGCGGGGTCGGGTCGCGTGCCCGCGGCGTTCGGCGGGATCGTGGGCTTCAAGGCCACGCGCGGGCTGGTGCCGGTGCGCGGCGTGGTGCCGGCGTGCCGGACGCTCGACTGCGTGACGGTCTTCGCCCCCGATCTGGCGGCGGCCGAGCAGGCCATGGCGATCATGGCCGGGGTCGACGCCGCCGATCCGCTCAGCCGGCCCTGGCCCGACGACGCGCCGCTCGCTGCTCCGCCGGTGCCGCGGGTGGCGGTCCCCGCGCCCGGGCAGCTCGACGGGCTCACCGAGGGCGCACGCGCTGCGTTCGCCGCGACCGCCGAGCGGCTCGCCGACGCAGGCGCCGAGCTGGTCCCGATCGACCTGACGCCGTTCCTCGAGGCGGCGCGGCTGCTCTACGAGGGCGCGCTGGTCGCCGAGCGTCACGCCGCGGTCGGCGGGTTCGTCGCCGCCCATCCCGCCGACGTCGATCCCACCGTGGGCGCGATCATCACCGCCGCCGGCCACGTGCCGGCCACCGCCTTCGTGACCGACGGCGAGCGCGTGCGGCGCCTGCGGATGGCGGCGATGGCGTTGCTGGAGGGCACCGACGCGCTGCTGCTGCCGACCACCACCGCGCAGCCGACGATCGCCGCGGTCGCCGCCGACCCGATCGGCGTCAACAGCCGCCTCGGCATCTACACCAACTTCGCCAACCTGTTCGACCTCTGCGGCGTGGCGATCCCCGCGGGCCAGGCCGACGGCGGCGAGTTCGGCGTGACCGTCCTGGCCCGGGCCTTCGCCGACCGCGTCGCCGCCGACGTCGCGGCCCTGGTGACGGGCACGCCCGCCGCCGCCGCCGCCGCGCTCGCGCCGCCGGGGATCGAGCTGCTGGTCATCGGCGCGCACCGCCGCGGCCAGCCCCTGAACCGGCAGCTGACCGAGCGCGGCGGGCGCTACCTGGCCACGGTGCAGACGGCGCCGGCCTACCGGATGTACGCCCTGGACACCGAGCCGCCGAAGCCGGGCCTCGTGCGGGTCGACGGCGGTGGAGAGCCGGTCGAGGGCGAGCTGTGGGCGCTGCCGCCCGCCGCGCTCGGGACGTTCCTCGCGGCCCTGCCCGGCCCGATGGTCCTGGGCCCCGTCGCGCTCGCCGACGGCCGCACGGTCGTCGGCTTCGGCTGCGAGCCGCTGGCGGTCGTCGGCGCGCCGGACATCACGCACCACCGGTCGTGGCCGGCCTACCTCACGGCCCGCAGCGTGCCGGCGGCCGGCTGACCGCGGCTACGCGGGCGGGGTGTAACGCAGGCCGTCGAGCGCGACGTCGAGGATGCGCTCGATCTGCCCGGGGTCGGTGGTGCGGATGCTGGCGATGCCCGCGACCATCCGGCCGATGTCGATGAAGTTGGTGTCGGGCCGGACGACCCCGGCCTCCTGCGCTCGGGCCAGCAGCATGTCGCCGGCCGCGGTGATCGCCGTGCGGCAGGAGACGAACACCGGCGCCTCGGCGTCGATGGTGTTCATCATCTCGTCGGCCAGCGCGCGCTTGGTGGCGGCGTAGCGGACGAACTGGCGCAGCCAGGTGACGAGCGCGTCCCACGGCTCGAGGTCGCCGAGGTCGCCGGCCTTGCGGCTCATCTCCTCGACCTCGTCGATGTAGACGGCCTCCAGGAGATCCTGGCGCGTCGGGAAGTGGCGGTAGAGCGTGCCGATGCCGACGCCCGCGCGGCGCGCGATGTCCTCCAGCGAGGCGGCGGCGCCGTTCTCGGCGAAGACCTCGCCGGCGGCGGCGAGCAGCTTCTCGTAGTTGCGCCGGGCGTCGGCGCGCTTGGGGCGCTGGGAGAGCCCCGTGACGTCTGCGTGCTTGGTGGTCGTGGTGTCTGACATCGGACGTTCCTCCTGCGGCCTCCACAGAACCGGAGGCACCCTCCGCTACTATCCATTGAAGCGGAGGCACCCTCCGCAACTGATTCGGAGGACGCCTCCAGTTTAGCGCCCTCCCCGCTTCACCCTCTAGGAGCCTCACTCCCCATGACGTTCAATCCGCTTCGGCGCGTCGCCACGCGCCGGTCGACCGCGCACGCCTCCGACGGCGGCGCGGCGCACAACTCCAACCTCGTCCTCGGCATCATCCTGGCCGGCTACCTGATGATCATCGTGGACGCCTCGGTGATCATCACCGCGCTGCCCAAGATCCATGCCGCCCTGCACTTCTCCTCCGCCGGGCTCACGTGGGTCCAGAGCGCCTACACCCTGACCTTCGGCGGCCTGCTCCTGCTCGGCGCCCGCGCCGGCGACATCCTCGGCCGGCGCCGCGTCTTCGTGGCCGGCGTCGCCCTGTTCTCGGTCGCCTCGCTGGTGGCGGGCCTCTCCCAGTCGGCGGGCATGCTGCTGGCCGCCCGCGCCGTCCAGGGCGCCGGCGCCGCGATCGCCGCCCCGTCGACCCTCGCGCTGCTCACCACGAGCTTCCGCGAGGGCCCGGAGCGCACCCGGGCGCTGGCCTGGTACAGCGCCGTCGCCGGCGGCGGCGGCAGCGCCGGGCTCGTCCTCGGCGGGATGCTGACCAACTGGGTCTCGTGGCGCTGGGGCATGTTCATCAACGTGCCGATCGGCCTGGCCCTGATGTACCTCGTGCCCCGGCACCTCCCCGAGACCGAGCGCCACTCCGGCCGCTTCGACCTCGCCGGCGCGGCGACCTCGACGCTGGGCATGACCGCGCTGGTCTACGGCTTCGTCCGCGCCGCGTCCGACGGCTGGGGCGAGCGCATCACCGTCGCGTCGTTCGTGGCCGGCGTCGTCCTGCTGGGCGCCTTCGTGCTGACCGAGCTGCGCGCCGAGCAGCCCATCACGCCGCTGCGGCTGTTCGCCAGCCGCGAGCGCTCCGGAGCCTACGCCGCCCGCATCATGGTGGTCGGCGGCATGTTCTCCATGTTCTTCTTCCTGACCCAGTTCCTGCAGGGCGTGTTGGGGTACAACCCGCTGCAGGCCGGCATCGCGTTCCTGCCGATGACCGCGGTCATGTTCGGCATGGTCCGGATCGTCCCGCGGATCGCCCATCGCATCGGCAACATGGCGCTGCTGATCGGCGGCCTCGCGGTCGCGCTCACCGGCATGGTGTGGTTGAGCCGCCTGTCGCAGGACACGGCGTTCTTCCCCGGCATCGCGCTGCCGCTGGTGCTCCTGGGCGCCGGCATGGGCGTCGCCTTCACGCCGCTGACGGCGGCCGGCATCGCCGGAGTGTCGGGCACCGACGCGGGCGCGGCCTCGGGCCTCGTCAACGTCGCCCACCAGCTCGGCGGCTCGCTGGGCCTCGCCATCCTCGTGACCGTGTTCGCCTCGGCGGAGCGCGGGGCAGCCGGCGATCTGCCGGCCGGCGCCGGCGCTCACGCCCAGAGCGTGCACGAGCTGGCCCGCGGCGTCGCGACGGCGCTCAGCGGCTCGGTCGTGCTCCTCGCCCTGGGGCTCGGCGTGGTGCTGGTCGTCATGCACGGGCAGCGGATCCCGAACCTCGGGGTCGGCCGAGCCTGGGCGCGCGTGTCCACGACGCGTTCGGCCGGCTGATCGCGGGAGGAGCGCGCCGGGTGGGTGGCCGCCCCGCGCGCTTCGGCCTTCGGCTGGACGGATGCCTTCCCGGACATGCCGGCATGTGTGTAGGTTGCCGCCAACCGATCCGGCCGCCGAATGGGAGTCGACGCGATGACATGGGATGCCGCCGCGCGGTGGGTCCGGGCTCCGGCAGACGCGGGTCGATCCCCCGGGGGCGACATGTGAGCCCTCGGAGCCGGGTGATCCTGCCCCCGCTGAACCTCACCGAAGAGGCCGTCCTGCTGGCGCTGGACGGACAGCGGTCCCGGCTGCGCGTGGTGGTCAAGGCCGCAGCACACGCAGATGGTGAGCCGCACATGACGCTTCGCGGCGCGCGTCGTTCGCTCCGCGCCGCTGGGCTCGTGGAGCGCGTCGGCCGCCGCCGCCTTGCGCCCACGGCGGCCGCGGCGCAGGTCGAACGCCGGCGCCTCCTCGGCGCCATCCTGTTCTACCCCAGGGGCGCCGCCCCGCGCGAGGTCGACCTCGCCGTCCTGCTGCTGCTCTCCGGCACGATGCCTTCGCGCGCCCGGCGCCTCGCCCGCGGGCTGATGGTCGCGCTTCCTGATGACGCGGTCACCCCGATGATCACGTGGCTGAGGCGCCAGTACGGCGTGTCCACCCCCACGGAGCTCGCCAACGAGATCCTGTGGGAGACCCCGGAGCCGATGCACTTCGAAGAAGGCGCGTTCGACCCTGGAATGGCTGCGGGGCTTGACGGCGGTTAGCGCGACCCGCGTTCATCTCACCCCGGCGGGTAGACCCACCCGATGGACGCCCCCGAGCTCGCCGAGGTCGAGCGCCTGCTCCGCGAGCGGCAGGAGGCGCTGACGACGCGCATCACCGGCATGGCGGCCGCTCCCGAGCGGGGGAGCGGCATCGGCTTCGGCAAGCGCATCGGCGACGGCACGACCGAGGCCGTGCGGCGCCTGACCGAGGTGGGCGTCGGTGGCAGCCTCGAGCTCTCGCAGGCGCGTGTCGCCCGGGCCCTCGAGAAGCTCGACGAGGGCACCTACGGGCTGTGCGACCGCTGCGGCGAGCCGATCGCCGAGGCACGGCTGAAGGCCGCGCCCGAGAGCGTGCTCTGCATCGCCTGCGCCCGGCTGGGGCGCTAGCGGCCGACCCGGCCTCAGTCGGGCAGCGGGATCTCAGCGGTGACGAGCGTGCCGCGGCCCGCTGGGCTCTCGACCCGGAGCTGGCCGTCGAGGACCGCCAGCCGGTCCGCCAGGCCGACGAAGCCGGTGCCGTCGATCCGGGCGCCGCCGACGCCGTCGTCGCGCACGTCGAGCTGGAGGCGGCCACGCTCGACGCGCGCGCGAACCGTGGCGCCCCTGGCGTGCGCGTGCTTGGCGACGTTGGTCAGCGACTCGGCGACCACGAAGTACGCCGTCGCCTCGACCGGAGCGGGCAGCCGGTCCACCGACACGTCGACGTCGACCGGCACCGGCGTGCGCGAGGCCAGCGCCCGGACTGCCGCGCTCACGCCGCCGTGCGTGAGGACGAACGGGAGGATCCCGTGCGCGAGCTCGCGGAGCTCGACGTTCGCACGCTCGGCGTGTTCGAGCGCCTCGCTCACCAGCTCGGACGCTGAGTCGCCGTTGGGCGGGAGCGCCCGGTGAGCCAGCTTCAGGCTGATGATCGAATGGACGAGACGCTGCTGGGCTCCGTCGTGCAGATCGCGAGCCACGCGCCGGCGCTCCTCGTCGGCCACCGCGACGATCCGCGCGCGGGAGGCCGCCAGGTCCGCCCGCGCCTGGATGCTCGCGATCGCGGTGCCGACGAGCTCCGTGAACTCCGCCATGCGCTGCTCGGTGTCGGCCACGAACGCCGGCCGCTCCGTCCCGGCGCCCATCGAGCCCCACAGCGCCCCCTCGACGACGATCGGGACCGCCACGGTGCAACGGATCTCCGTCCGTTGCCCCACCTGCTCGAGGAACCCGGACGGGTGGCTGTCATCGTCGCTGCGAGCCGACCGGCCGGTTCGCATCACCCGGGTCAAGACCATGCCCGGCTGGAGCGCCAACCGACTGCCCACCGGCATCTGCTCCGTCTCGCTCCCGCGGCTGGCGACGATGGCCATCGTCCCGTCCGGCTCGATCCGCCCGATCATCGTGGCTTGTGCGTCGAAGAGCCGCTCCAGCTCGTCCGCGACGGCGGAGAACACGTCTGCCGCAGGCACGCCCTCCACGACCAGCGTCGCGACGCGCCGCAGCGCCGCCTGCTGGTCCGCGAGACGTTCCAGCTCCGCCTCGGCCTGCCGGCGCTCGGTCACGTCGCGTGCCACGGCGTAGACGAGGCCGCCCTTGACGTCTGGCGTCGACCTCCACTCGAGCACCCGGTAGGAGCCGTCCTTGCGAGCGAAGCGGTTCTCGAACGGCACGGCGGTCTTGTCGCGACCGATCGCGGCCGCTTCCCCCTCCGTCCGCTGGCGGTCGTCCGGATGGACGAAGTCGAGATACGGGCGCGCGAGGAGCTCCTCCTCCGTGTAGCCGAGGATCCGCTCGGCGGCGGGGTTGACCCGCGTGAAGTACCCGTCGAAGTCGGCGACCGCGATCATGTCCGACGAGAGCGTGAAGACCCGGTCGAGCTCGTCCTGCGCCTTGGCGCGACGGGCCGCGTTGACGCCGAGCGCGCCGGCGAGCGCGGCGAGGACGAGCCCTGCAGCGACGATGATCCACGGCAGCACGGTCGCAGCGCCGTGGACCGATCCCCGCGGCAACGCGACGTCGAACGGCTGTCCGGCCGCCGCGAACGACCTGCGCACGGTGGGCGGCGCGCTCGCATGATCGCCGGTCGCGCTGCCGCCGGCCGTGAGCTGCAGCGCGTCCGTGTCGGTGGCCGCGGCGCGCAGCGACGACTCCGAGACGAACACGACGACGAACCCCGGTTCGACGACCCCGCCGGTCCGGCGTGGCGCCAACCGCACGAGGAACAGCCCCTTGGTCCCGTCTCGCAGCGTGGCCAGCGGGGTCGCCGTCGCGTCATGCAGGGCGCTCGAGCGAGCCAGGGCGTCCGCCATCCCGGATTCGCCGGCCAGGTCGATCCCGGACACCGCCATGGGAGCGATGCCCGAGACCAGCGTCGCCGGCAGATAGGACGGCCGCGGTCCTGCGGGCGCGATCCTGCCGCGCGGGTCCCGCGTCACGATGGTGTCGCCGATCCGCCGCTCGTAGATGGCACGCCGGGAAGCGGGAACCTGCTCGACCCACGCGGCCGCCGGGAACCCCGCCGGGCTGAGCCACCGCGATGCGTTGGTCTCGAACTCCTGGCTCGTGACCCCGACCCCGGCCGCGCCGCCCATGAACCGGCGGAGGCTCTCGGCGAGGGAGGTCGCCTGGTCGACGTGCCCGCGGATCTGCGCGACCGCGACGTCGGCGCGGTGCTCGGCGTCGCGCCGCGCGTCGCGCTCGCCGAGGAGGCGGGCACCGAAGAAACCCGCGACCGCCAGCACGAGGACCAACGCCACTGGTGCGATCTGCCGCGTCCGCACGACTCAACCTTTCCGGGGGGTCCATACGATTCTGCTCCCTCGATACCGAGTGCGCTAGCGTCGAACGGGAGCACACGATCGAGAGGCCCCTTGGTGCAGAGCTGGCCGATCGCTACGCCGGTGACCCGCAAGTCCTTCCTGCAGTCCGCCGCAGCGGCGGTCGTGGCGGCGCCGCTGGCCGGATCGCTGCTCGGCGGCTGCGGCCGCGCCGCGCGGTCCAACCACTTGGTCGTCGCCGCGGCGACGACCCCTCCGAGCCTCGACTGGGAGCTCGTGTTCGGCAGGGAGGTGTACGACCACGTCTTCAACCTCAACGACCGCCTGACCCGCTGGCAGCAGATCCCCGCACCCGACGAGGACGGCGGCTTCGACCTCGCGTGGCAGGCCTCGAACTTCGCGGAGATCACCGAGCCGCGCATGGCCGAGGCCTGGGAGGTCACCAACGGCGGCAAGACCTACACCTTCTCACTGCGCAAGGGCTGGCCGAGCCACGCGGGCAACGAGCTCACCGCCGCGGACGTGAAGTGGACCTTCGAGCGGAGCTTCGCCCTTGATGGCATCACGAGCTTCTACAACAGCCTCTCCAGGATCGAGCGACCGGAGGACGTGAAGGCCCTCGACCAGCACACGGTCCGCATCGAGCTGACGGAGCCGGGACCGGACCTGCTCCTCACGCTGAGCACCTTCTGGCGGGCGATCGTCGACTCCAAGCTCGCCAAGAGCCATGCGACCTCCGCCGATCCCTGGGCCAAGCGGTGGCTCAAGCACCACGAAGCGGGCTTCGGTCCGTTCAAGCTGGAGGAGCTCAGCCCCGGGAGCCAGGTCGTCTGGCTCGCCCACAAGGAGCATCCGTTCCCTCCGGCGCTCGACCAGATCACGTTCAAGGAGGTGCCGGCGTCGTCGGACCGGCTCGCCGCGCTGACCTCCGGGGAAGCGCACGCCGCTCAGTTCCTGTCGCCCACGGACATGCAGCGGGTTCAGAACGGCGATGGCGTGCGCCTGTGGAACTTCCAGGGCTACGTCATCGCGCAGAGCCCGATGAACCCGAAGTTCCCACCGCTCGACGACGTCCGGGTGCGCCAAGCCCTGTCCTATGCGACGCCCTACCGGGAGATCATCGACAAGGTCTACCTCGGGTTCGCCGGTCCGGCCGCCGGGCCGCTCTCCGACCACGCCGCCGGGTTCGACCCGTACACGCGCCCGTACACCTACGACCCGCAGCGAGCCCGCGCGCTGCTCCGGGCGGCGGGCCATCCGAACGGGTTCACGACGACGCTCGCGTACAACACCGCCGACCCGCTCGGCGAGCCGGTGAGCCGCGAGCTCCAGCGAGCCTTCAAGGGGGTGGGCGTGACGCTCGAGCTAGAGGCGCTCCCGCCCTCGACGTACCCGGACGCGCTGTTCGCCGGCAGGCGGCCGATGTTCTTCTACACGGGCGGGGCGGATTCCCCGGACCCCGCCTACGCGCTGGGGGTCTTCTATCAATCGAAGAGCTCCAACAACTGGGTGGGATACGAGAGCGCTGAGCCCGTGAGGCCGGACGCCCCGAACTCGCCTGGGACCAGCGGGTCCAGGCGCACAAGCGCTGCGTCAAGATCATCGAGCACGATGCCCCCTGGCTCTGGATCGCACAGCCCGGCTTCCAGGTGAGCACGCGTCGCGACGTGACCGGGATCGACTGGTACGCCGGCGAGGCGGTCGACTGGTCGAAGGTCGGCTACGCGAGCTGATCTGCGACCTGCTCGAGCCGGTCGGCGTACACGCGTGCCGCATGCCCTTCGCGGTACAGCGCGGCGAGGTATTCGGCGTAGGCGGGCTTGCGCTCGGAGCGAGCGGATTCAGTCCACTGTTGGTACGCCAGGCGAACGGCGTGGGAGTGCTCGCGCC
>DASYLT010000144.1:0-7307 GCA_036009425.1 Baekduia sp. | reverse complement strand
CGAGCTCCTTCTCGTCGACCTTCAGGCCCTTGAGCTGGGCGCCGGCGAACCCGGGCATCATGCCCAGCAGCGACGTCAGCGGGCCCATCTTGCGGATCTGCTTGAGCTGCTTGAGGAAGTCCTCGAGCGTGAACTCGTCGCGGCGCAGCTTGCGCTCGAGGTCCTTGGCCTCGTCCTCGTCGAACTGGCGCTCGGCCTTCTCGATGAGCGACATCACGTCGCCCATGCCGAGGATGCGCTGCGCCATCCGGTCGGGATGGAAGGCCTCGAACTGGTCGAGCTTCTCGCCGACCGAGGCGAAGAGGATGGGCTTGCCGGTGACGGCCTTGACCGAGAGCGCGGCGCCGCCGCGGGCGTCGCCGTCGAGCTTGGACATCACGACGCCGTCGAAGTCGACGGCCTCGGCGAACTGCTCGGAGACGTTGACGGCGTCCTGCCCGGTCATCGCGTCGACGACGAGCAGGATCGCGTGCGGCTTGACGACCTTGCGGATGTCCTTGAGCTCCTGCATGAGGCGCTCGTCGATGTGCAGGCGGCCCGAGGTGTCGACGATGAGGACGTCCTTGCCCTCGGCCTTCGCGCGGTCCAGCGCCCAGGCGGCGATGTCGACCGGGTCCTTGTCGGTCCCCTGCTCGTAGACCGCGGCGCCGGCCTGGCCGCCGACCTTGACGAGCTGCTCGACGGCCGCGGGCCGGTAGACGTCGCAGGCCGCGACGGCCACCGAGGAGCCGTTGTTCTCCTTGAGGTAGCGCGCGAGCTTGGCGGTCGCCGTCGTCTTGCCCGAGCCCTGGAGACCGGCCATCAGGATCACAGTCGGCGGCCGCGGCGAGAACGTGATCCCGGCCGAGGCGCCGCCCATGAGGGCGGTGAGCTCCTCGTTGACGATCTTGACGACCTGCTGGCCGGGGTTGAGCTGGCCGATGACGCCGGCGCCGAGGCAGCGCTCCTTGACGGTCTGCGTGAACTGCTTGACGACCTTGAAGTTGACGTCGGCCTCCAGCAGCGCGAGACGGATCTCGCGCATGGCCTTGTTGACGTCGTCCTCGGTCAGCGTGCCGCGACCGCGGACGTCCGACAGGGTCTCCTGGAGCTTCTCGGCAAGGGTGTCGAACACGTTGGCTTCAGTGTACGGCGCGCTCAGCCGCCCAGCGACGGGCGCGCGCTGACCTGCAGGCCGTTCGGCGCGATCGTCGGGAGCAGGGCCAGCGCACCGCCACCGGCGGGGTCTGCGGCTACCGTCGGCGCGACCGGCACCTGCACCCCCGCCGGCGTGACGGCCTCCAGCGGCGCGAACGGGCGGCCTTCCGCCGGCCGGACCGACGCGAGGACCGCGGTCGGCGCGCTCGCGGGATCGGCTCCGGGAGCGGGGGCGCGCCAGAGGACGACGGCCGAGCCGGAGCGGCCGACGGCCACGTCCCCCAGGACGGCGTCGCGGGCCGGATCGGACACGACCTGTGGCGCGCCGACGTGCCCGCCGGAGACTGCGGCCGCCCGGACGACCTCGCGGCTGCCGTCGAGGCCGTTGAAGGACAGCACCGTCGCGTCGCCGGGGCCGACGACCAGGCGCACCGCGGGCGCGCTGACCAAGGCGGCGCCGCCGGTGGCGGCGGCAGCCTCGAGGCGGCGGGCGGTCCCGAAGCCGTGGCCGGGCGCGGCGGTGGCGAAGAACACCGTCGCCGGCGTCGCCGACTCCCCCTCGTCGACGCGCTGGCTGGCCCACGCGACCAGCTCGCGGCCGCTGCCGTCGATCGCGGCCTGGAGGCGGCTCTGGACGCCGTCGCCGACCTGGAACCGCGTGCCCGCATGCCCGGTGCGGCCGATGTGGCGGGTGAAGATGTGGTGGCTGTCCTCCCACACGACCAGGACGTCGCCGCGCGGACCGACGCCCACGGTGGCGTCCCGGGCGCGGCTGGAGACGGGGATCGTCAGCGCGACGCGGAACGTGCTCGATCCGGGCCGCCGCACCCAGAGGCGCCGGCGGCCGAGGTTGCCGGTGACGACGGCGATGTCGCCGGCCGCGTCCGAGGCGAGAGCGAAGACGCGCTCGCCGGTGCTGTGGGTCAACCCGCGCAGCGTGCCGAGGGCGCCGCTGGCGCTGCCGAACGCGACCTGGACGTGGCTGCTGTCGCTGATCGTGCCGCGGGCGTCCAGGGTCGAGCCGGCGACGACCACGCGGTCGCCGGCGTAGGTGGCCAGCTGCGCGGCGGCGATCGTCAGGCCGCGGGTCGGGCCGCTGGGACGGCCGTCGAGCCCGAGCGGCACGAGCTCGGAGGCGGCGCCCGCGGGGGCGTTGCCGGAGCGGTCGGCCCCGGCCAGGGCGACGCCGTGACCGGAGGCGGTGATCGTCAGCGGCGTGACGCCCGGGGCCGCGCCGGGGATCGTGGACGGCGCAGTCCACGGCGGGTCGGCGATTGCGGAGGCGGGGAGCGCCGCGGCGCCGGCGAGGGCGGTCAGGGTCAGGAGCGCGGGGAGCATTCGGCGAGCAAGGGCCATGACCCGTCCGACGATACGAACCGCGCTGGAGCACGGGCCGCCGTCCGGGGGCGGACTGCCGCTCGCATGATCGCCCCTGCCGATCGACCGCCCCGCGAGCGCTCAGGCGCGCCGGATCAGCGTCAGGCCGTCGCGCACCGTCAGCTGCGTGGCGACCACGCGCTCGTCCGTCGCCCACGCGCGGTTGAGCGCGTCGATGGTCCGGTCGGCGTCGGTGCGCGGCTCCAGCACGTTCCCGTCGCGCAGCGTGTTGTCGGCGACGATCAGCCCGTGGGGCGCGAGCTTGGCCAGCGCCGCCTCGAAGTAGTCGGGGTAGCCGACCTTGTCGGCGTCGATGAACACGAGGTCATAGGGCCCGTCGAGCCGCTCCAGCGACGCGAGCGCCGGGCCGCGGACGAGCTCGATGCGGTCGCCGTGCGGCGCGGCGTCGAACTGGCGCTGGGCGAAGTCCGCGTGGCGCTCATCGAGCTCGAGCGTCACGATCCGGCCGCCGGGCGGCAGCGCCTCGGCCATGGCCAGCGCGCTGTAGCCGGCGTAGGTGCCGACCTCGACGACGAGCCGGGCCTGCGTCACGGCGACCAGCGTCTGCAGCAGCCGGCCGACCACCGGCCCGCTGAGCATCGACGCGTAGGGCAGGTCGGCGACCGCTTCGGCGTGCACGCGATCCAGCCACCCCGGCGGCGGCGTGGTGTGCTCGGTCGCGTAGGCGTCGACGTCAGGCCGGACGAGGTCCATCTTCGATCTGCCTCGGGGTCGCGGGCGGCGCGGGCGGGGCCGGCGGGGCGGCGGGCGCAGCGGGCGCGACGTCGTCGCCCGGCTCGCCGAACGCGCCGGAGATGTTGTTGAGCGCCCGGGTGAACTCCGACGGGATGACCCACACCTTGTTGGCGTCGCCCTGGGCGATCTTCGGCAGCATCTGCAGGTACTGGTAGCTGAGGAGCTTGGGGTCCGGGTCGCCCTTGTGGATGGCCTCGAAGACCGTGGCGATCGCCGACGCCTCGCCCTCGGCGCGCAGGATCGCGGCGGTCTTGGCGCCCTCGGCCCGCAGCACCGCCGACTGCTTCTCGCCCTCGGCGTCGAGGATCTGGGACTGCTTGGAGCCCTCGGCGGTGAGGATCGCTGCGCGGCGGTCGCGCTCGGCTCGCATCTGCTTCTCCATCGCCTCCTGGATCCCGCCAGGCGGGTCGACGGCCTTGAGCTCGACGCGGTTGATGCGGATCCCCCACCGGCCGGTCGCCTCGTCGAGCACGATGCGCAGCTGCGTGTTGATCTGATCGCGACTGGTGAGCGACTGCTCCAGCGTCAGGCCGCCGATGACGTTGCGCAGCGTGGTGACCGTCAGCTGCTCGATGGCCTGCAGCGGGTTGGCGACCTCGTAGGACGCGCTCTTGGGATCGGTGATCGTGAAGTACAGGACGGTGTCGATGTTCACCGTCACGTTGTCCTCGGTGATCACGCCGTTGGGCGGGAAGCTGACGACCTGCTCGCGGAGGTCGATCAGCGGCTTCACGCGGTCGACGAACGGCAGGACGATCGTCAGGCCCGGCTGCAATGTGCGGCTGTAGCGGCCGAGCCGCTCGACAACGCCGGCACGGGCCTGCGGGATGATCCGGATGGTCTGCGACGCGACGAAGAGCGCGAAGAGCAGGACGACGACCAGGGCGATCAGGGCGACCACGTCTTACCTCCAGGGTTGGGGTTGCGGGTTCATGGGGCGACGAGCGCGGTGGCGCCGCGGATCTCGACGACCTGGACCTTTGTGCCTTGCGCGATGACCAGGTCGTCGTCGTAGGCGCGGGCGGTCCAGACCTCTCCGTCGAGCCGCACCGAGCCGATGTTCTCGTCGTTGGAGATGCGCTCGAGCACCATGGCGGGCTGACCGACCAGCGCGGCCGTGCCGGTGCGGATCTGCGGCGGGACGTGCATGTGGCGCCGGGCGATCGGCCGCACGACGCCGAAGCTGGCCATCGTCACGACCGCGAAGGTGAGGAGCTGGATGACGTCGCCGCCGCCGGCCAGCGACGCGATCGTCGCGGCGAACGCCCCGACCGCGAACGGCGCCAGGAAGAACCCCGCGGTGAGGATCTCCCCCACGGAGGCGAAGACTCCCGCAATCAGCCACACCAACCAGGGGTCCATTTCCGGCGACTGTATCGCCCTGCGGCGTCTAGCTCGCCACCAGTGCCCTCGCGAAGTCATCCGCATCGAACGGGCGAAGGTCCTCCAGCGCCTCGCCGATGCCGATCAGCTTGACCGGGATGTTGAGCTCGCCGGCGATCGCCAGGGCGATCCCGCCCTTGGCGGTGCCGTCGAGCTTGGTGAGCACGATGCCGTCGACCGGCACGGCCTCGGAGAACAGCTTGGCCTGGCGCACGCCGTTCTGGCCGGTGGTCGAGTCGATCGTCAGCAGCGTCTCGTGCGGCGCGTCGGGCATCTGCTTGGCGATGACGCGGCGGATCTTCGTCAGCTCGGCCATCAGCTCCTCCTGGTTGTGCAGGCGCCCGGCCGTATCGATGATCACGACGTCCACCCCGCGCTCGCGGCCCTGCTTGACGGCGTCGAACGCGACGGCGCCAGGATCTGAGCCCTCGGGTCCGGTGACGATCTCGACCTCGGCGCGCCGGGCCCATTCGGTGAGCTGCTCGACCGCCGCGGCGCGGAACGTGTCGGCCGCGCCCAGCAGGACGGTCTTGCCGAGCTCCTGGCGCAGATGCCAGGCGAGCTTGCCGATGGTGGTTGTCTTGCCCGTGCCGTTGACGCCGACGGCCATGATCACCGTCGGCTCGTGGCGCAGGTCGATCGTGTCGGTGCCGGTCCTGGCGATGTCGGCCAGCAGCTCCACGAGGCGCTCCTGCAGCGCGGGGCCGCCCTCGACCTGGCCGGCGGTCGCCTCCTGCTCGAGCTGGCCGACGACGCCCGCGGTCGTGCGCGCGCCGACGTCGGCCATTATCAGCGCCTCCTCGAGGCGCTCCCAGGTCTCCTCGTCCAGCGTGTCGAACAGCGTCGCCTGGATCTCGGAGGTCAGCGCCTCGCGCGTCTTGGACAGGTTCTCGCGCAGGCGCCGGAAGAACCCGCCGCGGCGCGGGGAGTCGTCGCCGGCCTCGTCCGCGGTCGCGATGGTGCCGGCGTCGTCGCCGGTCAGGAAGAGGTCGCGCCAGTCACGGGCCATGGCGCGCGAAGATAGCGGGGTGCTGCGCATCGAAACCATCCCGTCCGATCAGCCGCCCGCCACCGATCTCGTCGACGCCATGGTCGCGGAGGTCTCCGAGATGTACGGGCCGATCAACGTGCCGGGCGCGCCGACGGCGACGCCGGCCGACCTGGGACCGCCCGGCGGGGCGTTCGTGGTGGTGTTCGAAGACGGCAACGGCGGCGACGGCGACGGCGGCGGGCGCGCGGTCGCCGGCGGCGGGCTGAAGCGCCTGGACGACGAGGCGTGCGAGATCAAGCGCATGTACGTGGTGCCCGACGCGCGCGGACGCGGCCTGGCCAAGGTGCTGCTGGAGGCGCTGGAGGCCGAGGCCCGGAGGCTGGGCTACCGGATCGCGCGGCTCGACACGGGCGCGCAGCAGCCGGCGGCGCAGCGGATGTACGAGCGGGCCGGGTACCAACCCATCGGCAACTTCAACGCCAACCCGTTCGCGAGCTTCTGGGGGGAGAAGGCGCTGTAGCGCGCGAGCGTGGGCGGCGCCGTCGTTGTCCTACAAGAGCGCCGGGCAGGGCAAGTACCCCGACCTGCCGGTGGGGTCCGGCGCATCTGGCGTCTGTTGACGGGCCCACCCGGTTGGCGAGCATCGTGATCGCTCGGGGTGGGCCTGTTGGCCGCGGCCAGACCGCGCCGAAGAGGCCCACCCACGCGAAGCAGCCGAGGTTGGATGGGGGTGGGCCCGTTGGCCGCGGCGAGACCGCGCCGAAGAGGCCCACCCGCCCGGGGCCCGCGGCGCCCGAACGGTCGCTCTCGTCAGTGCCGACGGACCACGCTGCGCGCCGCCGCGCGATCCTCCGCGCCCGAGCGGAGCGCCAGCCACGCCGGCGCCCTCCAGCCCTACGCCGGCGCCCCCACCCTCGCGCCGCCGTTGCCGTTCGCCGCCTCGGCGTCGGCCACGTACTCCTTGGGCATCTTGCGCGAGACGATCTTCGAGACGCCGTCGTTGCCCATCGAGACGCCGTAGAGCGTGTCGGCGGCCTCCATCGTGCGCTTCTGGTGGGTCACGACGATGAACTGCGCGCGATCGGCGTGAGCCTGGAGCAGGTCGAGGTAGCGCGTGATGTTGAGGTCGTCGAGCGCGGCCTCGACCTCGTCGAGGATGTAGAACGGGCACGGCTTGGCCAGGAAGACGCTGAACAGGAAGGCGATCGCGGTCATCGTCTTCTCGCCGCCGCTGAGCAGCGTCAGGCGCTTCATCGACTTGCCGGCCGGCGTGATCTCGATCTCGACGCCGAGGTCGTCGTCGGGATCGATGCCGCCCTCGGCCGCCTCGGCCTCGGCGTCGGCCGCCGCCTCGGCGGCCTGCTCGGCCGCGACCTCGGCCTCGCCGTCGCCGCTGTCGGCCGGCTGCCCGCCGAGCACCGGCCGCGGGGCGTTCTCCTCGCGCACGAGCGACAACCGGCCGCCGCCTCCCGGGAACAGCGTCTGCGAAAGCTGCTCGAAGTTCTTGGCCGCAGCCTCGAAGGTCTCGGTGAACGTGACGCGGATCTGGCGGTCGGTGTCGCGGATGAACGCGCGCAGCTCGCGCAGGGCGGTCTCCAGGTCCGACCGCTGGCGCTCCATCTCGTCGACGTGCGCCACCGCCTCGTCGTACTCCTGCTTGGCC
>DASYLT010000143.1:0-35274 GCA_036009425.1 Baekduia sp. | reverse complement strand
CGTCGCGGCCAGCGCGCCGGCGGCCGGCATGGGCGTCCTGGTCGTCTTCGGCGGCGAGATCCACCACGCGCGCTGTGCGCGCAAGACCGACACGACGTCCCTGGTCGCGTTCTCCTCGCCGCAGACCGGGCCGCTGGGCCGCGTCACCGAGGGCCATCCGACGATCTGGTCGCGGATCCCGCGCAACCCGCCGCTCGATCCGCCGTCGCTGGACAAGCGCGTGCTGATCGTTCCCTCGACGGCCGGCGACGACGGCTCGCTGGCCCGCGCCGCGCTGACCACCGCGCCCGACGGCATCGTCCTGGGGACGCTCGGCGCCGGCCACCTCGCGCCCGAGGTCCTCGAGATCTGGGGCGAGGCCGCCAAGGAGATCCCCGTCGTCGCCTACTGCCGCCCCGAGCGCGGCGTCGTGCTCAACGCGACCTACGGCTACGCCGGGTCCGAGCGCGACCTGCGCGGCACCAACATCATCCCCGCCGGCTTCCTCTCGCCCCAGGCGATCCGCATGAAGCTGCTGGCCTGCCTATCGGCGGGCCTGGACATCGACGAAGCCCGCTGGGCGTTCTCACAGGACGACGGCTGAGGGGCGGGGCTTCGGCGCCTTGGGTTCATCCTGGGGCGTCGAGGGACGACTCAACCGCGATAGTCGCGGTTCAGTCGTCCCTCGATGGCCGCGCCTGTGGAGCCCGGCGCGGACGAGGCCGAGCCGCGGTGCGCAATCGGGGCAGTGACAGAGTGAGCGCCTGCCTCGGGTGCCGGCGCCGGGGGTCGTCCGCGAGCGCCGTCGGTCCGGGTGGGCCTGTTGGGCGCGGTGTGGCCGCGGCATTCGGGCCCACGGCTCGAAGCTCGGGGTGCGGCGGATGGGGTGGGCCTGTTGGGCGCGGTGTGGCCGCGGCGATCGGGCCCACGGCTCGGGAGGTGCCGGTGCGGCGGATGGGGTGGGCCTGTTGGCGGACGCCGGCCGTCCGTGAACGGGCCCACCCTCGATGGAGTGGGCGCGCCGAGCGCGGTGGGCCCGTTCGCGGCCCGGAAGCGTCCGCAGACAGGCCCACTGACCCCAAGGGCGCCGGCTCCCGCGCCGGCGTCGAGGGACGAATGAATCTCGTAGAGCCGGATTCAGTCGTCCCTCGACGCTCCCGGACGCTCCCGCGACGCCGGCGGTGACGCGGCGACGAGGGTGAATCCGGATTCAGGTTAGGGTGCGATCCATGCGCGCCCTCCAGATCACCGAGCTCACCGGTCCCGACACCGCCCTGCAGATCGTCGACGTCGACGAGCCCGAGGCGTCGCACTTCCTGACGCCCGGCAGCGGCGTGGTCGTCGACGTCGAGGTCGCCGGCGTCTCGTTCCCCGAGGTGCTGCAGACCCGCGGCGAGTACCAGATGAAGCCGCCGCTGCCGTTCATCCCCGGCAGCGAGGTCGGCGGGACGGTGCGCAGCGCGCCTGCGGGCGCCGCCGTGAAGGCCGGCGACCGCGTCGCGGCGTTCTGCATGCTCGGCGGCTTCGCCGAGACAGCGGTCTCGCCCGAGTTCCTGACCTTCAAGCTGCCCGACGCGCTGGACTTCGCCCAGGGCGCCGCGTTGATCCTCAACTACCACACCGCCTACTTCGCGCTGAAGCTGCGCGGCCGCCTGGCCGCGGGCGAGACCGTCCTCGTCCACGGGGCCGCCGGTGGCGTCGGCACCGCCTCGCTGCAGGTCGCCAAGGGGCTGGGAGCGAAGACGATCGCGGTCGTCTCCAGCGACGACAAGGAGCAGGTCGCGCGCGACGCCGGCGCCGACGAGGTCGTCCGCTCCGACGGCCCGTGGAAGGACCAGGCCAAGGAGCTCTCCGGCGGTGGCGTCGACCTCGTGCTCGATCCCGTCGGGGGCGATCGCTTCACCGACTCCATCCGCTCGCTGCGCGAGGAGGGCCGCGTGGTCGTCGTCGGGTTCACCGGCGGCTCGATCCCGGAGGTCCGCGTCAACCGCCTGCTGCTCAACAACACCGAGGTCATCGGCGCCGGCTGGGGCGCGTACATCATGGCCAAGCCCGAGGCCAACCGCCAGATCGGCGCCGCCGTCGACGAGCTCATGCAGAGCGGCTTCGTGCGCCCGATCGTGGGCCACCACTTCCCGCTCGACCAGGCCGCCGAGGCGCTGAAGACCATCGACGGCCGCAGCGCTCTGGGCAAGGTCGTGCTCGACGTGCGGCCGCAGTCCTAGCCACGCGACCGCCGTCGAGCGACCCCTACACCTCGACGAGCAGCGCCTCTTCGGCCCGCGCCTCGTCGCTGGCGCCCGGTGCTCCGGGCGCCTGCGGCGGGTGGCGCGGCAGCAGCAGCGCCGGGATGACCGCCAGCGCGACGATCGCCGCCGCCCACCAGAAGGTGTGGCCGAACGCCTGCGCGATGTCGGGCGCGATCCGGTCGCGCGCGCCGGCCGGGAGCGACTGCGCCGCGCCCAGGCCGCCCTGGCCGCTGCCGGGCAGCCGGCTGGCGAGCTGGTGGGTCAGCACGACCGACAGCAGCGCGGTGCCGATCGAGCCGCCGACGCGCTGGATGATGTTCAGCGCCGTCGTCGCCCGGGCCAGCTGGTTGCGCTGCAGCGTCTGGTAGGCCGCGCTCATCGCCGGCATCATCGACGCGCCCATGCCCAACCCCATCAGGAACTGGCACCCGCCCAGGAACCAGAACGACGTGTCGGCCCCGACGCGGGTGAAGCCGATGATCCCGAGCAGCAGGAGCGACAGCCCGCCGAGGACGATCTTGCCGGCGCCGACGTCGTCGGTGCGCTTGCCGGCGATGGGCATCATGATCGCCGCGCCGACGCCCTGGGGCGCGAGCAGCAGTCCGGCGTGCAGCGCCGACTGGCCCCGCACCACCTGGTAGTAGAGCGGCAACATGAACATCATCCCGAACATGCCTGCGGCGAACGCGAACGTCGTCGCCGACGCCGCGCTCATCGTGCGGTTCTTGAACAGCTTGACGTCGATCAGCGGCCAGGCGTGGCGCGCCGCGTGGTAGATGAACGTGCCGATCAGCAGCGCCCCGGCGAGCATCGGCAGCCACGCCTGGGCGGCGCCGATGCCACCGGACGACGACGTCTCGGCCAACCCGTACACGAACGCCGCTAGACCGGGGGAGAGCAGCACCAGCCCGAGCCAGTCCAGGCGCTGGTGGGCGGCGGGCTCGTCGCGCGGCAGGAGCTTGGTCGCGGCGAGCAGCGCGATCGCGCCGATCGGGATGTTGACGTAGAAGATCCAGCGCCAGGAGACGTCGTCGACCAGCCAGCCGCCGAGGATCGGCCCGATGATCGGGCCCATGAGCATCGGCACGCCGACGGCGCCCATCACGCGGCCCATGCGCTGCGGCCCGGCGGCCTGCGACAGGATCGTCATGCCGGCGGGCATGATCATGCCGCCGCCCAGGCCCTGGAGCACGCGGAAGCCGATCAGCGACTCCGCCGACCACGCCAGGCCCGACAGCGCGGAGCCGACGAGGAACAGGCCGATCGAGATGATGTACAACCGCTTGGTGCCGAACCGGTCGGCGGCCCAGCCGGTCAACGGGATCACCGTGGCCAGCGCGAGCATGTAGCCCGTCGAGACCCACTGGATGGTCGCCAGGGACGTGTTGAAGTCCTGCGACAGCGTGTTGATCGCGACGTTGACGATCGTCGTGTCGAGGATCGACATGAAGGTGCCGAGCACCACGACGGCGGAGATCGAGATCAGCGCGCGGTCGAAGACCTTGTCGCGGGTCGGCTGTGCGGGAGCGCTCATCGAAGCTCCTTCGCGCTCGGGGCGCAATCGGGGGAGGAGGAGGGGTCGGGCAGCAGCGGCGCCAGCGCCTGCGACAGGGCTGCGCGCTGGTCGGGGTCGAGCTGCCGGGTGAGGCGGGTCAGGCCTTCGCGGCGGGCGGCCGAGATGCGGTTGACGCAGTCCTGGCCGTGCTCGGTGAGGGCGAGGCGCTTGACACGCCGGTCCTCGAGGTCCTCGCGGCGGGAGACGATGCCCTGCCGCGCGAGCGCATCGACCGCACGGCCGGCGGCCGCGGGGGAGAGGCCGATGGACTTCGCCAGCTCGGATGGGGTGAGCTCGCCCTCGGTGCCGTCCAGGACGAAGAGCATCTTCAGCTGCGTCATCGAGAGGTCGAGCTCCTCGACGACCTTGAAGACCTCGCCCTGCGCGGTCTTCATGGTGGTCGCCAGGAAGGACACCAACTCGTCGGCGAGCTGCGTCGCGGAGACGGCCCGTGCTTGCATCGGCGCAAATACTAACGCCAGCGCAAAGAGTGTGTCGACGAAGGTCGTTGCGCGGACGCGCCGACCTGGCCAGGGGTTGCGCTCACCGGTACCGTCTGTCCATGCAGCGTCGCCGTGATCTCTTCCCGGCCGACCGCGGGCTCCAGGCCCGCATGGTGCTGGCCGCCGTGCTGACGCCGACGGTCGTGCTCGCGCTCCTGGCGCTGTGCGTGATGGTGCTGCCGGCGAGGATCCTCGTCGGCCTCGGGCTCGCCACGCTGCTGGGCGTCGGCGCCGTGGTCGCCGAGCGACGCAGGACCGACGTGGCGCACCTGCTCGCGCCGGGCGAGGAGCCGGGCCTGCGCGCGATCGTCACGCGGCTCTGCGTCGTGGCCGACCTCCCCGAGCCCGAGATCGCGGTCGACGAGGAGCGCCAGCCCAACAGCTGGATCGTCGACGCGCCGGGACGGGCGCCGCGGCTGCACGTCACGCGAGGCCTGCTCGAGCTGCTGGAGCCCGCCGAGCTGGAGGCCGTCGTCGCGCACGAGCTCAGCCACGTCGTCAACCGCGACGCGACCGTCATGACGGTCGTCGGGCTGCCCGGCGCGGTGCTGCTCCGCGGCGGCGGCGCCAACGTGTGGTTCGGCCTGTGGCTGATGGCCGGCCGGCTCGTCGGCACGGCGATCGGGACGATCGCGGCGATCGGCAGCAACACCCTCTCGCGCTACCGCGAGCTGACCGCCGACGCCGGCGCCGTCGCGCTGACCGGACGGCCGAGCGCGCTGGCGTCCGCGTTGATGAAGGTTTCGGGCGCCCTCGTGCGCGTGCCGGGCGAGGACCTGCGCGCGGTCGCCGCGCGCGACGCGCTGCACCTGCTGCCGGTCGAGACCGCGACCGGCTGGAGGCGTGCCCTGCACGCCACGCACCCGACGGTCGAGCGCCGGCTGGCCGCCCTGGCGCGCCTGGAGCACGAGCTGCAGCATGCGCGGCCCACCCATGGTCGCTAGGCGCCGCGCGCCGTTTGCTTGACTTGGGTGATGGCCGAAGCACCGCGGGACCCCGAGGAGCTGACCGCGGCGGCCGCGCTCGCGCCTCCGACCGCGGCGATCGCGGCCGGCACGCACATGGGCGCGGTGCGCCTGACGGTCGCCGACCTCGACCGGTCGATCGCCTACTACGGCGACGCGCTCGGCCTGGCGGCGCTGCGCCGCGAGGACGGGTCCGCCGCGCTGGGCGCGCCGGGAGGCGACCGCGAGCTGCTGCTCCTGGAGGAGCTCCCGGGCGCCGTGCCGTCCGACGGCTACCCCGGCCTCTTCCACTTCGCGCTCGTGCTTCCCGAGCGCGTCGACCTCGCCCGCTTCCTGGCGCACGCCGTGCGCGAGCGGGTGCCGCTCGTCGGCCTGTCGGACCACTTCGTCTCGGAGGCGATCTACCTCCAGGATCCCGACCACCACGGGATCGAGATCTACTGGGACCGCCCGCGCGCTGCGTGGGAGGGCCAGGTCGGCGAGCGGATGGGGACGTGGGCGCTCGACGTCGAGTCGCTGCTCGCCGAGCTGCCCGACCCCGCGACGGAGCCGTTTGCCGGGCTCGCCGCCGGGACCGTCATGGGCCACGTCCACCTGCGCGCGGCCGACATCGCGGAGACGATCGCGTTCTACCGCGACGCCCTCGGGCTGGAGCTGATGGCGCAGCTCGGCGAGCAGGCGGCGTTCCTGGCCGCCGGCGGCTACCACCATCACATCGGGGCCAACGTGTGGGAGACGCGCCGGCGTGAGCCGGCGCCGCCCGACACCGCGCGGCTGCTGGAGGTGACGATCGTGCTCCCCGACGCCGCGGAGCGCGACCGCGCCGTCGCGCGGCTGGACGCGGCCGGAGCGGCGCCCGAGCCCGTCGGCGACGCGGTCCGCGTCGTCGATCCGTCGGGCATCCCGCTGCGCCTCGACGTCGAGCGCTGAGGGAGCGGCGCGCACGCGCGTCGAGACATTAGGCTGCCGCGCCATGCCCACCCTGGACCGCGACGGCGACGTCTTCCTGCTGAACCTCGGCGACGACGAGAACCGCTTCAACCCCGATTGGGTCGGGGCCGTCGAAGCGCTCCTGGACGAGGTCACCGCGGCGCCCGAGCCCCGCGCGCTGGTCACCACCGCGACGGGCAAGATCTGGTCCAACGGGCTCGACCTGGAGTGGATGGGCGCCAACACCGACCAGGTGGCGGCGTTCGTCCCGCGCGTCCACGCGCTGTTCGGCCGGGTGCTCGCGCTGCCGGTCCCGACCATCGCGGCGATCGGCGGGCACTGCTTCGCCGCCGGGGCGATGCTCGCCGTCGCGCACGATTTCCGGGTCATGCGCGCCGACCGCGGGTTCTTCTGCCTGCCCGAGGTCGATATCCACATCCCGTTCACGCCGCCGATGGCCGCGTTGATCCAGGCGCGCCTGTCCAAGCGGACGGCGCACGAGGCGATGACCACCGGGCGCCGCTACGGCGGACAGGACGCGGCCGCGGCCGGCATCGTCGACGCGGCGGTCGCCGAGGACCGGGTGGTGGCCGAGGCCGTCGAGCGCGCGGCCGCGCTGGCTCCGAAGCACGGCCCCACGCTCGGGGCGATCAAGGAGGGCATGTACGCCGACGCGCTCGCCCTCCTGCGCGACGTGACGCCGGTCGCCTTTGGCTGAGGACGGCCTCGGCGCGCTGCGGGTCTCGCTGCGCGAGCAACTCGCCGCGCTGCGCGAGGTCGCCGCCGACGCGCTGCCGCCGGCCCTGCTGGACATCGCCGTGCAGCGCTTCGCCGTCGGCGCCGCGGGCGCCGAGGTCTACCTCGTGACCCCCGCCGACTGGGATCAGCTGCGCCACGAGGAGGGCGGCGAGGGACGGCCGGCGCCGTACTGGGCCCGGCCGTGGCCGAGCGGGCTCGCGCTGGCCGGCGCGCTGGCCGAGGCGCCGCCGGCCGCGGGGGCGCGCGTGCTCGAGCTGGGCTGCGGGCTGGCCGCGCCGAGCATCGTCGCGGCGCGCGCGGGCGCCGGCGTGCTGGCCACCGACGGCGTGCCCGATGCGGTGACGTTCGCCGCCCACAACCTCGCGCTCAACGAGGTCGACGCGCAGGTCGCCGTGGTCGACTGGGCAGCGCACGGGGAGGCGCTCGTCGCGCGGGGGCCGTTCGACGTCGTCCTGGCCGCCGACGTCCTCTACACCCGCGCCAACGTCGAGACCGCGCTGCGCCTGTGGCCTCGCCTGCTCGCGCCCGGCGGCGTGCTCCACCTCGCCGATCCGCAGCGGGCCGGCACGCGCGACTTCCTGGCCGCCGCGCGCGGGACGTTCAGCGTGGTGTCGCAGCGGCGAGACGACGGCGTCGCCCTGCACGTGCTGCGCCCGGCCGTTCGGGCATGAGCCCCGCGACGACCGCGCCGAGGACGAGGACCGCTCCGGCGACCTGCGCGGCGCTCAGCGACTCGCCGCTCAACGTGATCCCGACGACCAGCGCCACGACCGGGCTCAGCAGCGGCAGCAGCGACGCGGCCGAGGCCGGGAGCCGGCCGACCCCCCAGAACCACAGCACGTAGGCCAGCGTGGTCCCCACGAGCGTCAGGTAGGCGAAGCCCGCGAGGTTCTCGCCGGTCAGGTGGCCGGGCACGCCCTCGACGATCAGCGCGGCGGGCAGCAGGACGAGCGTGCCGGCTAGCAGCTGCCAGGCGGTGAACGAGAGCAGCCCCGCCGGACGGCCCCAGCGCTTGGTCAGCAGCGTGCCCATCGTCATCGACAACGTGGCGCCGAGCGCGGCCAGCAGCCCGACCGGGTCCAGCGCCGCGTCGGAGCGCAGCACGAGCACGGAGACCCCGGCGGCGCCGACGACCGCCGCGACGATCCGCACGCGGCCGGGCGCCTCGCGCAGCAGCGGCCACGCCAGCCCCGCGATGAGCAGCGGCTGCATCGCGCCGATGGTCGCCGCGACGCCGCCCGGGAGGCGCTCGGCGGCCAGGAAGAGCAGGGCGAAGAAGAGGCCGATGTTCAGCGTGCCGAGCGCGAGCGCCCGGGCGATCCAGCGGCCGCGCGGAAGCTCGCGCCCGATGGCCAGCAGGAGCAGGCCCGCCGGCAGCGCGCGCAGCAGCCCGGCCAGCAGCGGCCGGCCGGGCGGTAGCAGCTCGGTGGTCGTGATGTACGTTGTGCCCCAGATCGCGGGGCCCACGGCGGCGAAGGCAGGTGGCGGTGAGAAGGACATTAGCTTCCCGGGAAGCTACCACGAAAGGTTCCGGGTGGCTAGCTTGCTGGGAAGGTATTACGATGGTCGGACGATGCCCGACCACTCCGACGACGTCGTCCGCCAGTGGCTGCAGGAGCGCCCCGACCTCGATCCCACGCCGATGCGGACCTTCACCCGCCTATGGCGCGCCGCCCGGATGGCCGACGAGCGCCTGCAGCCCGTCTTCGCCCAGCACGGGCTGGAGGCCGGCTGGTTCGACGTCCTCGCCACGCTGCGCCGCGCGGGCAAGCCGCATCGCCTCTCGGCCGGGACGCTCGCGCGCGGGCTCGTCATGACCACGGGCGGCATGACCAAGCGGCTGGACCGGCTGGAGGCTGAGGGACTGGTGCAGCGCGATGCGGACCCCGACGACCGCCGCGGCGTGCTCGTGTCCCTGACGCGCAAGGGGCTGAAGGTCGTCGATCGCGCGGTCGAGGACCACCTGCGCAACGAGGCGGGCCTGCTGGAGGCGCTGAGCGACCGGGAGCGCCGGGCGCTGGACGCGGCGCTCGGCAAGCTGCTGGCCGCGTGGGACGGTGGCGCGGCGCGATGAGCGGCGTCGCCGGCGTGGTGCTCGCCGCGGGCGCGGGCGCGCGGTTCGCGGCCGCGGCGGCTGATGGCGTCCCCAAGCCGCTGGCGCGGTTTCGCGGACGGCCGCTGGTCGAGCACGCGCTCGCGGCGCTGAACGGTCCCGCCGTGGCGGCGCGGTTCGTCGTGCTCGGGGCGCAGGCCGGCGCCGTCGTGGCCGGCGCCGACCTGCGGGGCGCCGAGGTCGTGCGTTGCGCCGGCTGGGCCGAGGGGCTGAGCGCTTCGCTGCGTGCCGGGGTGGCCGTGGCCGCTGCGGCCGGCTTCGACGCGGTCGTCATCGTGCTCGCCGACCAGCCGCTGCTGTCGGCGGCCGCCGTCGCGCGGGTGGTGGCCGCGCGGGAGCCGGCGCGGCTCGACGCGCTGCGCGCGAGCTACGACGGCGTGCCGGCGCACCCGACGCTGCTGGAGGCCTCCACGTTCGCCGCCGTCGCGGAGCTGCGCGGCGACGCGGGCGCGCGCCAGGCGCTGGCCACGATGCGCGTCGCGCAGGTCGCCTGCGACGAGCTCGGCCGGCCCGACGACGTCGACGTGCCGGCCGATCTCGCCCGCCTCGAGGCCGTGCCGGATCGCTAGCGCGGATGGATCGGCCGGTCGGTGTCGCGCAGCGGCGCGCCCGTGCGCTGCGCGCGGTCGGCGAGCATCTCGGCCAGGACGGAGATCGCGGTCTCCTCCGGCGTGCGAGCACCGACGTCGAGGCCGCAGGGGGAGTGCAGGCGCAGCAGCTGCTCGGGCGTCGCGCCGGCGGCGATCAGCCGGGTCTCCCGGTCGGCGGCGGTGCGGCGGCTGCCGAGCGCGCCGATGAACCCGGCGTCACCGGCGAAGGCCGACTGGATCGCGGGCTCGTCGTGCTTGGGATCGTGGGAGAAGACCAGCAGCGCGTCGGCGGGGCCGAGCCGCTGCTCGGCCACCCACGGTCCGGGCGGCGCGACGGTCACGTCCGCGGCGCGGGCGAAGCGGTCCGAGCGGGCGAACGCCGACCGCGCGTCGCAGATCGAGACGGCCCAGCCGAGCGCGACGGCCAGGGGCGCCAGCGCCGCCGAGAAGTCGGTCGCGCCGACGATCGCCAGGCGCGGCGCGGGCGCGTGGACGTCGACGAAGACGCGCACGGCGCGGCCGAGCGTCGCGCCGTCGTCGCCGTAGCGGCGCAGCGCGCTGCGGCCCTGCGTCAACGCGCCGTGCAGGTCGCGCGCGACCGAGTGCTGCAACAACGTCGGGCCACCGAGCTCGCCGACGATCGCCCCGTCGACGAGCGCCAGCTGCGCGCCGGCCTGCGGTCCGTCGACCACGGTCGCCAGCGCCGACGGGCGCCCGGCCGCGCGCGCCTGCAGCGCCGCCATCGCGGCCTCGGCCTGCGGGCCCTCCAGCGCGTGCACCAGCACCTCGATCGTCCCGCCGCAGGTCAGGCCCACCTCGCCGGCCAGCTCGTCGGAGATCCCGTAGCGCCGCAGCCGCGCCGAGCCTCCGGCACCGGCGGCCAGCAGCGCCATCGCCTCCTGCGCCACGGCGCTCTCCACGCAGCCGCCGCTGACCGAGCCCTCGATCGCGCCCGCGCCGTCGACCAGCATCGACGCGCCCGGCTGCAGCGGCGACGAGCCGTCGGTGGCGACCAGCAGCCCTTCGGCCACGGGCCGTCCTTCGCGCAGCCAGGCGAGCGCGACCTCGGCGTGCAGCGTCGCGACGTTCATGCGCAGCCTCCGCCGCGCCGCAGCACCCGGCCGCCCGCGGGCCCGCCGACGAGCTGGCCGTCGCGCACGATCGTCCGGCCGCGCAGGATCGTCCGGACCACGCGGCCGCGAAGGCGGCGCCCGACGAACGGGCTCAGCCGATGGCGGTCGAGCAGGTCCCCGCGGTGCAGCGTCCACAGGGCGGTCGGGTCCAGCAGGGCGAGGTCGGCGTCGGCGCCCACGGCGAGCGCGCCCTTGCGGGGCGCGAGCCCGAAGCGCCGCGCGGGCGCGCCTGCGGTCAGCGCGGCGAGGCGCTCCACCGGCAGCCCGCGCGCCACGACGCCCGCGTCGTGCAGCGACACGAGCAGCGTCTGGGCGCCGGGGATCCCGCCCCATGCCGCGAAGTGATCCTGACCAGTGTCCTTGAGCGCGGCCGGGGAGGGTGAGTGGTCGGTGGCGATGAGGTCGACGTTACCGGCCAGCACGCGCTCCCAGAGCGCGTCGCGCTCATGGGCAGGCCGCAGGGGAGGGGCGCACTTGGCCGCGGCCCCGAGCCGCTCGGCGTCCTCGGCGTCGAGTAGGAGGTAGTGCGGGCAGGTCTCGCACGTGACGTCGACGCCGCGGGCCCGCGCCTCGGCCACCAGCGTCACGCCGCGTCCGCTGCTGACGTGCACGACGTGCAGGGCGCACCCGGTCTCCGCAGCGAAGGCGATCGCCCGGCCGATGGCCTCGACCTCGGCGAGCACCGGACGCGACGCCAGGTAGTCGGCCACGCCCGTGCGGCCCTCGGCGACGGCGCGCTGGGCCAGCCGGCCCGTCAGCTCCTCGTCCTCGGCGTGCACGGCGACGGGCAATCCCAGCGCGGCCGCACGGGCCATGCCCTCGACGAGCGTGACGTCGTCGGCCGCGACGAACTCCGCGACGCCGCTGGCCGACATGAAGGCCTTGAAGCCGACCACGCCGCGCGCGGCGAGCTCGTCGAGGCGGTCGACGTCGCCGGGCACCAGGCCGCCCCACAGCGCGACGTCCACATGGGCGGTGCCGGCGGCCGCGGCCACCTTCGCGTCGAAGCTCGCGCCGTCCAGTGTCGGCGGGATCGCGTTGAGCGGCATGTCGATCGCGCACGTCGTGCCGCCGGCGGCCAGCGCCGCCGTGCCGGTGGCAAAGCCCTCCCAGTCGGCGCGGCCCGGGTCGTTGAGGTGGACGTGGGCGTCGAGGGCGCCGGGAAGGACCAGCAGGTCGGAGGCGTCGATCTCGTCGGCGCCGCCCTCCAGGCCGGGCGCCACCGCTGCGACCAGGCCGTCGGCGATGCCGACGTCGGCGTCCACCACGACGTCGTCGGCCACCACGCGCCCACCGCGCACCACCACGTCGAAGGCGGTCACGCCGCCGCCTCGGCGGCCAACCCGGCGACGAGATCGACCAGCACGTCGAGCGCGACCTCGGCGTCAGGCGCGCTCACCGACTCGTCGGGATGGTGGCTCAGCCCGCCGGCGCAGCGCACGAAGAGCATCGCGATCGGGCAGAGCTCGGAGAGCGCCACACCGTCGTGACCGGCCCCGCTGGCCAGGCGCACGTCGGGCAGGCCGCGCCCGGCGACCGCCCGCGCCAGCGCGTCGGTGAGGGCGGGGTCGACCGCGACCGCCGGGTTGTCGAGCCGCGGCTGCCAGTCCAGCGCCAGGCCGCGGCGTGCCGCGATCTCCGCCGCGACGCCGCGCAGCGCCTCGACCGCAGCGGCGCGCACCGCATCGTCGGCGTGCCGCACGTCCAGCGACGCCACGGCCGCGCCCGGCACCACGTTGGGCGCGCCGGGCAGCGCGGTCAGGCGACCCACGGTCGCCAGCAGCCCACCGGTCCCGCGGCCGGCCGCCTCGACGGCGAGCACGAGCTCGGCCACGGCGCAGGCCGCGTCGTGGCGTGAGGCCATCGGCACGGTGCCGGCGTGCCCCGCGCGGCCGGTGAACCGCACCTCGGCCCGCGTGGCGCCCGCGATCGCGGTGACGACGCCGACCGGCGCATCCCGCTCCTCCAGGACCGGTCCCTGCTCCATGTGGACCTCGACGTACCCGAGGATCCGCTCGCCGCGCCGCGACGCGTCCGCCACCGCCACTGGCCGCCCGCCGAAGCCGGCCAGCGCGTCGCGCGCGGTCACGCCAGCGTCGTCGGTCAGTTCCAGGAGCGCGGGGTCGAACGTGCCCGCCACGGCGCGCGAGCCGAGGTACGCCGTGCCGAAGCGCAGGCCCTCCTCGTCGGAGAACCCGAGCACCTCGAGGGCAAAGGGCAGCGCCGCTCCGGCCGCCTGCAGCCGCGCGACGCAGGCGATCGCGGTCACCACGCCCAGCGGCCCGTCGAAGGCGCCCGCGTCGCGGACGGTGTCGAGGTGCGAGCCGAGCAGCAGCGTGCCCGCGGCCGGATCGGATCCCCCCAGGCGGCCGATCAGGTTGCCGGCGGCGTCGGTCCGGACGATCATCCCCGCCTCGGCCATCCAGCCGCCGACCAGGGCATTGGCGTGCGTCATCGCGGGCGTGGCGAAGCGCCGCGTCAGCCGGTCGCGCTCCTCGCTGACGGCTGCCAGCGCGCGGCAGCGCGCCACGACCTGCTCGCCGGCCGAGGGCGTGGTCAGCTCCCCCGGTAGGTGCTGTAGGACCACGGCGAGACCAGTAGCGGCACGTGGAAGTGGGCGTCGGGGTCGGCGACGCCGAAGCGCACGGGCACGACGTCGAGGAACGGCGGCGCGCTCACGCCGTCGGCGGCCGCGAAGTACGCGCCGACGGCGAACCGCAGCTCGTAGACGCCGGCCTCCAACGCTCCCGGCGCGATCAGCGGGACGTCGGTGCGCCCGTCGGCGTTGGTCACGGCCCGCGCCACCACGCCGTCGGCCGGCCCGGAGCCGCCGGCGGCCTTCACCAGCACCAGCTCGACCGCCACCCCGGCGGCCGGGCGGCCGCGGGCGGTGTCCAGCACATGGGTGGTCACGGAGCCCGTGCGCGTCACAGCGGCCCATTCAAGCACTCGCCGGCCACGGCGCTCATCGGTCCAGCACCAGCGTGATGAGCCCCCACGCGGGAAACGGCGAGGTGTAGGTCTTGCGCAGCGGATCGGCCTCGGCCGCTCCCGGAACCGGCTCGTGCGTGTGGTTCTCGCCGCGGAAGCTCACCTGCGTCAGCGCCGGGAACCTTCGCAGGATGCGCGTGCCGAGCTCGTGGACGAGATGCTGGATCGACTCGCTGACGAAGTCGTCGTAGGTCTCTAGCACCAGCGCGAGCACGGCGTCGGGCGCGACGTGCGCGGGTCCCACGGCGTCGTGCGGATCGCTGTATCGCCAGTGCACGTCGAGGTGCACGAACAGCGGGCGGTCGAGGCGTTCGGGCAGCGTCGTGTCGTCGTCGCGGGCGAACTTCGTGAACGCCGAGCCGGTCGTCTTCAGCAGCCGCAGGCCGACGTGGCCGCTGCGCTGCGCCACCACGTCGATCGCGCCGCCGGCCTGTCCGAGCTCCAGCGACGCGACGGCGTGGTCGCCCTCCACGCGGCGGAAGACCCGTCCGGTCTCGGCGATCCACGGCTGGCGGTCGGCCCACAGGCGCAGGCCCTCCATCTCGGGGTAGGTGGCCAGGAACCCGCGGCCCAGGTCGTCGAGCAGCCCCTCCAGCGTCTCGCCCTCGTACTCGTGGGCGCGGCGCAGGATGACGTTCTTCATGGTGTCGGTCGCCACCACGTTGGTGTTGTCGCCCTCGGTGTAGGCGGGGAGGAAGCCCTGGCCGAGGACCTCCATGCTCACGTCGGCGGCCAGCAGCCGCTCGCCGCGGACCAGGTGCACGGGCACCTCGAGCTTGCCGTAGGAGATGCGGGCTCCGCTCAAGCGGTGCTCCCTTCGTCGTCGGTGACGAGATCGGCGAGCCGCAGCTCCGCGATCTTGGCGATCTCGGCCAGGGCGGCGCGCTCCTCCGCGTCGGGGTCGTGCGCCAACCGCGCCTGCGCGGCGGCGATGATGGAGTTGGCGGTGTGCTCGCGCGCGCACACGACGAACGGGAAGCCGAAGCGGGTGCGGTAGTCGGCAGTCAGCGCGACCAGCCGGGCGTGCTGCTCGGGGGTGAGGCGGTCCAGGCCGGCGGCGACCTGCTCGCGGGTCGACTCGCCGGTGAGCTCGCCCGCGATCGCCGCCTTGCCCGCCAGCTCGGGGTGCGCGCGGATCAGGGCGAGTCGCACGTCGCGCGGGGCGGCGTCGACCGCGGCGACCATCGCGCGGTGCAGCGCGGCGACCGACTCGTACGGCCCGAAGTCCCAGGCCGCGCCGGCGATCCACGGCGTCTCCTCGAACACACCGCCGAAGTGTGCGACGAACGGCTCGCGGTCCATGCGGACCGCGTCGCGGATGCCCAGTCGCCGGTGATACCGGTCGGCGCCCCGGCCGCTCGTGGCGGGCGGGTCGGTCGTCATTCCGACGGCAGGCTAGATGATTCGCGCACGCCGGACCATCCTCGCAAACGCCGCCGCCGGGGTGCGCTAGATTCCGGCGACCGTCCACGTTCGACGCGCTGGTCAGGCGCCCCGTTCCGAGCGGCCTCGGGCCAGCGCGCACACCGCAAGGCCAGCGCGCACACCGCAAGGACAAGCTTTCTGACCATCCTCCAGCCCCGCACCCTCGACGACGCCCTCGCGGCGCGCGCGCAGCGGCCGGACGCGCTCGTCGTCGCGGGCGGCACGGGCGTGCTGGTGGACCTCAACGGGGGCCTGGAGCCGCCGGCGCTGCTGGATCTCTCGCGCGTCGCCGAGCTGCGCGACTGCACCGAGACGCGCGACGGCGGTGCGCTGCGCCTCGGCGCGGGCACGACCTACACCGATGTCCTGGAGCGCCACGCCGACGTGCTTCCCGGCCTGGCCGCCGCGGCGCGCACCGTCGCCTCGCGCCAGGTGCGCAACCGCGCGACGATCGCCGGCGCGCTCGTGCTGGGCGACCCGTCGTCCGACGCGCTCGCTGCGCTCGGCGCGGCGGTCGCCGCCGTCGAGGTCGCCGGTCCCCACGGCATCCGCCACATCCCCGCCGAGGCGTTCGTGACCGGCCCGGGCACATGCGACCTCGGGGCCGACGAGCTCGTCACCGCGCTGATCGTCCCGAAGGCCGACGGTCCCACCGCCTACGCCAAGGCCGGGGCGCGCAACGCGATGGCGCGCGCGGTCTGCGGCGTGGCGATCGAGCTGCACCCGCTGGCCCGCACCGTCACCGCCTGCGTCGTCGGCGCAGCGCCGATCGCGATCCGCCCCCGCACCGCCGAGGCGCTGGTCGCCGACGCCTGGGACGACCTCGACGACCGCGTGCTGCGCCGCTTCGGCGAGCTGGTGGCCGAGGCCGTCGACCCGCTGCCCGACGCGCGCGGATCGGCGGCGTACCGTCGCCACGTCGCGGGCGTGCTGGCCACGCGGGTGCTGGACCGGGTCTGGGATGCCCGGTGAGGCTCACCGTCGACGGCACCGCGCACGACGTCCCCGACGCGCTGGCCGGCCAGAGCCTGCTGCGCGTCCTGCGCGACGTGCTCGACGTCACGGCCGCCAAGAACGCGTGCGAGCAGGGCGAGTGCGGGTCCTGCACGGTCAGCATCGACGGCGAGCTGGCGTGCGCCTGCCTGGTGCTCGCCGCCCAGGCCGACGGCTGCCGGGTCGACACCGCGGCCTCGCTGGCGGCGCCCGACGGCACGCTGCACCCGGTGCAGGAGGCCTTCCTGCGCACCGGTGCGGTGCAGTGCGGGTTCTGCACGCCCGGGCTCGTCGTCGCGGCCGCCGACCTGCTGCGCCGCAACCCGGACCCCAGCGACGCCGACGTCCGCGAGGGGCTCAACGGCAACCTCTGCCGCTGCACGGGCTACCAGAAGATCGTCGAGGCGGTGCGGCTGGCCGCGCGGGAGGCCGGGCCATGAGCATCACGGTGATCGAGGGGTGCGCGGTCGCGACCGTCGACGACGCGCGGCGCGAGCACGCCTCGGGCCATCTGGTGCTCGACGGCGACCGCATCGCCGCGGTGGGCGAGGGCGCCGCGCCCGTGACGTGGCGCGACCGGGCGACCACGCGCATCGACGGGGCGGGCAGGCTCGCCACGCCCGGGCTGGTCAACTGCCACCACCACCTCTACCAGTTCGCCACGCGCGGCTACGCGCAGGAGGCGACGCTGTTCGAGTGGCTCGTCGCGCTCTATCCGGTGTGGGCCAACATCGACGACGCGACGGTCGCCGCCGCGGCGCGCGCCGGCCTGGCCGCGCTCGCCCGCTCGGGCTGCACAACCTCGACCGACCACCACTACATCTTCCCCCGCCACGCCGGCGACCTGCTGGCCGTCGAGATCGACGCCGCCCGCGCGATCGGCCTGCGCTTCCACCCGTGCCGCGGCGCGATGGACCTCGGCGCAAGCGCGGGCGGCCTGCCGCCCGACGCGATCGTCGAGGACCGCGACGCGATCCTCACCGCGTGCGCCGAGGCGATCGACCGCCACCACGACCCGGCGCCCGGCGCCCGCGTGCGGATCGCGCTGGCGCCGACCTCGCCGTTCAGCGTCAGCGGCGAGCTGATGCGCGAGACCGCCGAGCTGGCGCGGGCGCGCGGCGTGCGCCTGCATACCCACCTCGCCGAGACCGACGACGAGGAGCGCTTCTGCCTGGAGCGCTTCGGCGTGCGGCCGCTGCAGTACGTCGACGACCTCGGCTGGCTGGGCGAGGACGTCTGGCTGGCCCACTGCGTCCACCTCGACGAGGCGGAGACGCAGCGCATGGGCGCGACGGGCACGGGCGTCGCGCACTGCCCGACCTCCAACGGCCGCCTCGGCGCCGGCATCGCGCCGGTGCCGTCGCTGCTGGCCGCCGGCGCACCGGTCGGCCTCGGCGTCGACGGCGCGGCCTCCAACGAGTCCGGCGAGCTGGCCGACGAGCTGCGCGCGGCGCTGGTGCTCGCACGCGCCAAGGCAGGCCCGAAGGCGCTGACCGCCCGCCAGGCGCTCGAGATGGCCACGCGGCACGGCGCCCGCTGCCTCGGGCGCGACGACGAGCTCGGCCACCTGTCGGTCGGCGCGCTGGCCGACGTCGCGCTCTGGGATCTCCGCGACGCCGGGCACGCCGGGATCGCCGATCCGGTGTTCGCCCTCGCGTTCGGGCCGCTGCGGCCCGTCGACCTGCTGCTCGTCGGCGGCGAGGTCGTCGTGCAGGACGGCGAGCTGCGGACCGCCGACCCGCTGACGCTGGCCGCCGACCTGAGGCGCGAGAGCCGCCGGCTCGCCGCGAGGGCGGCCCCATGACCCCGCAGCAGGGCGACCGGTGGGGCGCGCAGCACCCGCGCAGCGTCGGGCACACCGGCGCCGGCGCGGCGACCGAGCGGTCGCCCCTGCTGCCCGAGCACGACACGGGCGCCGAGCGGCGCGGCGAGGTCGGCGCGCGCCTGCCGCGCAGCGACGGCGCAGCCAAGGTCGCGGGCGCGTTCGCCTACTCCTCGGACCTGCGGATCGACCACATGCTCTTCGGCGCGACGCTGCGCAGCCCGCACACCGCGGCGCGCATCCGCTCGATCGACGCCACCGCGGCGCGCGCCATCCCCGGCGTCCGCGCAGTCCTGACCCACGAGGACGTCCCCGGCGACCGGCTCGTCGGCAGCGTCATCCCCGACCAGCCCGTGCTCGCCATCGACCGCGTGCGCCACCACGGCGAGCCGGTGGCGATCGTCGCCGCCGACGACCCCGCGACCGCCCGCCGCGCCGCGGCGGCCATCGTGGTCGACTACGCGCCGGAGGCGCCGCTGACCTCCGTCGAGGCCGCGCTGGCGCGGGACTCCGTCGCGCTGCATCCCGGCGGCAACGTCGTCCGTGCGGTGCCGATCCTGCGCGGCGACCAGGACGCCGGCGCCGCCGCGCCGATCGTCGTGCGGGGGCGGTATGAGGTCGGCATGCAGGATCAGGCCTTCCTCGGCCCGGAGTCGGGGCTGGCGATCCCCGACGGCGAGGGCGGGGTGGAGCTGCACGTCGCCACGCAGTGGCTGCACGTCGACCGCGACCAGGTCTGCGCCGGGCTGGGACTGCCGGCGGAGCGCGTGCGCATCGTGCTGGCCGGCGTCGGCGGCGCGTTCGGCGCGCGCGAGGACCTGTCGATCCAGCTGCACGCCTGCCTGCTCGCGCTGGCCACCGGCCGGCCGGTGAAGATGGCCTACCTGCGCGAGGAGTCCTTCGCCGGCGGACACGTCCACCGCCATCCGGCCTGGCTGGAGTACGAGCACCGCGCCCGCGCCGACGGACGACTGATCGCCGTCCACGCCCGCCTCTGGCTCGACGGCGGCGCCTACGCCTCCAGCTCGCCCGCCGTGATCGCCAACGCTACGACGCTCGCCGTCGGTCCCTACGCCGTCGAGAACGTCGACGTCCTCGGCACCGCCGTGTACACCAACAACCCGCCGTGCGGCGCGATGCGCGGCTTCGGCGCGCCGCAGGTCGCGATCGCCTACGAGGCGCAGATGGACCTCGTCGCGGCCGCCGCCGGCCTGCACCCGGTCGAGGTGCGCCGGCGCAACGCCCTGGCCGAGGGCGGCACGCTGCCCAGCGGACAGGTGATCCGCGGACCGGTGGCCACCGTGGCGCTGCTGGACCGGCTGGAGGCGCTACCGCTGCCGGGCAGCGCGGTCGACGACGGCGCCGCGGCCGCCGCACACGACCCCCGCACGCTGCCGGGCAGCAGCTTCGGCGCCACCCTCGGCGAGGGCGTCCGCCGCGGGGTCGGCTACGCGGCCGGGTTCAAGAACATCGCCTTCTCGGAGGGCTTCGACGACCCGGCGACCGCGCGCGTCGCCATGGCCGTCCGTGACGGCCGCGTCGTGGTCGAGGTGCACACCGCCGCCAGCGAGGTCGGCCAGGGCGTGCTCGGCGTGCAGGAGCAGATCGCCCGCACCGAGCTCGGCGTCGCCGAGGTGCACGTGCTGGCCGCCGACACGCAGGTCGACTCCGCAGGCTCGGCGTCGGCCTCGCGGCTGACGTGGATGGTCGGCGGCGCGGTCCGCGCAGCCTGCGTCGCGGTGCGCGCGCGCGTGCTCGAACGCGCCGCGCAGGCGCTCGGTGGCGGCGACGGCGCGGTGCTGTCCATCGCCGACGGCCGCGTCCTGCGCGACGGCGAGGCCGCGCTCACGCTCGTCGAGCTGCTCGGCGACGATCCCGTCGAGGAGACCCGGACCTACCGGCACGACCCGACCGAGGAGCTCGACTCGGTCACCGGCCAGGGCGACGCGCACGCCGGCTTCGCGTTCGTCGCCCACCGCGCGGTGGTCGACGTCGACGTCGAGCTCGGCCTCGCTCGCGTCGTCGAGCTGGCCATCGCCCAGGACGTCGGCCGGGCGATCAACCCGATGGCCTTGGAGGGGCAGCTGGAGGGCGGCTCCATCCAGGGCCTGGGCCTCGCGCTGAGCGAGGAGCTGCTCATCGACCGCGGCATCGTTCAGAGCACCGGCTTCGGCAGCTACCGGATCCCGACGATCGTCGACGCCGCGCCCATGCCGGCGTTCGTCTTCGAGCTCGGCGACCCGGCCACGCCCTACGGGCTGCGCGGGGCGGGGGAGATGCCGTCGATCACCTCGACGCCCGCCATCCTGGCGGCGTTGCGGGCCGCGACCGGTCACCCGCTGACCCGGGCGCCCGTGCGCCCGGAGGAGCTTGTCGTCCACGAACAGGAGCGCGAGGAATGACGGACCGGACGCCGGCATCACGCGGGGCGCTGGGGCACGGCTACACCGTGGTCACGCCCGCCAACCAGTACCCGAGCCGGCTGCCGGAGTACGGCGACCAGCCCGTCGTCAAGCTGGTGACGCCGCGCCTGGCGCCGTCGCGGATCGGCGAGTACCTGGTGTCCTTGGCGGCCGGCGGCGGCACCGTCCGCAGCGTGGAGGCCGGCTTCGAGACGTTCTTCTACGGGTTGGACGGCTCGGCCGTGCTGCTGGCCGAGGGCGCTGAGCGTTCGCTCGGCGCCGGCGCGTTCGCCTACCTGCCGAGTTGGTCGTCCTACGACATCCGGGCCGGGTCCACGGCGGCACGCATCCTGATCGTCAAGCGCCGCCACGAGCCGCACTCGGGCTCCGACGCGCCCGGGGCGCTCGCCGGGCATCGCGAAGACGAGCCGTTCGCCGAGACGGCCGTGCCGGGCTTCACGCGCCGCGAGCTGCTGCCGGTCACCGACCCGGCCTGGGACTTCAACATGTCGTTGCTGCGCTTCGCGCCCGGCGTGGGCCTCGACAAGATCGAGGTGCACGACGAGGAGCACGGCCTCTACATGACCGAGGGCGGCGGGACCTACATCTTGGGTTCGGACGCCCACGAGGTCGTGGTGGGCGACTTCATCTACATGGCGCCGTACTGCCCGCAGGGCTTCACCGCGGGCGCCGCTGGGCAGGCAGAGTACCTGCTCTACAAGGACGTCTGGCGCGACGGCTTCGTATGATCGCGACGGCGCGCCGGTACATTGGCTCGCATGGACGACGATCAGATCCGCGACCGCATCGAGGCCCTCGAGGCCGATGAGAAGAAGCTCCGCGCCCAGGAGGGCGAAGCCGCCGAGACGGGCCATGACGACGTGATCGCCGCTGACGCCAGGCGGCTCGCGGAGATCCGGATCCAGCTCGACCAGCTCTGGGACCTGCTGCGCCAGCGCAAGGCCAAGCGCGCCGCCGGCGAGGATCCCGACACCGCCACGCTCCGCGATCAGGGAACCGTCGAGGACTACCTCGGCTGACATGGCCGTCGCGCGGCCGATGGCCGGGCGCACCGTCCTGGTGACGGGCGCCGGCAGCCGGGCCGGGATCGGCCTGGCCTGCGCCCGCTGGCTGGGGCGCGAGGGCGCCGGCGTGGCCATCGCCTCGACGACCGATCGGATCGAGGAGCGCGCCCACGAGCTGGCGGGGGAAGGGGTCCACGCCACGACGCACGTCGGCGACCTCACCGATCCCGCCGCCGCGGTGCGGATCGTCGCCGAGGCGGCCCACGCGCACGGCGGTCCGATCGACATCCTCGTCCACGCGGCCGGCATGGTGCAGCAGGGCGTCGACGTCCCCTCGCCGGCGGTCGTCGACATGACGCCCGAGCACTGGCGGCTGGAGCTGGCGCTCAACCTCGACACGGCGTTCCACACCGCGCACGCCGTGCTGCCCGGCATGATCGACAAAGGCCATGGCCGCATCGTGTTCATCTCCTCGGTCACCGGGCCGCTGGTCACCGCCTACGGCAACGGCGGCTACGGAGCCGGCAAGGGCGGCGTCGACGGCCTGATGCGCGCGATCGCGCTGGAGGCCGGACCGAACGGCGTCACCGCCAACAGCGTGGCGCCGGGCTGGATCGCCACCGGCTCGGCGACCGTCGCCGAGGGCGCGGCCGGGCGCAACACGCCGGTCGGCCGCCCCGGACGGCCCGACGAGGTCGCCGCCGCGGTCGCCTTCCTCGCCTCCGACGGCGCCAGCTACGTGACCGGTCAGTCGCTCGTGGTCGACGGGGGCAACACGATCCAGGAAGTGCACTGAGGCGGGCGCGCCGGCGGCCGCCGCTCAGCTCAGGCGGCCAGCCGCGCCAGTGTCCCCGCCAGCACCGCCACGCCGCGGTCGAGCTGCTCGGGCGCGGTGTACTCGTCGGGGTGGTGGCTGACGCCGCCCCGGCTGGGCACGAAGATCATCCCGACCGGCACGCGCCGGCCCATGATCATGGCGTCGTGATAGGCGCCACTGGTCATCAGGCGCGGCGTCAGGCCCAGCTCGGCGCAGGCGTCGGAAGCGGCCGCCACGACGGCCGGGTCGCAGGTGACGGGGACGTCCTCAACGATCTCGTGCACCGCGACCTCCAGGTCACGCGTGGCCGCGATCTCGCGCGCCCCGTCCACGATCGCGGCGACGGCCGCCTCGCGCGCACCGGCGTCGCTGTCACGCACGTCGACGTCGAGCTCCACCGCGCCCGGGACGACGTTGATGGCGCCGGGTCGCAGCCGCACGACGCCGACGGTGCCCACCGTCGTGCCGCTCGACGAGGCGCGCGCGATCCGCTCGACGGAGGAGATCGCCTCGGCGGCGCCGACCAGCGCGTCGCGGCGCAGAGCCATCGGCGTGGCGCCCGCATGGGTCGCGGCACCCGTGAAGGTGAGGCGGAAGTCGTGCGGCGCGGCGATCGCAGTCACCACGCCGATCGGCTCGCCGTGGGTCTCCAGGACGATGCCCTGCTCGATGTGCAGCTCGACGAGCGCGTGCACGGTCGGCGGGTCGATCCGCGCGGCCGCCAGGTCGTCGGGGTCCAGGCCGGCGCTCGACAGCGCCGCGGCCATCGAGACGCCGTCGCGGTCGACGAGCCGGTCGAGGTCGGCGCGCGACAGCTCTCCGGCGGCCGCGCGGGAGCCCACGCAGCCCGTGCCGAACCGCGGCTCCTCGCCGGCCCAGGCCACCAGCTCGATCGAGCGCCGGGGCGTGAAGTCCTGATCGCGCAGCAGGTGCACCGCCTCGATGGCGCCCAGCACGCCCAGGACGCCGTCGTAGGCGCCGGCGTTCAGCGTGGTGTCGACGTGCGAGCCGGTCAGCACGACCGGTGCGCCGGGCTCGGTCCCGGCCCAGCGGCCGAAGAGGTTGCCGACCGCGTCGACGCGCACCTGGAGCCCCGCGTCGCGCATCCACCCCTGCACGCGCGCCAGCGCCCTGGCGTAGGTCGGCGTGTAGATCTCGCGGGTGATCCCGCCCGCCGCCGGGTCGTCGTTGAACGTCGCCAGCTCGGCGATGGCAGCCTGCAGGCGGCCCGGCGCGTCGGTCACGGGCGGGACGCTACCGAGCGCAGCGGCGACCGCAAGGGCTTCTGGGTTAGCGACGTGCCGTGTCTGGGAACTGACCCGCCATGCTCGCCGCCGCGCAGATCCGGTTGGACACCAACGCCTTGGACTTCGCGATCCTCGGGATCTACTTCGTCGTCGTCCTCGGCATCGGGTTCATCGCCAAGCGCTACGTCAAGACGAGCCTGGACTACTTCCTCTCGGGTCGCTCGCTGCCGGCCTGGATCACCGGCCTGGCGTTCGTGTCGGCCAACCTCGGCGCCACCGAGATCCTCGGCATGGGCGCCAACGGCGCGCAGTACGGCGTCGCGACGGTCAACTACTACTGGATCGGCGCCGTCCCGGCGATGGTGTTCCTCGGCCTGGTGATGATGCCGTTCTACTACGGGTCGAAGGTGCGGTCGGTGCCGGAGTACCTGCTGCTGCGGTTCAACAAGCCGTCGCATCTGTTCAACAGCATCACCTTCGCGCTGGCGACCGTCCTGATCGCCGGGGTCAACCTCTTCGCGCTGGCGCTCGTGCTGAAGCTCCTGCTCGGCTGGCCGATCCTGCTCGGGATCGTGATCGCCGCGGGGATCGTGTTGGCCTACATCACGCTCGGCGGCCTGTCCTCGGCGATCTACAACGAGGTGCTGCAGTTCTTCGTGATCATGGCGGCGCTGATCCCGCTGACGATCGTCGGCCTGCACGACGCCGGTGGCTGGGGCGGCCTGAAGGACAAGATCGGGCAGTCCAAGATCGGCGAGGCCGGCCTGCACGCGCTGCAGGGCACCGATCCCGGGCACGTGACCAACCCGATCGGCGCCACCTGGATCGGCCTGGTGTTCGGCCTCGGCTTCGTCCTGTCCTTCGGCTACTGGACCACCAACTTCGCCGAGGTCCAGCGCGCCCTGTCGGCCAAGGACCTCTCGGCGGGGCAGCGCACGCCGCTCATCGGCGCCTACCCCAAGCTCCTGATCCCGGCCGTGGTGGTGATCCCGGGCCTGATCGCGCTGTGGAAGATCCCCGACCTCGGCAGCGGTGGGGACCTCGCCTACAACAACGCGATCCCGCTGCTGATGAACCAGTACCTGCCCAACGGGATGCTGGGCATCGCGCTCACGGGCCTCATGGCGTCCTTCATGGCGGGCGTAGCGGCGAACGTCAGCGCGTTCAACACGGTGGTGACGACCGACATCGTCGAGCCGTACGTCGCCCGCGACCGCGACGACGCGTTCTACATCCGCGTCGGCCGCTACGTGACGGTCGGCGGCATCCTGGTGGCCATCGGCACGGCGCTGATCGCGTCGGGCTACCAGAACCTCATGAACTACCTGCAGGCGCTGTTCTCGATCTTCAACGCGCCGCTGTTCGCCACCTTCATCATCGGCATGTTCTGGAAGCGCACGACCCCGGCGGCGGGCCTGTGGGGGCTGGTGGCCGGCACGGTCGCGGCGCTGGTGACCTACGTGGGGTACAAGTGGGCCGGGTGGTTCACGTTCGGCTCCGACCTGGACGAGTCGTTCTGGGGCGCGGGAGCGGCCTTCGTCGTGGACGCGGTCGTCACCGTCGCCGTGTCGCTGGTCACCAGGCCCAAGCCGGTCGAGGAGCTGCAGGGGCTCGTCTGGGGCATGGTCAACAAGGAGGACGCGGCCGCGGCGGCGGTGCACCGCAGCTGGTGGGAGTCGCCGAAGCTGCTCGGCTTCGGCGCGATCGCCATCGGCGCCGTCCTGACCATCATCTTCTTCTAGGAGGGACGCAGCGATGAGCGAAGCACCTCAGAACGACGGCGAGCGCGGGGAGGAGGGCATCGGCGGGCGCGAGGCCCAGGCGGCGAACCTCTTCGACCTGCGCCGGATCATCGGCGGCCTGTTCCTGCTCTACGGCCTGATCCTGACGATCACCGGCCTGGGCGACTCCCACGCGGAGATCGCCAAGGCCGCCGGCGTGCATATCAACCTGCTGGCCGGCCTCGGGATGCTCGCGCTCGGGGCGTTCTTCGTGGCCTGGGCGCTGCTGCGGCCGCTGGGACAGCAGCTGGCGGAGGCCGAGGCGGGGTCGCAGGGGCGGCCCGGCGAAAGCTAGAGCCGCGCGCACTACCCCAACCGCCGCGCCCCCGCGCCCGGCACCACCTCGACCGCGCCCTCGGGCACGGCGACCCCCGGCGGCAGGAGCGCGAGGACGTGGCCGCCGAACCCGCCGCCGACCATCCGGGCGCCCGCCGCCCCGGCCGCCCGCAGCCTGTCGACGGTCCGCTCCACCGCGGGCGTCGAGGCGTCGTAGAGATCGCGCAGGCTGGCGTGCGACGCGTCCAGCAGCCCGCCGACCGCGGCGAGGTCTCCGTCGCGAAGCGCTCGCACGGTCTCATCCACGCGCGCGTTCTCCTCGAGCACGTGGCGCGCGCGGCGATCCAACGGACCGGGCAGCTGCGCCGCTGCGCCGGCGGTCGCCTCGCTCAGGCTGTCGACGCCCAGCAGCCGGATGGCCTCGGCGCACTCGGCGCGCCGCTCGTTGTAGCCGCCGGTCGACAGCGAGTGCGTCTCGCCGGAGTCGAGCGTCACCAGGCGCCAGTCGCCGAGCTCGAGCGGGACCGAGGTCGTCTCCATCGTCCTGAAGTCGATCCGCAGCGCCTGGCCGGCCTGGCTGAGCAGCACGGCGGTCTGGTCCAGCAGCCCCGTCTGGGCGCCGACCCAGTCGTTCTCCACGCGCGAGCACAGGCGCGCGAGCGCGGGGCGGTCGGGATCGTCGTCGCCGGCCAGGCCCAGCAGCGCCAGACAGAGCGCGACCTCCAGCGCGGCCGACGACGAGAGGCCGGAGCCGCGGGGCAGGTCGCCGGTGATCTCCAGCCGCGCGGCGCGGACCGGCAGGCCGTCGGCCTGCAGCTCCGCCGCCACGCCACGCACGAAGGCGCGCCAGCCGTCGGCGCCGCGCGGCGGGGCGCGCAGCCCGAACGTGTCGTCCTCGCCGAGGTCGCGGGCGACGGCGACCACGTCCTCGCCGTCGATCGCGGTGGCCGTGACGGTCACGCCCTCGGCGATGGCGAACGGAAGGCTCAGCCCGCCGTTGTAGTCGGTGTGCTCGCCGATCAGGTTCACGCGGCCGGGCCCGAAGGCGACCACGCGCGCCGGACCCGTCATCCGGCGAGGACCTCGCCGTCGGGCACGTGCGCGGGGCCGTCGAGCACGACGTCGCCGCGGATCGTCACGCCGGCGCCGAAGCTGACGTCGCCGCGGACGGTGAGGCTGCGGGCCATGCGCAGCGACGGCGGACCGTGCGGGAACCGGGCCTCCATCCCGGGCAGCTGCCGGTAGTGCCGGGGGTCGAGCGCGACGACCGGGGGCGCGGCGTCGAACGTGGGGGAGAGGTGGCCGTCGTCGTTCAAGGTGTAGGCGTCGGAGCGTACGACCAGCAGGTCGTCGGTGGTCTTGACGGGGGCGAACCGCGTGCGCGGGACCAGCACCGCCCGCGCCCCGTCGATCGCCCCGATCGCCGCGCCCATCGCGGTCTCGAGCTGGAGGACCTCGGGACTGGAGGGGTCGGTCGGGTCGACGGTCTTGCGGTTGACGATCAACGGCAGCGCCGGACCGCCGGGCTCGGCGTCCATGAGGCGCTCCAGAGCGCGCAGGTCGACCCAGAGGTTGTTGGTGTTGTAGTAGCGCCAGCGCTCGACGTCGGTGAACGACGCGTCGCCGGGCGGCGTCTGGGCCGTCTCGCGCAGGACCAGGCGCCCGTCGCGCCGGGCGATGTGGCCGCCCTTGCGGTCGGCGGCGGTCCCGCGCACGACCTCCATGACGAACGGCACCCCGTGCGCATCGGCCCAGGCAGGGATGCGCGGCTCGACCTCCGCGCCCAGGTTGTCGCTGTTGCTCACGAAGGCCCAGTCGTAGCCCGCGGCCCGCAGCGCGGCGAGCATCCCGGAGGCGACCAGCGACACGTACAGGTCGCCGTGGCCCGGCGGGCACCACTCCAGCGCCGGGTCGGCCGGCCAGTCGACGGGCGCGAGGCTGTCGGCGCGAAGCTTGGGCTCGCGGCTCTGCAGGAAGTCGGGTGGCACGTCGGCGGTCAGGTCGCCGTGGCGCTCGGCCAGGGCGGCGAGCGTGGCGTCGCGCGTGGAGAAGGAGTCGAGCAGCACGAGCGGCAGGCGCGCGCCGTGGCGCTCGCGCAGGGCGCGGACCTGCGCGGCGATGACGTCGAGGAACGTGTGGCCGGGCTTGACCTCGACGAGCGACTTGGGGCCCTGCAGCCCCATGCTCGTCCCCAGACCGCCGTTGAGCTTGATCGCCGCGACGCGGTCGAGGATCGCGGCGGCGGGCAACGCCGCGCCGTCGTCGAGCTCGTCGAGGGCCGGCACGTCGCGCACCGGCTCCAGCTCGTCGCCGGGCAGCAGCCCGGCATCGGGGTCGCACAGCTGGGCGAAGCGCTGCCGGAAGGCGGCGAGGACGGGTGCCCCGGCGCCGTCGGCACGCATCCGCTCCAGGGCCTCTTCGCGGGCGGCGTCGCTCACGGTCCGGACGCTACCCGGGCATCGCGTCCAACTCCCATAGGCATCATCATCGGTCCCATGTCGCCCGGCCGCTTCGCCATCGCCTTCGCCGTCCTGCTGGTCGCCGGCTGCCTGCTGGCGGCGATCGGAACGTCCGTGGCCCTCGACGTCGCGGGCGCCACGCTGGGAGGCTTCGCCGGCGTCGGGCTCGTCGCGAGCGCGTTCTACGCCATCGGCCGCAGCGAGGATCGCCAGCGCGAGCGCGACGACGCCGAGCGCGGACGCCGGCCCAGCCCCTGACCGCGTCACCTTCTGCGCTGTGGCAGGTTTCAGGTCCATGAGCCTCCGAGCCCTGCCCGCCGTCCTGCTCGCCTGCGGGCTGTCGGCGGCGGCGTCGCCGGCCGCGCACGCCGCGTTCGCGACGCCCACCGAGCTCGCCCACGGCGCCTACCAGCTGGTGCTCGACACCGCGGCCGACGCGGCCGGCAACGTGACCGTCGCGGTGGCCGGCAGCGACGGCGGCCCCCGGCTGCTCACGCGCGGGCCCGGCGAGCCGTGGGCGCCGGCGCTGCCGCTGGCGGGCGGGGCGCGGCGCGTCGGCGACCCGAGCGTGGCCGCTGCGGGCGAGGGCGCGCTGGCGATGGCGTGGCGGGTCGACACGCCGAAGAAGTACACCGGGATCGCCGTGGCGCTCCGCGATCCGCGCGGCGTCCTGGCGGCGCCGGTGCTCGTCGCCGACGCCGCCGCCGGCGGGGTGCGCCATCCGGCGGTGGCGGTCGATCCGTCGGGCGGCGCGGTGGTGGCCTACAACACGGGCACGCGCGCGTCGCACCTGAGCCTGCGTGGCCAGATCGCCGTCGCGCTGCGCCCGGCGGGTGGCTCGTTCGGCAGGCCCGTGACGCTCGATGCGGAGCTCACCACCCAGCCGGTCGTCGCGCTGGCCGCCGACGGCCGCGGCATCGTCACGTGGGCACGGCAGCGGCGGATCTATGCGGCGTCCCTGGACGTGGTGGCCCGCCGCGTCGGGGCCGTCAAGGAGATCGCGCAGGCGGCGCCGGTGCGGTCGCTGGTGGCCGCCGCCGGGCCGGACGGCGAGGCGACGGTCGCCTGGGCGAGCCGGCACGCCACCGGCACGGCGGACGGCTACCGGTCGACCTCGTGGGTCGGCGTCGCCCGCCGGGTCGCCGGAGCGCGCGGGTTCGCCGCGACGGTGAAGCTCGGCCGCGGGTCGGACTCGACCATGGACGTCGCGCTGGCCGCCGACGAGGCGGGAATGGCGACGGTCGCCTGGGCGCCGGTGCGCTATCCCGTCGATCCCCGAACGGGCCGCGCAGGTGGCGACCCCACGACGACCACCCTGCGCGCGACCGCCGCACCCGGCAAGCCGTTCGGCGCGCCGCGGGTCCTGCTGCCGCGCGGTGACGTCCAGTGCGTCACGCCGACGGTGGCGGCCGCCGCAGGCCGCGTCGCGCTCGCGTGGACCTGCCGCCGCCACGGCGGGCACATGGACGTGCAAGCCGCCGTCGGCGGTCCGTCGACGAGCACGCCGCAGACGATCGTCGGAGGGGAGAGCGGCACCAACCCCATGGACGCCGCGTTCCAGCCGCAGGTCAGGGCGGCCCTCGACGCTCGAGGCACGGCAACCCTCGTCCTCGTCCGCGTGGAGCCCGGCTCGCCAGGCGGCGTGAGCTTCGATCGCACGATCCTGGCGACGAGCGGCAGCTGAGCAGACGCGCGCGGCGGCGACGACCGCCCGCGCCGCCCACCCGCGCTAGACTCCGCGCCCCTTGGCTGGGTAGCTCAGCTGGTTAGAGCGCACGACTCATAATCGTGAGGTCGAGGGTTCGAGTCCCTCCCCAGCTATCGGTCCGGAAGCCCTGCAAATGCGGGGCTTCTGTCGTTTCGGGGCTCGTCTGCTCATCGGGCTGCGGGGCCGCCAAATCGGCGCTAGTGCCCAATGGTGCCCATTCGACGGCGTCCACCATCAACAAGACGCTCGACGAAATTGGCGACGCACCGACGAGTCCTGCCGCGCCCTCGCCGAGCGCTCCTATAACTGCCCGCTGCCGTTGGACGCCCTCCAGGTTGCCGGCTGGCGGGCGACGTGGCGATGTTGTCGTAGCCGCCCAGGTTCTTGTTGATCGGCTTCAGCGTCGAGTTGACGTCGTCCAGTTCGCGGACTATGCGGCTGTCGGCGCCGGCGGTGCGCTCCTGCGGTGCGCCGGTGCCGTCCGAGGCTGCTGCGACTCCGCCGATGCGGCAGCGACGCCGATCGCGAGGTGGGGTGAGGTCGGTCGCGATCTTGCGCATGGCGTCACGCTAGTCAGGTTCAGTGAGTGCATGTGCCGGCCGGTCGCTGGGTGTCGTCCCGTTGCCGTACCGTCCCTCACCGTGGCCGGCAAGATTCATATCGCGACCAAGTCATACTTGAAGGGCTGGGCTCCTGAAGGTTTGCTGCGGCCTGTCCATGTCCGGTACGGCCCGCAGAAGCTCAAGTCTCCTGCGGGTGTCGGGTGGCGGTATCAGTGGTGGGGCGACGACGACCCCGAACTCAACCAGGCATGCGAGGACGCCTGCGGGCCGTTGGAATCCCTCATCCCGTCGATGCTTGAGGACATCGAGGGTCGATGGCCACCCCTCACGGAGGTGCGTTCGGTGGTGGCTCAGTTCATTGCCTTGCACATCCTGCGGACGCCAGCCTTCCGCGCTTGGTTTGTGGAGGCAGGTGAGCGGACCTCGCAGCAGTACGTCGACCAGTTCAGCGCGGAGCAGTACGCACGGTTCGTGAGGCTCACCCGGACAGACCATGAGCGCTCGAAGCAAATCCTGCGCATGCTGAACAAGGTGGCGACGCTCGTCGCCTCGATGCACTGGACCCTCCTCTGCTTTGAAGAGGCGTGGTTGGTGACCAGCGATCAGCCAGTTGGTGTGTTCCCGTTGCTCGATGATGGTTCCCGACGCCAGGTCGTTGCGTTCCCGCCAGGTGGAGGCCTTGCCGAGACACTGGAGCTCCGTTTCGCATTGAGCCCGTCTGCCGCGCTTATCTGCAGCTGGCACGTCGGTCACCATCGCGAGCCGGTGGCCGGGACGTGGTCCCAGGCGATGAACATCAACGGCGTCGTGATCGCACAGGCCGATCAGCAGTGGTTCCACGCGCCAACACAGAAGCCGGCACTACCACCGATCGTCATCGTGCAACCGCACATGTACGACCCGATCGCTTCCGACGTCATCCCTGGGTACAACTCCGCCACGGCCCGCGTCTCCCTGCTGCGAATCGCCGCCGAGAAAGAAGTGCATCGCCTTTCGAGTGCCGGTGACGATTCGACGATGACCGTTATCCAAGCGGAGTGACCCGCTCCCGGTGGCAAACCGGCGTGCAGGCCCGCTTTGAGCGTCCACGGCCTAGACACAGATGTGGCAACGGGTCAGTCGATCAAAGTAGCTTCACCTCTTATGCATGACCCGGACCTGACCGACCTCGAGTATCGAGCTGAGTTCGAGCGTCAGCAGTTCGTCTTGTACGACGCGCGAAGGCTGGCTGTCGAGACCCACGCCAACGCGGTGATCGCTGTCGCGTTGGCGATCGCCGCCGTTATGGTCAGCGACTACGCCCGAGACGATCATCCCGCCATTGGGTGGTTCCTGATCGGGCTCGCCGGCGTGGGATGGGTGTTCGTCTTCGCGAACATTGCCCGCGTCGTCTCGTTTCCGACCCCAAGGTGGCTGGGCGGTAAGCGCTGGAAGCCGCGGGCTCCGTCGGATGTCGTCAAGGACACGCTCAACACCATCCGCGATGAGCCCGGTGCAGGACTAGCTCTGCGCAAACATGCTCACGATCACTGGCGCGCGCGGGCGGAGAGCGCATACAAACTTGGCGACCTCAAGGGCCGGCGGCTGCGGCTGTCCCTTTGGGGCTTGCTCGCCCCTGCCGTCTACTTCGCCGCCCGCCTGCTTTCGTAATCGCCCCGCCGTTGCCGCCCTCGCGTGCGCTCCCAGCGCGCCACCGTTTCGTACGTCTGTCGCTCCCACGGCGCTCGTCGTACGGCACGCCAGCAGCCTGGAGCCCGCTCTGGTCATCCTGGCGGTAGAGCTCCTCGGCGAGCTTGTGGATGGCGTCGTCGGCCATGCACAGATGTTCGGCCAGACTCCCCGTCGCTTCAGCAGCCAAGTTGGTCACCGGACGGCGGATCGGCGATCGGCACCCGACGGAGAAGGCGCGCGCACGTCACGCCGTAGCTGGTGTGCGTGGCCAGGCCTTGAGGTGGTCGACGATCGACCCCCGATCCTGCCAAGCCGCTCGCCCGCGGCCTCGCTCGTGTGCACCCAGTCGGGCCGCTGAGTCCCTCTGGCTGGACGACGTACTCCCAGACGCCTGCTCCCAGAGGCGGTCATGGTGCGGGTGAATGTCGTCAGCGGAGAACTGGGGCACAGACTTTTGAGGGCAGGGATGACCTCCACTCTAGGTGTCTGACCGGTACCTAAACCGTCGGGGTGACATCCAGCCGCTAAGCCAGCTAGATTGCTCGCCGCTACTGACATTACGAACCCGGAGACGCAATGACCGACGAGTTGGTCCCGCACACCCAAGTCCAGATCGCGGTCGACGCCGACGCGCTCCCCGCCCCGCTGCGAGACGCTCTCGTGCCGGCCAACCAGGCACCGCCCGTTCCGCAACAGACCGCCTCGCACACCAACGCGGCCAAGCTCACCAGCGAGAAGGTCGTCGTCTCCGCACCGCTGAGCTACGCCGGCAGCGCAGCGCGCATCTGGAAGCTCACCGGGATCACGTCCAACGCGGCAGGACGAGTTGCGCTCGGTCTCGGAGCAATCGTGCTGATCCTCGGCGCCTGGTGCTTCGTCACCGCCTGGTACATCACGTTCGGCCTGCTGCTCGTGCCATACCGCCTCATCCGCCGAGGGTCCAGGAAGCGCAAGCGCGAGGCCCTTCAGCATCGCGAGCTGCTCTCAGCCATGAACCGGTCCGACGGCCAGGACTCATGAAGCTCCGGCTGGCATGCGCCGCTGTCCTCGTCGCCGCGGCAACCTCATCGACCGCCATCGCCAAGACGATCGACAAGAGCAGCTCATCTGGCGACTACGCGATCGCCAGCGCAAGCGGCACCGTCAAGGATCCCAAGACCATCAAGGTCAAGGTCACGGCCAGACCCAACCAGAAGGTTCAGGTCAGCTGGACGATGGTCTGCTCCCGCGGTCTCAACGCCGGTAGCAAGAGTGGCCAGTACAAGGCCCGGACGCCGACCACTCGGGCGCTGAAGAAGCCGATGAGCAACGCAGACGACTGCATCGTCTCGGCGAACGCACAGCTCGACAGTGGCGGGCGCGTGACGATCGCCATCCTCGGCTGACCTCAGCGTCGCGTCCTCAATGCCGACGGCGACTGATCGGGCGACCCTCGGGACGGCGGGGTTCACGGCAGTGGCCGCCGGCGCCGCATGGCGAACGGCCGCTCAGGGTCAGAAGCTGCTCGCGGCAGCCGACCAACCATTCCTCGAGGTGCAGGTCCTGGCCAACGCGGCGGATGGGATGTTGATGCTCTCGATCATCAACACCGGAACTGGCGTCGCACGCGGAACCAACTGGGCCGTGCATGCGCTCGGCCAGGTCACCGACGACATTCTGGGCGACGGGTTCATGCAGCCTGGCGAAAAGGTGCACATCCTGACGACGATCGGGCCGCTGCCGAGGCCCGCGGGTCAGATGCGACCGGACCTCGACGACCTCGGCGCCATGGTCACATACCGCGACGTCAACGGCTTCGTCCACTACCGCACACATACGGGCGAGCACGACACGCCGAAGACGTGGCTGAGGCGTCGTCCGAAGTATCCGGAGCGCACCGAGGTCTTCCGAAAGCGGTTCCCCGAGATCCCCCTTTCGAGGGCCACCCGGGCGGCGAATAAGTCGGTACGGCCCGGGGGGACTGGCGCTTGACAGAATGGGCACCAGGGTTCGAGTCCCCCAGCTATGTGGCGGACGTGCAGGGCTTCGGGCGCTTCTCGACGGACCCGACGGGCCCGCACGCCGCTCACTGGCACGCTCGTCCTCAGCGACGACATAGGCTCGTGTCGTGCCCACCCGCAAGCCACGCGTCGCGATCCAGCTCCCGGAGGTCGAGCGTGACGTGCGCTGGCCGGAGTACCGGGCGATGGCGATCGCCGGCGAGGAGGTCGGGTTCGACGGCATCTATGTCGGCGATCACCTGCTCTACCGCGGCGATGGTCGGCCCGAGCGTGGTCCGTGGGAGGCGTGGACGCTGCTGGCCGCCCTGGCCGCCGTCACGGAGCGAGTGGTCCTCGGCCCGCTCGTCGCCTGTGCCGCGTTCCACCCGCCGGCGGTGCTGGCCAAGATGGCGGCGACGCTGAGCGAGATCAGCGGCGGGCGTTTCGTTCTGGGCCTCGGCGCCGGGTGGAACGAGGACGAGTTCCGGGCCTTCGGCATCCCGTACGACCGGCGCGTCGCCCGCTTCGCCGAGGCCTTCACGATCCTCGAGCGGCTCATCCACGGCGGGCGTGTGACGCTCGACGGTGAGTTCCACGCCGTCGAGGACGCGGTGCTGCTGCCGCCGGCACGTCATCGCACGGGACTGATGATCGGCAGCAACGGCCCGCGGATGCTGCGGATCGCGTTGCCGCACGTCGATGCCTGGAACACCTGGTACGAGGACTACGGCAACACCGCTGAGGGCTTCTCCGCGCTGAACGCCAAGATCGACGCCGCCGCCACAGAGGCCGGCCGCGCGCCCGACGACGTCGCGCGCAGTGCGTGCGCCTTCGTCGTCCTCGACGGCGCCTCCGGTGAGCGCCCGATCACCAGCGCAGCGCGACCGATCGAGGGCTCGAGCAGCCAGATCGCCGCGCGCATCCGTGAGCTGGCGGACGCGGGCGCCGACGAGGTGATCGTCGTCGCCAGTCCCATCACCGAGCGCTCGATCCGGACACTGGGCGAGGCGCTCGCGCTGGTGTAGCGGCTGACACCGCCGGGCCGGCGTCACCAGGTCAGTTCGATCTCCAACTCGCGCTTGTCGCTCTCGACCTCGAGCTCGAGCTTGAGCTGCACCGTGTCGGGGACGGTCACCGTGAATCGCATCCCGCCGCGCTCGAACTCGATGTCGTTGTGCTGCGCGAGCATGTCGGCGAGGTTGCGCAGCCGCGCTGCGACCTCCTCGCGGGTGAGGCGCTCCTTCTGCTCTACCTCGAAGATGTCCATGGGCTCTCCGTCGTCGTGGGTTTGGTGGGCAGCGTGGCCATCGGCTCGCCGTGCGCGGCGGGCACGGGATCG
>DASYLT010000142.1:0-12044 GCA_036009425.1 Baekduia sp. | reverse complement strand
CTATCGCGGTTGAGTCGTCCCTCGATGGGCTGCGGTGGGCGCGGGGCGGGCGGGTTCGGGTGGACGCGGCGGGGTCCGGGTGGACGCGGCGAGCTCCGGGCGGACGCGGCGAGCCCCGGGCGGCGCGCACGTTCGTGGTCGTGGCGCTCAGCCCGCTGCGCCGCTGCCGACGCGCGGCGCGGTTCGGACGATCACCGACGAGAGCGCGTGCGGTGCCTTGGGACCTGGTCGGTCTCCGCGGGGCGTTGGGGCCCTGGCGGAGACGACGGCTCACGGCGTCTCCGCGGGGGTGGGCCTGTTGACGGACGCATGTCGTCCGTGCAGAGGCCCACCGCAACCCGCCGGAGCGCCGACGCCCAGGGTGGGCCCGTTGGCGGACGCGCCCCGTCCGCAGACGGGCCCACCGCGCCACGGAGCGCCGCCAACGCCCAGGGTGGGCCCGAACGCCGCGGCGCCACCGCGCCAAACAGGCCCACCGCCCCCGAGCCACCACCAACGCCCAGGGTGGGCCCGAACACCGCGGCCCCACCGCGCCCAACAGGCCCACCCTCGATCGCGACGGCGGACGCCGCGTGGCGCCGAGGCCCGACACCACCTCCCTGTCACTGCCCCGAGCCACGCCGCAGCGGACCGCTACGCCCGCACGGAGCGCCGCCCCGTCCGGGCGCGCCGCCGCCGGGCTCAGCCGGCCGCGCTCACGCCGCCGGCGAGAACCGCACGCGCAGCAGCACCCACACCGCGCGGAAGCCATCTTTCCACGTGATGTTCTTGCCCTCGTCGTACGTGCGGCCGTAGTAGGAGATCGGCACCTCGTAGATCCGCAGCCGGCGCCGGCAGATCCAGCCGGTGATCTCGGGCTCGATCCCGAACTGGTCCTCGGTGAGCGGCAGGCTCTTGAGCACGTCGGTGCGAAAGGCCTTGTAGCCGGTCTCCATGTCCGACAACGTGGTGTTGAAGAGCACGCCGGTCAGCAGCGACAGGAACCGGTTGCCGATCATGTGCCAGAACAGGTAGGCACGCTGCGCGCGGCCGCCCGACAGCCGCGAGCCGTAGACGACGTCGGCGATGCCCCGCTCGATCGGGTCGATCAGGTACGGCACCTCGGCCGGGTCGTACTCGAGGTCGGCGTCCTGGATGACCGTCACGTCGGCGTCGAGGTGCGGGATGCCGTGGCGCAGCGCGGCGCCCTTGCCGCGGTTGGCCTGCCGGAGCAGGACGATGCCCGGGTGCTCGGCGGCGTAGGCCGCGACGATCGCCGCGGTGTCGTCGGCCGAGCCGTCGTCGACGACCACGATCTGGCGGTCGACGCCGAGCGCGTCGATCCGCACCAGGAGCTCGCCGATGGTGGCGGCCTCGTTGTAGGCCGGGACGAGGAAGGCGATCTTCATGTGGGGCGCCGGACCCTATCCGGCGCGCCCCCGGCGGGCCTACAGCCCGTAGCCCTCCAGGAGCTTCAGCCAGACCTCGCTGCGCGTCGGGAACGCCGGGACCGCGTGCCGGAGGTCGTCGAGCGACACCTCGGCCACCACAGCGATCGTCGCGGCGTGCAGCCACTCGGCCACGTCGGATCCGACGAACGTCGCGCCGACGATCACGCGCCGGTCCTCGTCGACGACGATCCGCGACGTGCCGTCGGTGCCCTTGCCGTGGAAGCTCGCGCCGGCCGACGCCTGCGTCGGGACGTCGACGGCGCGGACGTTCAGCCCCGCCTCCTGCGCCGAGGCCAGCGTGTGCCCGACGGCCGCGACCTGCGGCTCGGTGAACGTCACGCGCGGCGGAAGCCCGCCCCGGATCCGCGCCTGAGGATCGTGGCCGCTGATGACGTCGGCGGCCATGCGCGCCTGGTACTTGCCCTCGTGGGTCAGCAGCGCCTTGCCGTTGGCATCCCCGACGGCGTACAGCCAGTCGTGGCCGGCCACGCGCAGGTCGTCGCCCACCTCGATCGGCTGCGGCGGCGAGCCGGCCTCCAGCCCGATCGACTCCAGGCCGAGCGTGTCGGTCGTCTGGCGTCGCCCGGAGGCGACGAGGATCTCGTCGGCGCGCAGCGTTTCGCCACCCTCGATCTGCACGGTCACGCGGCCGTCGTCGCCGCGCTGCACGGACGCGACCTCGACGTCGACCAGCACCCGGACGCCGGCGGCCTTCAGGCCCTCGGCGACCTGCTCGCCCGCGAACGCCTCGTCGTGGTCGAGCAACCGCCCTTCGCGCTCCAGCACCGTGACGTCGGCACCCAGCGTCGCGAACGCCTGGGCCAGCTCGACGCCCACCGGTCCTCCGCCCATCACCAGCAGCGAGCCCGGCACGTCCTCGGTGACCGTGGATTCGCGGTTGGTCCACGGCCGCGCCTCGGCCAGCCCGGGGACGGGCGGGATCATCGGCGCCGACCCGACCGCGACCACGACGGCGCGACGCGCGACCAGCTCGACGTCGCCGACGTGGACGGTGCGCTCGCCGGCCAGGTGGCCGTGCCCGCGCACGAGCACGATCCCGCGCTCCTCCAACCACGGCAGCTGCGCGCTGTCGTCGAGGTGGTGGATGACGTCGTCGCGGCGCGCCAGCGCCGCCGGCACGTCCAGCGCGCCGGTGACCGCCTCGGCGGCGCCCGGAACGCGCCGCGCCTCATCGAGCGCCTGGGCCGGGCGCAGCAGCGCCTTGGACGGCATGCAGGCCCAGTACGAGCACTCGCCGGCGACGAGGCGGTCCTCGACGAGCGCGACCTCGAGGTCGCGCTCGGCCAGCCGGCCGGCGATCACCTCACCCGAGGGCCCCGCTCCCAGCACCACCACGTCGACCTCGCGACGTTCGCTCACGCACCACCGGCCTTCCAGTCCTCGAACGCGTCCAGCAGGTCGCGCTCCACCTTGGGATCCAGCTCGTCGGGCTCGATGTGTCCCACGACGCTCAGGGTCATGCGCATCTGCTCCAAGTAGGCGCTGCAGTGCGCACAGGCCGCGATGTGCGTCTCGAACCGCACGCGGTCGGCGGGCGCCAGCGCGCCCTCGAGGTACTCGGTGACCAGCTCGACCATCTCGACGCAGGCCAGGCCCCCGGGCTTGGAAGCGGCCGGTCGTCTGCGCCAGGGAAGCCATCGTGGGGTGCTCATGCGTCGATCCAATCCTCGAGGGCCGTCCGCACCTTCGCCCGTGCGCGGTGCAGCAGGACCCGCTGGTTGGTCTCGCTCAGGTCCAGAGCGTTGCGCACCTCTTCGGACGACAGCCCGTCGAGGTCGCGCATGGTGATGACGACCTTCTGGCGCTCGGGCAGCGTGTCGATGGCCTCGAGCACGATCCGGCGCGCCTCCTTGGAGTTCAGCGCCTGCTCGGGATCGTCCTCCCAGTTGCGCGGCGCCGATGTCCACCCGCCGTCGCGCCCGAAGCGCTCGGGGTCGACCGTCGGACCGTCGTCGCCGTCCTCGCCCGCCTCGCCGCCGGAGCCCAGCGACGCGAACGGGATCGAGCGATGCTCGCGCACCCCGCGCGTCTTGGCGCGGTTGACGAGGATGCGGAAGAGCCATGTCTTGAACGACGATCGCCCCTCGAAGCGCTCGATCCCGCGGAGCACGGCGACCCACGTCTCCTGCACGACGTCCTCGGCGAGGGCGGCGGTCGGCACGTACATGCGGGCCAGCCGCATCATCGCGGGCGAGTAACGCCGGACGAGGATCGCGTAGGCCTCCTCGTCGCCGGCCTGCGCACGCTCGACCAGGCTCTGGTCGTCGGCGGCGGGCGTGGACGGCATGCCTCGCGACAATAGCCTGCACGCGGCCGGGTCGCCCGGCGTGACATGGTGCCGGGCGGGAGACAGGACAGGAATCTGATGGCGCAGCGATTCATCGGGGTGGACGTCGGCGGCACGAAGGTGTCCGTCGCGGTGCTGGAGGGCTCGACGCTCTCGGTGCCGACCCTGCGACCGACCGTCCTGTCGAGCTCGCAGGGGCTGATCGACCAGCTCGCCGGGCTGATCGAGGAGGCCGGTCCGGCCGACGCCGTGGGCATCGGCGTGCCGTCGGTCATCGACTTCGCGACCGGCACCGCGCGCCACTCGGTCAACGTCCCGCTGCAGGACGTGCCGCTGCGCCGGATCCTCACCGAGCGCCTGCGCCTGCCGGTCTACGTCGACAACGACGCGACGGTCGCCGCGCTGGCCGAGGCCCACGACGACGAGCTCAAGCCCGTCGCCCAGAGCCTCGTGCTCTTCACCGTCGGCACCGGCGTCGGCGGCGGCATCGTCATCGGCGGCCGGATCTACCGCGGTGCGACGGGCGGCGCGGCCGAGCTCGGCCACCAGCTCATCGGCGCCGACCTGATCGCCGGCGGTCCCGCCCACTCCGACGAGGCGCCCCAGCCCGGGTCGCTCGAGAAGCTCGCCGCCGGCCGCGCGCTGGACGCGCTGGGCCGCGACCGCGGCTTCCCCGACGGGCCCGCCGTCGTCACCGCCGCCCGCGCCGGCGACGCCGCGGCGCTGGAGGCGATCCGCATCCTCGGCGAGCGCCTGGGAATCGGCATCGCCAACGCGATCAACGTCTTCGATCCCGAGCAGGTGGTCATCGGCGGAGGCGTCTCGGCCGCCGGCGAGCTGCTCCTGGAGCCCGCCCGCGCGGTGGCCCGACGGTTCGTGTTGCCGGGCGTGGGTACCCGCACGGAGATCCGCCTGGCCCGCTACGGGCCGAGGGCCGGAGTCCGCGGAGCAGCGCTCCTGGCCGGTCAGGAAGTGCTGAACTCGTGAATTCGGGGATTGCCTCTGCTGCTGCGGTCGTAGGATCGAACATGACCAAGGAGGCAACACCCATGAGCACCGCATCAGTCAACGAGCGCCTCGCTCGACTCACCGCCCTCGGCACCAGCATCTGGCTCGACCAGATCCGCCGATCGCTGATCCAGGACGGCGAGCTCCGCAAGCTCGTCGAGGAGGACTGCCTCCGCGGCATGACCTCCAACCCGGCGATCTTCGAGAAGGCCATCCTCGGCGCCGACGAGTACGACGACCAGATCGCCCAGCTCGTCTCCGAAGGGGCCGACGCCCGGTCGATCTACCAGGCGATCGCCATCCAGGACGTCCAGGACGCCGCCGACGTCCTGCGCCCGGTCTACGACGAGACCGGCGGCTACGACGGCTACGTCTCGCTCGAGGTCGACCCCGACCTCGCGTTCGACACCGACAAGACGATCGCGCAGGCCCGGGAGTACTGGGGCCGCGTCGACCGTCCCAACCTGATGATCAAGATCCCGGGCACCGACGAGGGGCTGCCGGCGATCACGGAGGCCCTCTACGAGGGCATCAACATCAACGTGACGCTGCTGTTCAAGGTCGGCCAGTACGAGCGCGTCATCGACGCGTTCCTCGCCGGGATGGAGCGCCGCCTCGCCGAGGGCAAGCCGGTGGACGGCATCCACTCGGTCGCGTCGTTCTTCGTCTCGCGCGTCGACACCGAGGTGGACAAGCGCCTCGAGGCGATGGGCGCCCCGGAGGAGCTGTTCGGCAAGGCGGGCGTGGCCAACGCCCGCGCGGCGTACCAGTCCTTCGAGAAGGTGTTCCACGGCGAGCGCTTCGCCGCGCTGCGCGACGCCGGCGCGCCGGTCCAGCGGCCGCTGTGGGCCTCGACGGGCGTCAAGAACCCCAAGTACAAGGACACCATGTACGTGGACGAGCTCGCCGGCCCCGAGACCGTCAACACCATGCCGATGGACACGCTGAAGGCCGCGGCCGACCACAGCGAGGCCACCGAGCCGCGGGTCGGGATCGATCCCACGCCGGACCTCAAGGCCCTGGCCGACGCGGGCATCGACCTGGAGGACGTCACCGACAAGCTGCTCCACGACGGCGTCGAGGCGTTCGTCACGCCCATGGTGAAGCTGCTCGAGGGCATCGAGTCCAAGCGGAAGGCCGTCGCGTGAGCACAGCGCCGGCGGGCATCACCGCGTCCATCCCCGAGCGGTATGAGCCCACGGTCGCGGCGCGCCTCCGGCGTGCCGCGACCGACCGGGTCGCCGAGCGGGCGTGGGCGTCGGACGACACGCTCTGGGGCCCTGCCGGACAGCCCGAGGTCTCGGACCGCCTCGGGTGGCTCGACGTGCACGACCGCCTGCTGGCCGAGGTCGACGACCTCACCGCGTTCGCCCGCCAGGCGCATGCCGACGGCCTGCGCGAGGCCGTCGTCCTCGGCATGGGCGGCTCGTCGCTGGCGCCCGAGGTGTTCCGCCGGTCCTTCGGCACGCACGACGAGGGCCTCATCCTCCACGTGCTCGACTCCACCGACGCCGACGCCGTGGCCGACGCCGAGGCGGCCATCGACCTCGGCACCGCCCTCTTCGTCGTGTCCTCGAAGTCCGGCGGGACGGTCGAGACGATGTCGGCCTTCCATCACTTCTGGGAGCGGACCGGTGGCAACGGGTCGCAGTTCGTCGCCGTCACGGATCCCGGCACGTCGCTGGAGGTGCTCGGCAAGGCACGCGGGTTCCGGCGCGTCTTCGTCAACGACCCCAACATCGGCGGCCGCTACAGCGCGCTCTCCTACTTCGGGATCGTCCCGGCCGCGCTGCTGGGCGCCGACCTCCGGGCGCTGCTGGGCGGCGCTCACGAGCTCGAGGCGGCGCTGCAGGAGCCCGACCCCGCGCAGAACCCGGGCGTCTGGCTGGGCGCGGTCCTCGGCGAGCTGTCGCTGCACGGCCGCGACAAGCTCACCTTCATCGTCGACCCGCCGATCGAGAGCTTCGGGCTGTGGGTCGAGCAGCTGGTCGCCGAGTCCACCGGCAAGCACGGCATGGGCCTGCTGCCCGTCGCCGACGAGCCCCTGGGGGCGCCCGAGGCCTACGGCGGCGACCGCATCTTCGTCCATCTCCACGACGAGCGCCGGGCGGGCGGGGCCGACGGCGACGCCGTCGTCGCCCGATTGATCGACGCCGACCAGCCGGTGATCACGATCGCCGCTCACGGCGCCACCGACCTCGGGCGCATCATGCTGCTCTTCGAGTTCGCCACGGCCGTCGTCGGCTGGACGCTGGCCATCAACCCGTTCGACCAACCCAACGTGCAGTCGGCCAAGGACAAGACCAAGGAGGTCCTGGCCCTCGACGCGCCGCCCGACATCCCGGAGGCCGACGCGGCGGCGCTGAAGAAGCTGCTGAACGGCCGCCCGCCCGAGTACTTCGCCATCCAGGGCTACGTCGGCCCCGAGGAGGAGTTCGACGGCGAGATGGCCGAGTTCCGCGCGCTGGTGCGCGACCGCACCACGATGGCGACCACGTTCGGCTACGGCCCCCGCTACCTCCACTCCACCGGCCAGTTCCACAAGGGCGGCCCGCCGGTGGGACGCTTCCTGCAGCTGCTGCACGAAGCCGAGACCGACATCCCGATCCCGGGCGAGTCCTACACCTTCGAGACCCTCAAGCGCGCGCAGGCGGACGGCGACCTGCTGGTCCTGCGCGACCTCGGTCTGCCGGCGGAGCGTCTCGTGCTCCGGGGCGACCCGGTCGCGGCGCTGCGTCAGATCAAGGAGAACCTCTAACCCATGGCGCAGATCGGCTTCATCGGGCTCGGCAAGATGGGCGGCAACATGGTCGCCCGCATCAAGCGCGACTCCGACCACGACGTGGTCGCCTTCGACCACCACAAGGAGAACGTCACCGCGGCCGTGAAGCTCGGCGCCGCCGGCGCCCGCTCGCTGGCCGACCTCGTCAAGAAGCTCGAGGCGCCGCGGACGATCTGGATCATGGTGCCCGCGGGCGACCCGACCCAGGACACGGTCGACAAGCTCTCCAAGCTGCTGGAGAAGGACGACATGATCGTCGACGGCGGCAACTCCAAGTGGACCGACGACAAGGCGCGCGCCGCGCAGCTGCGGTCGCAGGGCATCCACTACGTGGACGTCGGCACCAGCGGCGGCGTCTGGGGCCTGGAGGTCGGCTACTGCATGATGGTCGGCGGGCCGAACCGCGCGATCAAGCGACTGTCCCCGTTCCTCGACGTCCTCGCGCCGCCGACCGACGAGATGCACGGCCCAGGCTGGGGCCACATGGGCCCGACCGGCGCCGGGCACTACGTCAAGATGGTGCACAACGGCATCGAGTACGGGATGATGCAGGCCTACGCCGAGGGCTTCGGGCTCTTCTCCGAGTCCGAGTTCGAGCTCGACAACGCGAAGATCGCCCACCTCTGGATGCGCGGCTCGGTTGTGCGGTCCTGGCTCTGCGAGCTGGCGGCCATCGCCTTCGAGCAGGAGGGCAACGACCTCGCGGCGCTGGAGCCCGTCGTGGCCGAGTCCGGCGAGGGCCGCTGGACCGTCGAGGAGGCCGTCGAGCGGCGCATCCCGATGCCGGTGATCACCGCCGCGCTGTATGAGCGCTACAACACGCAGGGCCGAGGCGACTTCGCCGCCAAGGTCAACGCCGCGCTGCGGGCGCAGTTCGGCGGCCACGCGGTCCAGCGAAGGGCGGACGGGTGACGATCCAGCCCCTCCACGAGACACCGGACAACCCGCTCGTCGCGGGCCTCGAGCGGCTTCCGGTCCATCCCACGACGCTGGTCATCTTCGGCGCGACGGGCGATCTGGCCCGCCGCAAGCTGCTGCCGGCGATCTACAACCTCGCCCACGAAGGCGCCCTGCCCGAGCGCTTCAACCTGATCGGCAGCTCGCGCAGCGACATGAGCAACGAGGACTTCGCCGCCCAAGCGAGCGAGGCCATCCGGCAGTTCAGCCGCCGCGAGCCCGACGAGACGGTGCTCAAGGAGCTGCTGGCCAACGTCCGCTACGTCTCGGGCACGTTCGACCAGGACGGGGTCTACGACCAGCTCAAGGAGGGACTGGACGCCTTCGACGAGGAGGCCGGCCAGCCGCTGAACCGCGCGTTCTACCTCTCGACCGCTCCCGAGTTCTTCCCCGTCATCGTGGGCCAGCTCGGCTCGCACGGCCTCACGCATCACGACGGCGCCGAGGTCCGCGCCGTCATCGAGAAGCCGTTCGGCACGACCCTGGCCGAGGCGCGCGAGCTCAACCACCGCGTCCTGTCGGTGTTCGACGAGAAGCAGGTCTTCCGCATCGACCACTACCTGGGCAAGGAGACCGTCCAGAACGTCATGGCGTTCCGGTTCGCCAACGGCCTCTTCGAGCCGGTGTGGAACCGCAACTACATCGACCGCGTCGAGATCACCGCCGCCGAGGACCTCGGCATCGGCACGCGCGCCGGCTACTACGACAACGCCGGAGCGCTGCGCGACCTCGTGCAGAACCACATGCTCCAGCTGCTGTGCCACGTGGCGATGGAGCCGCCGGTGCACTTCGAGGCCGACGAGATCCGCGACGAGAAGGTCAAGGTCCTGCGCTCGGTCATCAAGCCGACGGCCGACACCGTCGACGACATCGCCGTCCGCGCCCAGTACGGGCCGGGGACGGTTGGTGGCGACACCGTGCCGGGCTACCTGCAGGAGGAAGGTGTCCCGCCCGACTCCAACACCGAGACCTATGCGGCGATCCGCCTGGCGATCGACAACTGGCGCTGGGCCGGCGTCCCGTTCTACCTGCGCACGGGCAAGCGACTGGCGCGCAAGGTGACCGAGATCGCGATCACGCTGAAGCCGGTCCCGCACCTCGCCTTCCAGCAGGACGGGTCGGTCGGGGTGCGCCCCAACCAGCTGATCCTCACGATGCAGCCCAACGAGGGCGTGTCGCTCTCGCTCGGCGCGAAGATCCCCGGCAGCCGCATGCGCATCCGGCCGGTCAACATGGAGTTCCTGTACGGGACGTCGTTCATGTCGCAGTCGCCGGAGGCCTACGAGCGGCTGATCCTCGACGCGATGCGCGGCGACGCCACGCTCTTCACCCGCAACGACGAGGTCGAGGCGCAGTGGGAGATCTGCGACCCGATCGTCGCCAAGTGGGAGGCGGCGCCGGGGCCGCTGCCGCAGTACGAGGCGGGCACGCAGGGCCCGGCCGAGGCCGACAGGCTGCTCGAGGGCGGCGCGCACTGGCGCGCGATCTAGCCATGTCCACCATCGACACCGTCTGGAGCGCGCGCGACACCAACCCGGGCGACATCGATGCGGCCCTGCGTGCCGCGCTCTCGCAGATCCACCACGAGAACACCGGCTACGTGCCGGCGCGGGTCCTCAACCTCGTCTGCATCGTCGACAAGGCCTATGCGGGCGAGGTGGCCAACCGTCTGCGCCGTGTGGGCCGCTACCACCCGTCGCGCACGATCGTGTGCTCGGTCGAGCCCGGGCGCACGAAGCTCGACGCCGTGGCGACGATCGCCGCGCCGTCGGAGGTCCGCCACGGCGACATCGGGCTCCTGCGCGAGACGGTGGTGGTCGAGGTCGGCGAGCATCACCTCGCGCACCTGGACCGCATCGTCGACCCGCTGGTGGTCACCGACCTGCTGACCTGCGTGTGGGCGCCGCACGGCCATCCCGAGGCCGTCGACTCGCTGCTGGACCTCGCGCAGATCGTGCTCATCGACAGCGTCGACGAGCCCGACCCCGACGACGCGATCCACCGGGCGCGCGAGCTGTCGAAGAAGGTCTACGTCGTCGACCTGGCATGGCTGCGCTCGACCCCCTGGCGCGAGCGGATCGCCGCGACGTTCGACCCCGAGCACCTGCGGCCCGACCTGCGGACGATCAGCGCGGTGACGATCCGTCACCATCCCGACAGCGCGGCGGCCGCGCTGCTGCTGATCGGCTGGCTGGCGTCGCGGCTGGAGTGGCGCACGACGCCGCTGATCCAGCGCCGCAACGCCTGGGAGGGCTCGGCTCACGCCCGTCGCCAGGACGTGAAGATCCGGCTGGAGCCCGACCCGACCCTGGGCGTCAGGGGCCTGGCCGGGCTGACGCTGGAGACCGCGTCGGGGCGCCACTTCTCGCTGGACCGCGGCCCCGGCGGCCTCCGCGCCCGCTACCGCCACAAGCGCGGCACCGAGCGCGAGTGGACGGTCCTCGGTGCCTCGCGCGGCGAGTTCGGGATCCTCGGCGAGGGCATCCGCCAGGCCCTGCTGCGCGACCCGACCTACGGGCCGGCGCTCGAGGCGGCCGAGACGCTGCTGCCCTGAGGGCGGCGGCCTCGGCGAGCACGACCACCGGGACACCGGGACGTCTCGGCCGCGGTCGTCGAAGCGGCCAGGTTCGTGCAGCCCCGCGGCGCCGGTCGGGTAGCGTCCCGCTGCGATGCGGGAGATCGTCGACGACGTGCCGTGGCGGCGACCCTTCCACCCCTGAAACCGCACCTCGGAGGACCATGCCCGTCCAGCTCATCCGCCAGCCCGACGCCGAGACGCTCGCCCGCCACGCCGCGCGCGACCTGATCGCCGCCATCGGCGAGGCGCGCGAGGCGCGCGGGATCGCCCATGTAACGCTGGCCGGCGGCAGCACGCCGATGCGCACCTACGAGTTGCTCGACGGGCAGCTCGACGACTGGACCGGCGTGCACCTCTGGTACGGCGACGAACGCTGCGTGCCGTTCGACGACCCCGAGTCCAACCACGGACAGGTCAAAGAGCGGCTGCGCGCCCGGGGCGCCGTGTGGCATCCGATGCCCGCGACGCTCGGCCCGTCGGAGGGGGCGATGGAGTACTCCCGCGAGCTCGGCGACACGACCCTCGACGTCACGCACCTCGGCATGGGCCCCGACGGCCACACCGCGTCGCTGTTCCCCAACCACCCGCTGCTGGACGCCCACGGTGTCGCGGTCGGCATCACCGACTCGCCCAAGCCGCCGCCGGAGCGCATCACGCTCACGCTACCCAAGCTCAACTCGTCGCGCCGGATCGTCCTGCTGGTCACCGGCGAGGGCAAGTCCGAGGCGCTCGCGCGCGTCATGGCGGGCCCGGATCGCTCCGTGCCCGCGTCGCTGCTGGACCGTGCCAAGCTGCTCGTGATGGCCGACAACGCCGCGTTGCCTGCATGAACGAGCTGTGGCTGATCCGCCACGCCGAGACCGAGTGGGCCAAGGCCCACCGGCACACGGGCCGCACCGACATCCCGCTGACCGACGACGGTCGCGCGGCGGCACGCGCACTGCACGATCGCGTCGCCGGTCACGACTTCTCCGCGGTGCT
>DASYLT010000141.1:0-5133 GCA_036009425.1 Baekduia sp. | reverse complement strand
GCAGGCCGATCGCGGCGCGGCCGGCCGGCTCGTTGAGCACGCCGATCGTGCGCCAGTAGCCCGCCAGCCCGCGGGCGTGGGCGCCGAGCAGGATCGCGTAGGCGGCGGAGCCGGTGGCCAGCAGGTCCTCCTCGTCGGCGCTCGGGTCGTCGGGCGTCCGGACGTAGGAGACCGCGACGAGCGTCGGGGCGCGGTCGAGCTTGGTCGCGCCCTCGGGGCCGACGGCCTCCTTCAGCCGCGCCAGAGCGCCCGGGCCCAGGACGCGGAAGCGCCACGGGTTGGTCAGGTGGTGGTTGGGCGCCCAGCGGCCGAGGTCGAGCAGCTCGGTCAGCGTCTCGCGGTCGAGCGGGTCCGGCCCGTAGGCCTTGTGCGTGCGGCGCGTCCGGATCGCGGTCTCGACGTCCATCATGCGTCGTCGACTCGTGCCTCGTCCTCGTCGTCCTCGCCGTCGTCGGCGTAGAGCGACTCGCGCGCCAGCTCGCGGCCGAGGCCGTCGAAGACCGCGACGTCGAGCGTGTCACCGCGATAGTCGTCGGGCGCCAGCAGCGTGAAGCGGTTCTCGATCAGCAGGCACTGGTCGACGGTCAGGCCGCCCAGCTCCGCGGTGGCCACCGCGACGCGGTCGACGACCGGCGTGCCCCAGACGAGCGTCATCGCCGCGACCTTGCCCTGCTCGCCGCGCCAGCCGCCGACGACCTCCTCGCAGACGTCGATCGTCCACTCGGGGTTGGCCTCGACGGTCTCCTCGGTCCAGTCGGCGGTCGCGCGGAAGTGCTCGGGCTCCTGGCCCTCTTCGACGGCCGGCGCGTAGGAGACGGTGCCGTACAGCTCCAGGCCGCTCGACGTGCGCGAGGTGACGGGGACGTAGGTCCGTCCGCCCCAGGTGCGGTCGGGGTACCAGATCAGCTCGCCGGGCTCGCCGACGTCGTCGTCGATCGTCAGGCAGGCGGCGAGGAACTCCTCGCGCAGGCGGTCGGCCCAGCGGCCGTAGGGCAGCAGCTCCTGCGGCGGCTCGGCGGCGAAGCGGGGGACGAACCGTTCCTCGGGCGGCATGGCCCGCACCATACGACGGTGTCGCCGTCTACGGCGTCTCGAGCAACAGCGTCACGGGCCCGTCGTTGACCAGCTCGACGTCCATGTGCGCGCCGAAGCGGCCGCCCGCCGCGCCGAGGCGTGCCCGGAACCGCTCGTACAGCGGCTCGGCGACCTCGGGCCGCGCGGCGTTCACGAACGACGGCCGGTTGCCCTTGCGCGCGTCGCCGTAGAGGGTGAACTGGCTGACGACCAGCACCTCGCGCCCGTCGCCGAGCGACTCGTTCATCTTGCCCTCGGCGTCCTCGAAGATCCGCAGCGCCCGGACCTTGTCGGCCAGCTTGTCGGCGGCCGCCTCGTCGTCGCCGTGCGTCACGCCGAGCAGCACGAGCAGCCCCGGGCCGATCGCCGAGATCGTCTCGTCGTCGACGGTGACCGAGGCGCGGCGGACGCGCTGCACGAGGGCTCGCATGGGCCCAATCAGAGCACGAGGGAGAGGGCGAGGGCGGCCGTGACCGCGATCGTCGTCGTCCACGCGATCGCGCCCGCGGCCAGCCGCAGGTCCAGCCCGTACAGGTGGCCGACGATCAGCGAGTTGATGCCCGTGGGCATCGCGGCCTGTACGAGGTAGGCGTCGGGCACGCCGATGGTCACGGCCGACAGCCCGAGGAGCAGCCCGGGTGCGACGACCATGCGCAGGACGATCGACACGCCGATCGGCGCCGTCAGCGGCGGCGGGAACCGCAACGTGCCCTCCTCACGCTCGCCCATCAGGTTGACCCCGAGGATGAAGAAGCCGACCGGCAGCAGCGCGTAGGCCGCCGCGAACTTGGCGACGTCCACGAGCGCCTGGGGCGCCAGCGCCTCCGGTGCGACCAGGCCGGCGAGCAGCGCCCACAGCATCGGGTTGCGCGTCACGAACGCCTTCATCCGCTCGCGCCGGCTCTCGCCGGCGGCCGTCCCGAACGCGGCCCCGACCGCGAAGCCGGCGGTGTAGAGCATCACCTGGCTGACGATCGTGTCCCAGGCGATGGCCGGCGCCAGCGCGTCGTGCCCGAGCAGCGCCGCGTTGAGCGGGATCCCCAGGTACCCCGTGTTGGCGAGGATCACCGTGAGGATCAGCGCGCCCGTGGACGGCCGCGGCAGGTGCAGGACGCGCGCACCGATGATGTAGGCCAACCCGCCGACCGCGGCCAGCTCGACGAAGCCCAGCGCCAGGCCGATGCCCACGCCGCCGCCCAGATGCAGCCGGGCGACGATGAAGAACGTGATGAACGGCAGCAGCGCCCAGACCATCGTGTCGATGAGCGTGCGTCCGAACTGCACGGCGCCGGCCGCCCAGCGGCGCTCGGCGGCGACGCCGACCGCGGTCGAGGCGATGATCGCCAGGACGACGAGGATCACGCGTCGCGCAGCTGCGCCGCAGCGTGCTCGGGCGCCACGATGTCCAGGTGCACGCCGGTGCCGAGCTCCAGGCCGGCCAGGTGCGTGAGTCGCGGGACGACGTCGATGCGCCAGCAGAACTGCTCGGCGCCCAGCGGCGCCGTGCGGACCCAGAGGTTCAGCGGCGGCATGAAGCCCAGCAGGCGCCGGAGGCGGTTCAGCACGTCGTGCAGCAGCGAGGCGCCGAGCGGCCCGTCGTCCTCGAAGCGCGCGCGCGGTCGGCGCGGGGCCAGCAGCAGCTGGTAGGGCTGGCGCGCCGCGTAGGGCGCGAGGACCACCGCCTCGTCGTCGATCGCCACGACGCGGTCGCGCTGGCGGACCTCGTCGGCGACGAGGTCCTGGAGCAGGTTGCCGCCCATCGTCCGCATCGCGTGCGCCGTGAAGCGCTCGCGCTCGCGGGCGATCTGCGCGGGGACGAAGTCCATGGCGTACACCTGCGCGTGGGTGTGCGGCAGCGAGGCGCCGGCCTCGGCGCGCTCGTTGACCGAGACGTGCACGCAGGCCGCGCCGGACTCGGCGTGGACGCACATCCGGGCGCGCCAGGCCTCCATCGCCACCGCGACCTGCTCGGGGCGCAGGTCGGCGAGCGATGTCACGGCGTCCGGGGCGTTGATCACCACCTCGTGGTTGCCGTAGGCGGCGACCGCGGTGTAGAGGTCCGGATCGTGCGACGGCGCCGGCTCGGCCTCGTCGCGCGTCAGCGCGGGGTACAGGTTCGGCACGACGCGGACCGCCCAACCGGGCGAGTCGGGCGCGCCGCCGCCGGGACGCACGGCATAGAGCTCAGGCGGCGTCCGGTCCTCGTGCCCGGGAGCGAACGGGTCGGTCTCGGGGTCGATCGGCGGCGCGTCCCCCATGGTGACCCAGCCGCCCGGGCGGTCGGCCCGCCGCGCGGCGATGATCGTCCGCAGCCCCGTGAGGGGGTCGATGCGGACCTCAGGCACGCGCCATCACGACGGGCGGCCCAACGCGTAGCGCCGGATGTCGGCGGCCAGGGCCGCGTCGGTCGAGTACAGGCCCTGGTGCACGTACTGGAGCTTGCCGGCGGCGTCGTAGTACATCGTCGTCGGGTAGTTCTTGCCGATCTCCAGCGCCTGGGCGATCCGCGTCTTGCGATCGATGTAACTCGGGTACGTCAGGGGGAACTTCTGCAGGAACCGCTTCGCCGCGGCGTCCTCGTCGCCGGAGTCCAGCCCGAGGAACGCCACCTGCTTGCCGAAGCGCACGCTGTTGCGCTGCAGGGCCGGGAACTCGTAGCGGCAGGGTCCGCACCAGGACGCCCACTTGTTCACCACGACGGGATGCCCCTTGAGCTGCTCGATGCGCTGCTGGACGCCGGTCTTGGAGCCGGGCAGCAGCGTGTTGGCCTGCGCGTGCAGGGCGGCCAGAGGGCCCGGCGCGCCCGCCAGGGAGCGCTGCGCGGCCGCCAGGTCGAAGGTGTTGGCCTTGGGTGGCGTGTTGCTCGTATGCGTCTGCGAGAGCCCGATGACGACCACGACGACGACGGCCACGGCGCCGAGGACCATCAGCAGGCGACGGGACATGCCCCACAGGGTGGCAGTTTCTGTGGATCGTCGGCGCGATCGGCTATCCTTGGAACACGAGGCGAGGGAGCAGCTGCTGGTGCAGGGACGTCCTTCTCGCTTCCCCCTGGTCCGTCGAGGACTGCAAGCATCCGTCCGCCGCAGGTCTTCGCGGGCGCTCCTCACGAAGAGCGAGCCGTTTCATGGCTGAATCCACGACGCAGGCCGTCGAGGCCGCATCGATTCCCGATCCCACCTTGGTCGCAAAGGCCGAGGCGTTCACGCACGAGCGCTTCATCCACGAGGGTGAGGACGCGAGCACCGCGCTCGCCCCCGGCAGCGCCCGTCGCCGGGCGCTGGACGCCGCGCTGCGCGAGATCGACGCGGGCGCCCCGGTCCCCTCGACCAAGTGGCGGCGCCGCTACGCGCTGCTGCTCGGCCTTGAGCGCGTCCTGAGCGAGGACGAGCCGCGGCTGGCCGACGGGACCCTGCTCAACCCTCACCAGGTCGACGCCCTCTCGGGGACGCTCGTCGCGCTGCTGGCGGCGACGCAGAAGGGTGCCGCCGGCAGCGATGCGGCGGCTGCGCCCGTGCTCGCCGTCGACGACGCCCCCGCGCCGGAGTTCCCGCGTGACGAGGCGCCGGTCGCCGAGCCCGAGCCCGAGCCGGATGAGCCCGAGGAGGAGCAGGACGAGGACGACGAGGACGACGAGGAGGAGGACCGCACTCCCGTCGACATCGAGATCGAGGGCCTCGACGACCTCGACGAGGACGACCACGACGACGAGCCGGCCGAGGAGGAGTCCTACGAGGACGACACCGAGGACGACGACGTCGACGAGGACGTCTCCGAGGAGGCGGCCGAGGACCCCAACGCCGGCAAGCGCTTCTGGTTCGAGCACGCGACCGGCGCCGGCAAGACCGTCGCCGCCATGGGCTTCGTGGACGCGACCCGCACCGGCGGCGTCCTGATCCTCACCCACCGCCGCAACCTGGTCGACCAGTTCCTCGGCGAGCTGCACACGCGCGGCTACGGCCACCGCGAGTCGCCGCCCCTGCTCGACGGCGAGGGCACCGGCCGCACCGACGGCCCCGTCACCGTCGAGACCTACCAGTGGTTCGTGCGCAACGCCGG
>DASYLT010000140.1:0-1718 GCA_036009425.1 Baekduia sp. | reverse complement strand
ACATCCGGTCGGGATGAAACGGCTCGAACTGCTCGAGCTTCTCGCCGACCGAGGCGAAGAGGATGGGCTTGCCGGTCACGGCCTTGACCGAGAGCGCGGCGCCGCCGCGAGCGTCACCGTCGAGCTTGGACATGACGACGCCGTCGAAATCGACGGCCTCGGCGAACTGCGTGGCCACGTTGACGGCGTCCTGGCCGGTCATCGCGTCGACCACGAGCAGGATCGACGTCGGCCGGACGGCCTTGCGGATGTCCTTGAGCTCCTGCATCAGGCGCTCGTCGACGTGCAGGCGGCCGGACGTGTCGACGATCAACACGTCCTTGCCCTCCTGCTTGGCGCGGTCCAGCGCCCAGCGGGCGATGTCGACGGGGTCCTTGTCGGTCCCCTGCTCGTAGACCGCGGCGCCGGCCTGGCCGCCGACCTTGATCAGCTGCTCCACGGCGGCCGGGCGGTAGACGTCGCAGGCGGCGACCGCGACCGAGGAGCTGTTCTGCTCCTTGAGGAAGCGCGCGAGCTTGGCCGTCGCGGTCGTCTTGCCCGAGCCCTGCAGGCCCGCCATCAGGATGACCGTCGGCGGGCGCGGCGCGAAGGTGATGCCGGCCGAGGAGCCGCCCATCAGGGCCGTCAGCTCCTCGTTGACGATCTTGACGACCTGCTGGCCGGGGTTGAGCTGGCCCAGGACGCCGGCGCCGAGGCAGCGCTCCTTGACCGTGGCCGTGAACGTCTTGACGACCTTGAAGTTGACGTCGGCCTCCAGCAGCGCGAGCCGGATCTCGCGCATCGCCTTGTTGACGTCGTCCTCGGTCAGCGTGCCGCGGCCGCGGACGTCGGACAGGGTCTCCTGGAGCTTCTCGGCAAGGGCGTCGAACACGAGGCCCCGCAGTGTACGGCGCCTGGGGCGCCGGTCGAGCGCTGCGGGCGCTCAGCGCGGCCGGATCAGCGTCACGCCGTCGCGGACCGTCAGTTGCGTGACGATCACGCGCTCGTCGGACGCCCAGCGGTCGTTGAGCGCGGCCATCACGCGGTCGCTCTCGCTGTCGGGAGCCAGGACGCCGCCGTCGCGCAGCGTGTTGTCGGCCACGATCAGGCCGGTCGGCGCGAGCTTGGCCAGCGCGGCCTCGTAGTAATCGGGGTAGCCGGTCTTGTCGGCATCGATGAACACCAGGTCGAAGGGGCCGTCGAGCCGCGCCAGCGACTCCAGCGCCGGACCGCGCACGATCTCGATGCGGTCGGCGTAGGGCGAGGCGTCGACATGGCGCTGAGCGAAGTCGGCGTGTGCCTCCTCGAGCTCGAGCGTCACGACGCGCCCGCCGGGCGGCAGCGCGGCGGCCATCGCCAGCGCGCTGTAGCCCGCGTAGGTCCCGACCTCGACGACCAGCCGCGGGCGCAGCGCGAAGACGAGCGTCTCCAGCAGCCGCCCGACGACCGGGCCGCTGAGCATCGACGGGTACGGCAGGTCGGCGACCGCCTCGGCGTGCACGCGCTGCATCCACGCCGGCAGCGCCGTGGTGTGGGCGGCCGCGTAGGCGTCGACGTCAGGCCGGACCAGGTCCGCCATGGGGCGGCTCCTTGCTCGCGTCGCCGCTGAGCGCCTGGGTCGCCTGCGACAGCGCGGCGGTGAACTCCGACGGGATGACCCAGACCTTGTTGGCGTCGCCCTGGGCGATCTTCGGCAGCATCTGCAGGTACTGGTAGCTGAGCAACTTGGGGTCGGGGTC
>DASYLT010000139.1:0-15560 GCA_036009425.1 Baekduia sp. | reverse complement strand
AGGGCGCTCAACCCGTCTCGGCGACGGCCGACGATCCGGGCAGATGGACGATCGTGCCCTGCCCAGCGCCGACCCCTCGCTCCTGCCGGCGCTGCGCGAGCAGGGCGGCGAGCTCGGGCGGCAGTTCGTCGACGTCTTCGTCGGGTTCCGCCTGCGCTTCCACGACGAGAGCGAGGCCGGCGCGTTCGCCCGCCACTTCCGCTTCGCGTCCTCCCGCTCGGCCCTGCGGCAGGAGGGCAACGGCGTGGTGTGGGTCGGCTTCCACGGCTGGGCCTTCGACGTCGCCGACGCGCAGACGCAGGCGGCGCTCGCCGTCCGCCACAGCGCGCTGCGCGCTCGCGTCCGCCACATCCCCGCCGCGACCGACGCCGAGCTGCGCCCCACCGATCGCCGGCTGGTGGACGTCGTCAAGGCGCGCCGGGAGCGCGAAGAGCTGCTGGCCCGCATCTCCGAGGAGGTGCCCGACAACATGATCGACGCCAATCGCCTGGCGCTCGGCCCAGGGGCCCGCCAGCTCTCCGCGGCGCGCCGGCAGGCGCCGACCGGCCAGCGGGCGTCGACGCCGCCGCCGTCCGCCGGACCGCCCCCGCGCGCCGCGAGCGGCTCCTCCGGCGCCAAGCCCGCCAAGGGCCGGCGCCGTCTGTTCGGACGCTGACCGACCGGTCGAGACCGGCCGGGAAGGATCGGTGAGCCGCGGGGTCTGTCGTGATGCACTCGTCCATCACCCCAAGGAGTCCCATGGCCGCCCTGCTCACCGCTCCACGGCGCCTGCGCGTCGCAGCGCTGATTCTCGTCGCCGGCGCCGGCGCCCTGCTGCTCGTCCGCGATCAGCCCGCCGGAGCGGCCTCCGGCAAGACGGTCAAGCTGTCGGCCGACGCGCAGGGCAAGCTCAAGTTCAACACGACCAAGCTCACCACCACGCATGGCCGCGTGACGGTCGTCATGAGCAACCCGAAGGGATCGGGCATCCCGCACGGGATCGCCGTCGAGGGCCACGGGCTCGACAAGGACGGCAAGACGGCGAACCCGGGATCGACGTCCACGGTCACCTTGACGCTCAAGAAAGGGACCTATGACTTCTACTGCCCCGTCGACGGCCACAGGGCGGCCGGCATGAAGGGCAAGCTCGTGGTGCGCTGAGCTTGCCGACCAGCTGAACCTCAGGGACGAGCAGAGATTGGCGGGCAAGGAGGGCACGCGGCGGTCGCCGGGACCGTTGGCCCGCCCGCCCGAGCAGGTCGCGGCTCCTCAGGCCGCGGCCTGCTCGGCCCAGTCTCGGTAGAGCTGCCAGTAGCGCCCCTCGGCCGCCAGCAGCTCGTCGTGCGTGCCCGACTCGACGATGCGGCCGCCCTCGAGGACCACGATCCGCCCGGCCTGGCGGATCGTCGACAGGCGATGGGCGATGACGATCGCCGTGCGGCCGGCGAGCAGGCGGCGCAGCCCCTGCTCGATCACGGTCTCGGTGTGCAGGTCGACGTTGGAGGTCGCCTCGTCGAGCACGAGGATCGACGGGTCGGCGACCAGCGCCCGGGCGAACGCGACGAGCTGGCGCTGCCCGGCGCTGAGCTGCACGCCGCGCTCGCCGATCTCGGTGTCCAGCCCGTGCTCCAGGCGCTCGACGAAGCCCCACGCGCCGACGGCGCGGCAGGCGTCCTCGAGGTGCGCGTCGTCGACCGGGTCGCCCTCGGCGATCCCGAAGGCGATGTTGTCGCGCAACGTGCCGCTGAACAGGAAGCCCTCCTGCGGGACGATGCCCATCTGCGAGCGCAGCGAGCGCATCGTGACGTCGCGCAGGTCGTGGCCGTCGACGAGGATGCGTCCCGACGTCGGGTCGTAGAAGCGCGCTGCCAGCTTGGCCAGCGTCGACTTGCCGGCGCCCGTGGCGCCGACCAGCGCGACCGTCTGCCCGGGCGGCACGTGCAGCGACACGTCGGCCAGCGCGGTCTTGGTGCCCTCGTCTGTCGAGTACGCGAACGTCACGTCGTCGAACTCGACCTCGCCGCGCAGGGGGCGGGGGAGGTCGACGGCGCCCGGCTTGTCGGTCAGGTCGGGCCGCTCGTCGAGCAGCTCGAAGATCTTGTCGAGCGCCGCCATGCCGGACTGGTAGGTCGTGTAGACCTGCGACAGCTGCGAGATCGGGTCGAAGAACCCGTTGAGCGCGGCGATGAAGCCGACCAGCACGCCGACGGTCACGTCGCCCTGCAGCACCTGGTGGCCGCCGTAGAGCAGGATCCCGACGGTCGCCAGCGAGCTGATGAACTCGACGGCCGGGAAGTAGGCGGCGTTGAGGTTCACCGTCGTCATGTTGGCCTGGCGGTTGGCGGCGTTGAGCGCGCCGAAGCGGCCGAGGTGGCGCGGCTCCTGGGCGAAGGAGCGCATGACGCGGATGCCCGACAGCGTCTCCTGCAGGTAGGCGGTGATCGCGCCGATCGTCTCGCGCGTGCGCTTGAACGCGTCGGCCGAGGCGATCCGGAAGGCGAAGGAGGCGACCGCCATCACGGGGAAGATGAGGAAGGTCAGCAGCGCCAGGTTCACGTCGAACAGCAGCAGGATCACGACCGAGCCGACGAGCGTCAGCGATGCCTGGAACAGCGTCGTGACGGCGTCGGTGACCAGCGAGTTCAGCGCCTCGACGTCGTTGGTCAGGCGGGAGATCAGCACGCCCGCCGGCCGCCGCTCGTAGAAGCCGACGGGCATCTCCTGCAGGTGCTCGAAGATGTCGAGGCGCAGGTCCTGCAGCGCGCGCTGGCCGACCCAGTTGGTCAGGTAGGTCTGCACGTAGGACGTGCCCCAGACGATCAGCGCGCTGGCCACGAAGAGCACGACGATGAGGTTGAGCGCCCCGAGGTCGCCCTTGGTGATGCCGCGGTCGATCGCCTGCTTGGCCAGCGGCGCCGGCGCCAGCGAGGCGGCCGTGCCGAGGATCAGGGCCACGAACATCAGCGCCGTGCGTCCGCGGTAGGGCCGCAGCAGCTCCATCAGCCCGCGTACCTTGCGGCGGCGCCCGCCGGTGGCCCGGAGGCGGCGGCGCAGGTCGTCGCGGCGGCTCAGGCCCGCGGCCTGCTCGGCGCGCATCAGAAGCCCGCCACTTCGCGCTCGACGGGGTTGCGGTTCAGGAAGACCTGGTCGGGCAGGCCCTTCTCGACGATCTCGGCGTACAGCGGCGACTCGCCCACCAGCTCGTCGTGGGTGCCCTCGGCGACGATGCGGCCGTCCTCGACGACCACGATCGTGTCGGCCAGCGCGATCGTGCTCAGGCGGTGGGCGATGATGAACGTGGTGCGTCCCGCCATCGCCTCGCGCAGGGCCGCCGTGATCTGCTGCTCGGTCGAGGCGTCGACCGCGGAGGTCGCGTCGTCGAGCACGAGCACGCGGGGGTCGGCCAGCAGCGCACGCGCGATGGCCACGCGCTGGCGCTGTCCACCGCTGAGCGTCAGCCCGCGCTCGCCGACGCGCGTGTCGTAGCCGTCGGGCAGCGTCGCGATGAACTCGTGGGCCTGCGCGCGGCGGGCGGCCTGCTCGATGTCGGCGCGGTCGACGTGGTCGGCGCCGCCGCGGGCGTAGGCGATGTTGTCGGCGATGGTGGTGCTGAAGAGGAAGGGCGCGTCGTCGACGATCGCGATCGACTGGCGCAGCTCCACGGGATCGAGCGAGCGCACGTCGGCGCCGTCGATCAGGACCGCTCCCTCGTCGACGTCGTAGAGGCGTCCGAGCAGCTGGACGAGCGTCGTCTTGCCCGAGCCGGTGGCGCCGACGAGGGCGACGGTCGTGCCCGCGGGCACGTCGAGCGAGACGTCGTGCAACGTCGGGGCGGGCGTGCCGGCGTAGCCGAAGGTGACGTCGCGCAGCTCGACGTGGCCGTTGCCGGCGGGCAGCGGCTGCGCGCCGGCGGGCGCGGTGATCTCCGCGGCCCGATCGAGGATCTCGAACATGCGCGCGCCCGAGGCGGTCGCGCGCTGGGCCAGGCCGAGCGACATGCCGAGCTGGCGCATGGGCGACAGCAGCATCAGGAGGTAGGCGTAGAAGGCGGCGAAGTCGCCGAGCGTGATGTGCTCCGAGACCACGCGCCGGCCGCCGATCAGCAGCACGCACGCCAGGCCGATCTGCGGCAGGAACCCGATCAGCGGCTGGTAGAACGCGCTCAGCTTGGTGGCGATCATCTCCTGGTCGAAGACGCGCGCAGTGGTGCCGGCGAAGCGCTCGAGCTGGCGGTCCTCACGAGCGAACGCCTTCACCACGCGGATCCCGCCGATGGACTCCTCGGCGTCGGCGGTCAGCTCGGCGAGGCGCTGCTGGACGGCCTGCTGCGCGGGCCGGGCGCGGCGTCCGTAGCGCGCGGCGATCAGCACGACGAACGGGACCGGCAGAAGGGAGATCGCGGCCAGGACCGGGTCGACGAGCAGCATCGCGACAGCCGCCAGGACGATGGTCAGCGCCGACTGCAGGATGAAGACGAGCCCGTAGCCGAGGAAGAAGCGCACGGCCTGCAGGTCGACCGTCGCGCGCGACATCAGCTGGCCGGTCTGCTGGCGGTCGAAGAACGCGAGCTCGAGCGACAGCATGTGCGAGTACAGCCCCTGGCGCAGGTCCTGCTCGACGGCCAGCGACACGCGGCCGGCGACCAGCCGGCGCGAGACGGTGAGCACGAGCCGGCCCACGCCCGCGACGGCGATCAGGATCCCCAGGCGGTCCAGGTCGCTGCTGTCCCCGCCGCGGATCTGGTCGATCGCCTGGCCGGTCAGCCACGGGATCACGACCGTCGCGCCCATGGCGAGGGCGGCGAGGACAGCCGACAGCGCCACCGCGGGGCGGTAGGGCCGGAGGAAGCCGAGCAGTCTGCGAAACGTGGCCAACGGTCATCCAGTGTAGTTGCACAGGAAACGAACTGCGCAGGATCCCGTCAGGGTACGGGCGTGGCATGCTGGCGGCGCGATGACGACTCAGCGGTTCGGCCTGTGCGACGCGTGCGTCCACCAGCAGCTCGTGCGCAGCGGTCGCGGCTCCACGTTCTCGATGTGCCGGATCGGTCTGAAGGACCCCGACTGGCCCAAGTATCCGCGCATGCCCGTGCTGCGCTGCCCGCGCTACGACGCGCGGACATCGCAGGGTTCACCCTGAGCGGTTAGATCCGCGGGATGCCGAGCACCAGGTGCGGTGCCGCGGTCGGGGTGGCGGCGTCGGGCGCCTCGGCCACCGGCGCCGCTGCCGCGCGGTCGCCGAACTCGAGCTCGCCCCGGCACTTCGGGCAGGCGCCGAGGACCTTCAGCCCCTCGGCCATCGCCGCGGTGTTCCAGGTGAACTGACAGCCTCTGCATCGCACCGCGAAGTGGTCGCTCATCAGAGAGGGCATCGGCTTCCCGGGCGCGGAGCTTGACTCGGCCGTTCGTCCACGAATCGACGTTCCGCTCACGTTGGCGCGTCGCGCCGTCGATCTTGTGCGGCCGCAACGGGTACCGTCCGCGCCTCATGGTGCGTCGCGTTCTCCCTGCTCTCGCCGCCTGCCTCGCCGCGCTGGGCGCCGGCGCGGCCTCCGCCTCGGCCCTCGACACGCACCCGTGCCCCCAGAACACCGGTTTCCGGTGTGGGAGAGTGACGGTGCCGCTGGACCACTCCGGGCGCGTGCCGGGGACCGTGAAGCTGTCGGTCGCGGTCGAGCCGCCGCGCGAGGGCGCGAGCGGCTTCCTGCTGGCGCTCTCGGGCGGCCCGGGACAGCCGTCGGTGCCGTTCGCCGATTCGTTCAGGACTTCGCTGGCGCCCGCGCTGGCGCACCGGCGCCTCGTGCTGGTCGACCAGCGCGGCACCGGTGGCTCGGGCCCGCTCAGCTGCCCGCCGTTGCAGGCGCTCGGCTCGCTGGACGTCGTCAACACGCGGATCGTGGAGGCCTGCATGACGGCGCTAGGCCCGCGCCGGCAGTTCTACTCGACGACCGACTCGGTGCTCGACCTCGATGCCGTGCGGGTGGCGATCGGCGCCCCGAAGATCGAGCTGATGGGCGTCAGCTACGGGACCTACGTCGCCGCCCAGTACGCGCGCCGGTTCCCCGCGACAACCGACGGGCTCATCCTCGACTCCGTGGTCGGCCCCGACGGGATCGACCCTTACTTCCTCGACACCTTCGAGCGGCTGCCGCGCGTGCTGGCCGAGCAGTGCGCGGCGAGCCGCTGCCTCGGCGCGACGAAGGACCCGGTCGGCGACCTGGCCCGGCTGACGCGCGTGCTGACCGCCGGGGCCGTGCGCGGCTCGGTGCCCGACTCGCTCGGCGCCGCGCACCGGACGGCGATCCACGACCAGTCCGAGCTGCTGTTGATCATCATGTCGGGCGATCTCAACCCGTTCCTGCAGGCCGCGCTGCCGGGCGCGATCGCCTCGGCGACGCGCGGGGACGCCGCGCCGCTGCTGCGCCTGCGCCGCTATGCGCAGGGTCCGCCGACACCGGTCGCCGAGTTCAGCTCGACGCTCAACGTCGCGACGACCTGCGCCGACGTGCGGCTGCCCTACACGCTGCAGACGCCGTACCCCGACCGCTGGACGCTCTGGCGCCACGGCACCGACGCGCTGCCCGACAGCGCGTTCGCGCCGTTCACCCGCAACGCGGTGATCGACACCTCGGTCGCTCACGACTGCCTGCGCTGGCCGCTGGGCGACACGCCCGCCGGCCCGTCGGCCGACCCGCTGCCCGACGTGCCGACGCTGCTGCTCAGCGGACGGCTGGACACGCGCACCCCGCTGGAGAACTCGCGCGAGCTGCTCCCGTCGCTGCCGCACGGGCAGCTGCTGACCGTCGCGGGCACCGGCCACGACGTGCTCGACAGCGACATCACCGGCTGCGCCGCCCGGGCGCTGAAGCGCTTCGCCGACGGCGGTTCGATCGGCACGCCGTGCGCGGGACGCAGCAACGCGGTGTCCGTGCTGGCGCGCCCGGCCCGGTCGCTGTCGGACTACCGCCGGGCGCCCGGCGTCGCGGGCGACCGCGGGCGCGTGCTGTTCGGTGCCCTCGACGTGATCGTCGACGCGCAGATCTCCGCGCTGCAGACGCTCTACGCCGGTTTCACGCGCATCCAAGGCGGCGGCCTGCGCGGCGGGCGTTTCGCGGCGTCGGCCGACGGCTCGCGCCTGCGGCTGCACGACTACGAGGTGGTGCGGGGCCTGAAGGTCTCCGGCTCCCTGAGCGCCTCGTCGACCGCCGACGTCGGGACCCTGACGATCGACGGGCCCGGCCGGCTGGACGGGACGCTGCGAGTGAAGGCCAGTGGCCTCGTGACGGGCCGGATCGGTGGACGGGCGGTGCGGTATGCGCCGCCGAAGCGGCAAGGTGGGGCGGCGGCTGCCGGTGCAGTCTCGGCTTTGGGCGCCGGGCGCGTGCCGGCGCGGGTGGCGCTGCCGACGCTGGCGGAGGCGGCGCGGAGGGTGGAGGCGCTGCGGGTGGTGCGGTAGCTCTTTGGCGGGCAGTGGTGCTGCGGCGCCGCTCACGACCTGCGCGGCCGTCCCAACCCCACGACACCGCCCACCACAACACCCATCAGCGCCGTGAACGCCACCGGCAGGACGATCCCGTCGCCCTTCTGGAGGCTGACGGTCGCGACCGCGATCGCCAGGCCGACGCAGAAGACGATGATCCCGACCAGCGGCCGGGCACGGTAGAAGTCGACGACGGAGCGCACGCGGCAGACGGTAGCCGCCTGGTGTGGTGCATGACGCCCGCAGCTGGCGGGCAGACGCTCTCCGTGGCATTCGAGGCTCCCAGGACCGGTCCCCGCCTGCCCCCGACCCGCAGCACGGCGACGCCCACCGACGGCACCGCCCATCGCGTCGGCGGCCCGGCATCGGCGACGCGCTCGTCGGACGCGGTTCGCGCGGTCCTGCTGGCCGCCGCCCTGGTCGCCGGCTGGATGCTCTTCCGCCAGCTGGCCAGCCTCTTCGTCCTCGTCGTCATCACGATCGTCCTGGCTCTGCCGCTCGAAGCGGCCGCCACCCGCCTGCAGCGCCACCGCGTCCCGCGGTTCGTCGGCGCGCTGCTGGCGCTCGTCACGATCGTCGCGGTGGTCGGCGGCGTCCTGTACCTGGCGATCCCGCCGTTCGTCTCCGAGCTGCAGCGCTTCGCCGACCAGCTCCCTGGCCTGGTCGACCAGCTGCGCGAGCGCCTCGGCGCGTCGCGCTCCACCCAGCCGGGAGCCACCGGCCAGAGCCTCCAGCGCTCCGTGCAGGACGTGCTCGACAAGCCGCAGGGCCTGCTCGGCCCGATCGCCCAGGTCGGGCTCGGCGTCGCCGGCGCCCTGGGCGCGATCGTGCTCGTCCTCGTCGGCGCGTTCTACATGGCCATCAACCCGCGCCCGCTGGTCGACGGGACGCTGCGCCTGTTCCCGCCGGACCGGCGCGAGTGGGTGCAGGAGGCGATGACCGACATCCGCGGGCAGTGGATCGGGTGGCAGTACGGGGTGCTCGTCGACATGCTCGTCACGAGCGTGCTGTTGTACATCGGGTTGAGCCTCGTCGGGCTCGACTACGCGCTCGTGTTCTCGATCCTGTCGGCGCTGTGCGTCGTCGTGCCCTACTTCGGCGCGGTCGCCGGTGGCGTGCCGCCCGTGCTCTTCGCGCTGGCCGAGCGGTCGGCGACGACGGCGCTCGTCACGCTGGGCGTCTACCTGGTCGTCCAGCAGGTCGAGGGGAACATCATCATCCCGATGGTCATGGCCCGCGCGGTGTCGCTGCATCCCGCGGTCGTGCTCGTGGGCGTCGTGCTCGTCGGCAACCTCTTCGGCTTCGTAGGACTCGTCGTGGCCGTGCCGATCATCTCCGCCACGATCATCGTCGTGCGCGAGCTCTGGGTCCGGCGGCTGGAGGGCGACGCGCCCACGGGGCCGGTGCGACCGCCGGCCGAGGGCTAGGCCCCCGCGACGAGCGCCGCGTGCACCAGGCGCGTCGCCGTCTCGGTCAGGCGCGGGAGGTCGTGGGTGCGCTCGTCGGAGATCGCGATCAGCACGAGCTCCTCGAGCGCCCCGACCAGGGCCTGGGCCATGTCGGGGTGGATGGCGTAGCCGTCGGGCAGCTCGGCGCGGTGCTGCTCGGCCACCGCGCGGATCATCGCGGCCAGGCGGTCGTTGACCACGCGACGGCGGCGCAGCGCCTCCGGCCCGACGGACAGCACGTCGTGTAGGAACGCGCGGGCGAGCCCGGGCTCGGACGCGAGCGTCCCGAGGTACATGCGCACGCCCATGGCGATGCGCTCGTCGTAGGTGCGGCCGCCGCCGTCGATGACCGCGCGGGCGGTCCAGTCCATCATCAGGTCCGCGCACGCCTCGTAGGTCGCCAGGAAGCACGCCTCCTTGTCGGGGAAGTGGCCGTAGAACGTGCGGCGCGAGACCTGGGCGCAGGCGACGACGTCGGCGACCGTGACATCGGCGTAGCGCTTGGCGCTCAGCACCTCGGCGAGGCCCGCGACGAGCCGCGCGCGGTGCGACGCGGCGACCTGCTCGTCCGACAGCGCCTGCGGTCCCGGCGGCAGCGTGCCGGCGTCGCCGCGGAGCGCCGCGACGAACTTCGACGAATGGCGGTCGACAGGCGGCTCCACTTGATGTACGTTAGCGTTCCTCATGATCGGTACGCGCCCGTTCCTGACCTCGGACCACCCAGAGCTCTGCGACACCGGGTCGCTGCACGGCGATCTCGAAGCGCTCGGCCAGCTGGTCCTCGACCGCCTTCGTGGCCTGGACATGGAGCTCGCCCATCGCCTCCATGACGCCTGGAGCGCGCCCGACCGGGAGCGGGTCGCGGCGATCCTGCACCGGGCCGGCGAGCGCGGCGAGCTCGCCGACCACGGCGAGGACGCCGACCCCGAGTTCGTGCGGGCGATGCTCGTCGGCCCGCTGGCCTGGCCGCTGCTCGGCTCCGACGCGTCCACGCCGCCCACCGGCGCGGTCGCCGGGCTGGTCTCAGCAACGCTGCAGCGCTGACCATGACCTAGTGGGCCGTTAGGCTCCGGCCCGCATGTGCGGGATCTGCGGTCTCATCGCGCTCGACGGTGCCCGGCCCGTCGACGAGCCGGGCCTGCGAGCCATGAGCGCGGCGCTCGCGCATCGGGGCCCCGACGACGCCGGCACGCTGGTGGACGGCCCGGCCGCGCTGGCCATCCGCCGGCTGGCGATCATCGATCCGGCCGGCGGCCACCAGCCGATCGCCAACGAGGACGGCACCGTCCACGTCGTCCTCAACGGCGAGATCTACAACTTCGCCGCGCTCCGCGACCGGCTCGTCGCCCGTGGCCATCGCTTCACCACGCGCAGCGACACCGAGGTGCTCGTGCACCTCTACGAGGAGCGCGGCGACGACTTCGTCGAGGACCTACGCGGGATGTTCGCCGTCGCCGTCTGGGACGGGCGACGCCGGCGCCTGGTGCTCGCCCGCGACCGGTTCGGGATCAAGCCCCTGGTCTACGCGGAGGTCGACGGGCAGCTCGCGTTCGCCTCCGAGACCAAGGCCCTGCTGGCGCTCGACGGCCTGTCGCGCGCCGTCGACCTCGACGCGTTCGAGCAGTACCTCGCCATCGACGCGGTCATGGCGCCGCGGACCATGCTGGCCGCCGTGCGCAAGCTCCCGGCCGGGCACCGGCTGATCGTCGCGCCTGGGCGCCCGGTGCGCGTGGAGCGCTGGGCGCGCGACCTGCCGGCCCACGAGGACGACGTGCGGCGCGGGGCGTCGCGCACCGAGCTGGCCACCGAGCTGCGCGAGCGCCTGCGCGACGCGGTGCGCGCGCACCTGGTCGCCGACGTGCCGGTCGGCGTGCTGCTCAGCGGCGGGGTCGACTCCGGGCTGATCTGCGCGCTGGCCGCGCAGGAGGCGGGACCGGGGCTGGCGACGTTCACCGTCGGCTTCGCGGAGCGCAGCTTCGACGAGACCGCCGCCGCGCGCGCGGTGGCCGCGCGCTACCGAACCGACCATCACGTCATCACCTGCGGCGCGGAGGACGCCTCACTGCTCGCCGACCTGGCGTGGACGTTCGACGAGCCGCGCGGCGACAGCACCGCGCTGCCCTACTGGCTTGCCGCGCGCCATGCCGCCGCGCAGCGCAAGGTGGTGCTCTCGGGCGAGGGCGGCGACGAGCTGTTCGCCGGCTACCAGACCTACGCGGCCGCTCGCCTCGGCGCTCGCGGCGCCGGCGCGGCGGCGGCGATCGCTCCGGTCGTCGCCCGCCGGCCGAGCTCGTCGCGGAACCTGAGCCTCGACTTCCGGCTGCGTCGCCTGGCCCGCGGCGCCGGGCTCGATGTGCTGGAGCGCCACCACGCGTTCAAGGAGATCCTGTCGCCCGAGGCGCGTGCCGCGCTCGTGGAGCCGGTGTGCCGCGGCACCGCTGATCCGCTCGCCGTACACCGCGCGCGCTGGGCCGAGACGGCCGGCGCGCCCCAGATCGCCCGGCTGCAGGACGTCGACCTCGGCACGTTCCTCGCCGACGACCTCCTGCTCCAGACCGACCGCGCCGGCATGGCCCATGGGCTGGAGATCCGCGTGCCGTTCCTGGACCCGGTCGTCGCCGAGCTGGCGCGCACGCTGCCGACGGCGGCCAAGCTCCGCGGACTGCAGACCAAGGCGATCTTGCGCGACGCGGCGGCGCCGCTGCTGCCGGCCGACATCGTGCGCGGACCCAAGCGCGGCTTCGTCGCTCCGGCCGCGGCGTGGCTGCGCGGGCCGCTGCGGGGCCTGGCCGCCGACGTGCTCTCAGAAGCGACGCTGCGGCGCCAGGGCTTCCTGCGCCCCGCGGCGGTGCAGGCGCTGCTGGCGCGCCACGTCGCCCGGGAGGAGGACCTCGCCCGGCCGCTGTGGGCGCTGATGGCGTTCACGCTCTGGCACGACGCCGTGTCGGCAAACGGACCGGTGGCGTCACCTCCGTCCGAACCGGTACGTTCGGGAACGGGATGAGGCGCCTGCTCTGCGTGACCGTCGTGACCTGCTGCCTGCTGGCCGCCGCACCGTCGGCGCAGGCGGCCGACTCGCTCGCGCCGCCGGGCGCGCAGCCGCACTGGATCCCGGACGAGGGCTGGGTGAACCTGCGCTGGCTGCCGTTCGACGAGGACCGGCTCTACACGCTGCTGCACACGACGCGCGGCGAGGTCTTCCGCTGGGTGCGCGTCGACGCCACCAACACGCTGGCGCAGTTCGCCGCGCGGCGCGGCTGGAAGCGCGAGCGCCTCGTCCGGGCCCTGGTCGCCCCACGGCGCCGCACGGTCTCCGCCCATCTGCTGAGAACCCTCACCGATCACACACGCCGCACGATCACGCAGGGCCACCTCGGCCAGCACATCCTCTTCCACGACCTGCACCAGACGGCGATCGCCGATCACGCGACGCGGATCTTCGGCGTCAAGACGCAGCGCGAGTTCCTGCTGCTGCGCCGCTCCGAGCTGAGCCCGCTGCAGATCGGCGAGCTGCACGACCACACGCGGGTCGCGATGCAGCGCGGGATCGACCGGGTGCTCCGCGCGTCCCAGGCGCTCGGCGTCCGCTACGGCCAGACCAGCCGCCACCAGGCCGACGCGCAGCTCGCGCGCCAGCTGCGCCAGGTCCCGCGCTGGCTGGGACAGTCGCGCTACAACGGCCCGACGGGCGGCAAGAACAAGCCCGACCTGCCGCCGGGCGACCTGGCCAAGCACCCGTCGATCTCGGCCGACGGCCAGACGGTCGTCTGGGACGCGTACCGCACCACCATCCACCTGGCCGAGCTGCTGGGCGAGATCCACGTCGCGGGCGACCGGCTCGACGGGAAGGGGCGCTTCACGATCAGCCCGCAGTCCGACCCCGCCAAGCGCAAGCCGCACTCGGCCTACAACTCGGTGCTGGCCGCCGACGGCAGCGCGGTCGCGTTCGAGACCGCCGAGTCGACCTACCCGCTGGCCAAGCGCGTCGGGCAGATGTCGGTGCTGGTGCGCGACCTGCGCTCGGGCGTCGTCGAGAAGGTCAGCCACTTCGATCGCGCGGGCAAGCCCACGCGGACCGCGTTCAACCCCACCATCTCGGCCGACGGGCAGACGGTCGGCTACGAGGCGGCCGACAACGCCACCGCCGACGAGCCGGCGCGCAACGGGCTGTACGTGTTCAACCGCGCGACGCATCGCGAGCGGCTGATCGCACAGCACGGCGAGCGCGGGGCCTCGTTCCTGCCCCGGGTGTCGGGCGACGGCACGCAGATGGCCGGCACCGAGGCCGACGAGCCCGACGGCCGGACGCTGGTCTACCTGCACCCGGTGCGCAGCGACGGCGAGCGGGTGCTCGTATCGCGTGCGGGCGGGGCCTCGGGCGCCCCGGCCGATTCCGACGCCTACGAGCCCGCGGTCTCACACGACGGCACGGTCGTGGCGTTCACGTCCCGGGCCACGAACCTCGGCGCGCGCGGCAACCGCTCGCGCGTGTGGATCCGCGACCTGCGCGCCGGCACGACGGTCCTGGCCAGCGGCTCGGCGCCGGGCGACGCGTCGCAGTCGGCGATCTCGGCCGACGGGCGCTGGGTCGCGTTCGTCGCGCGGCTGAAGTTCCACAGCTCGTCGATCAAGGGCCTGCGGTCGCGGATCTACCTCTTCGACCGCGCGACCGGGCGCACCGCGCTGGTCAGCCGCCGCAACGGCGCTGCGGGCTCGGCCGCCGACGGCTATGCCTCGGAGCCGGCGGTGTCGGCCGACGGCCGGCGCGTCGTGTTCGCCTCGACGGCCGGCAACCTCGGGCCGAGCAAGCCGCGCGGGCTGACCGGCGTGTTCGTCCGCGACCTGGCCAGCAACACCACGCGGTTGCTCAGCGCGGTCCGCGCGGACCGCTCGCCGCTGAAGCGCACGGCCGAGCACGATGGCGGGCACGCGCACGCCGCGGCCGCCGGGCAGGTGCACGCGGCGCTGCTGGTCTGCCCCCTGGCGGGGCTCCATTAGCTCCATGTAGGGTCGGCCCGTGGAGGGTCGAGGGAGGTGGGTCCCGTGGGCGGTGGTCGTGGCGCTGGCCGCCGTGCTCCTGGGCGCGCTGCCGGGCGTTGCGGGAGCGCGGCGCGACGACCTGCCGACCGAGGCGCGCGCGCCCGCGGCCGGCACGACGATCGCCGACGCGACGCACGGCATCAGCGTCAAGTTCACCTGCCCGCGCTACCACCCGACCTCCTACGACGACGTCATCCCGGATGCCGCCGACGGCTACCACGTGATCCTGGCGCGCACCGCGAACGTCGGCGACGACCGGCTGCTGGCGATGGTCGACCGCATCGAGGTCCGCGACGCGATCGAGGTCGAAGGCGAGCCCGGCATGTGCACCGCGGCGCCCGACAGCGCCGAGAACGGCCTGCTCCCCCGCGAGCCCGGCGGCTACTGGTGGCAGCCCTACCGCGACTGCGCGACCTACCTCTGCGCGGGCGGGGTGGAGCCCGGCGATCCGTCCGGGGTCACGGTCACGAAGACCGTCTGCTCGACCGACCGCGCGGCGCTGACCCGCGCGCGCCGGGACCGGGCGACCGCCGCGGCGGCGCTCAAGCGCCGGCGCACCCCCGGACGCCGGGAGCGGGTCGCCCGCCTCGACGCCCGCATCGCACAGCTGCAGTCGCGGCTGCGCGTGGTGTACCGCTGCGCGGCGGCCTGAGGGGCGGGGGCGTGTGTGGTTGGTGCGCAGCGCGGACGCTGGCGTGCCACGCAGCGCCCGGCGGGGGCGATGACAGGGAGGTTGGCGTTGGGCGCGAGGCGTGCTCGGTCTCCGCCGCCGCCTCGGGAGCGGCTGGGCCTGTTTGCGGACGTTGGGCGTCCGTCGACGGGCCCACGTTGTGCTCCGCGGCGTGGGATGAGAGGGGTGGGCCTGTTTGCGGACGTAGGGCGTCCGTCGACGGGCCCACTTGGTGCTCCGCGGCGTCGGATGATAGGGGTGGGCCTGTTTGCGGACGTAGGGCGTCCGTCGACAGGCCCACCCGTCCCTCGGAGCGTCCTGCGCGTCGTGCACGCGGGGTGGGCCCGAACGCCGCGGCGCCACCGCGTCAGCCAGGCCCACCCATCTCGCCGGGTCGCCGTGCCCACGGGGTGGGCCCGAACGCCGCGGCGCGACCGCGGCCAACAGGCCCACCCAGCGAGTCGGTCGCCGTGCACACCGGGTGGGCCCGAACGCCGCGGCGGAACCGCGTCAGACAGGCCCACCCACCTCGCCGGGTCGCCGTGCCCACGGGGTGGGCCCGAACGCCGCGGCGCCACCGCGCCCAACAGGCCCACCCGTCCCCGGACGTTGGCGGAGACCGATGGCGCAGGAGGTGCGCCGGACCTCCGTCGTCATCGCCCTCCTGGCGTGACGCGGCGCGACGGCGTCCGACGGGGCGCCCCGACGCTGGCATCGCCCACGCTCGGAACGCCCTGCGCCCCGCGCGCCGGCTGGGCCCGAACGCCGCGGCGCGACCGCGTCAGACAGGCCCACCCGCCTCGCCGGGTTGCCGTGCCCACGGGGTGGGCCCGAACGCCGCGGCGCCACCGCGCCCAACAGGCCCACCCGCCCCCGGACGTTGGCGGAGACCGATGGCGCAGGAGCTGCGCCGGACCTCCGTCGTCATCGCCCTCCTGGCGTGA
>DASYLT010000138.1:0-11727 GCA_036009425.1 Baekduia sp. | reverse complement strand
CACTGAAGTAGCCTTCCGCGCCGCATGTTCTCCAAGGTTCTGGTCGCAAATCGGGGCGAGATCGCCATCCGCGTCATGCGGACGCTGCAGGAGATGGGGATCGCGTCGGTCGCCGTCTACTCGGAGATCGATCGCGACGCGTTGCACGTGCAGCGCGCCGACGAGGCGTATCTCCTGGGCGGCCCCACCGCCGCCGAGAGCTACCTCAACGTCGACAAGATCCTCGAGGTCGTCAAGGAGTCCGGCGCCGAGGCCGTGCACCCCGGCTACGGCTTCCTGGCCGAGAACGCCGCCTTCGCCCGCGCGTGCGAGGAGGCCGGCGTCGTCTTCATCGGCCCGCCCGCGTCGGCCATCGACGCGATGGGCTCCAAGACCAAGGCCCGCGAGCTGATGCAGGCCGCCGGCGTCCCGATCGTGCCCGGCACGACCGAGGCCGTCGACACCTACGAGGACGCGCTGCGCATCGCCAACGACGAGATCGGCTTCCCGGTCGCCGTCAAGGCGGCGTCGGGCGGCGGCGGCAAGGGCTTCCGCGTCGCGCTGACCGAGGACAAGCTCAAGGACGCCTTCGAGGGCGCCTCCCGCGAGGGCGAGAAGTTCTTCTCCGACGGCACGGTCTACCTCGAGCGCTACCTGCCCGACCCGCGCCACGTCGAGGTCCAGATCCTCGCCGACCGCCACGGCAGCGTCATCCACCTGGGCGAGCGCGACTGCTCCGTGCAGCGCCGCCACCAGAAGCTCATCGAGGAGTCGCCGGCCCCGGCCGTCGACGAGGAGCTGCGCGCCCGGATCGGCAAGATCGGCGTCGACGCGGCCAAGGCCGTCGACTACGTCGGCGCGGGCACGATCGAGGGCATGCTCCAGGACGGCGAGTACTTCTTCCTGGAGATGAACACCCGCGTCCAGGTCGAGCACTGCGTGACCGAGATGGTGACGGGCATCGACATCGTGCGCGAGGGCATCCTCGCCGCCGCCGGCGAGCCGCTCACCGTCACCCAGGACGACGTCGTCCTGCGCGGTCACGCGATCGAGTGCCGCATCAACGCCGAGGACGCCGCGCGGAACTTCGCGCCGGCGCCCGGCAAGATCGGCGACTACAAGGAGCCCAGCGGCCCGGGCGTCCGCGTCGACTCCGGCGTCGGCCCCGGCGGCGAGGTCTCGCCGATGTACGACCCGATGGTCGCCAAGCTGATCGTCTGGGACAAGGACCGCGAGAGCGCCACGCGGCGCATGCTGCGCGCGCTGGGCGAGTACGAGATCGAGGGCCTCAAGACCCTCATCCCGTTCCACACCGCGCTGCTGGCCACCCGCCAGTGGAACGACGCCGAGACCTGCCGCGACCTCGTCGAGGACAAGGCGTGGCTGAAGACGCTCGCCTTCCCCGCGCCGGCCCCGCCCTCCGACGACGAGGACGAGAAGATCGAGCAGGCCTACACCGTCGAGGTTTCGGGCCGCCGCTTCGACGTCACCGTGATCGGGCCGCCGCCGGTCGGCGGCGTGGCCGTGGCCGCGGGCACCGCCGGGGTCAACGGCGCCGGCCCCAAGAAGCGCGGCGAGCGCAAGAAGGGCGCCGGCGGCGGCGCCGACGAGCTCGTCTCCCCGCTGCAGGGCAACATGTGGAAGGTGCTGGTGGAGCAGGGCCAGACGGTCGAGGAGGGCCAGCTGCTCTGCATCATCGAGGCGATGAAGATGGAGAACGAGATCACCGCGCACAAGGCGGGCACGATCGAGACCCTCTCCATCAAGGAGGGCGAGCCGATCCAGGCCGGGGCCCCCATCGCCACCATCAAGTCACCAGCGGCCGCGGAGTAGGACATGGAGGCCACCGCGACCATCCTCGGCAGCGGCGGCTTCATCCCCACGGGGCGGCGCGAGACGTCGTCGCTGCTGATCCTGCCCGAGGGCAGCGACACCGCGATCGTCGTCGACGCGGGCACCGGCATCCGGCGCCTGATCACCGATCGGGAGCTGCTGGCGGGGCGCACGCGGCTGGAGGTGCTGCTGACGCACTTCCACATCGACCACGTCTGCGGGCTCGCCTACCTCACCGAGCTCGGCGACCTCGACGTCCGCGTCAGCGGTCCCGGCGCCGCGCTCTACGACGTCTCGACCGCCGACGTCCTCGCCCGCCTCTTCACCCATCCCGTCATGCCGGTCAGCCTGCCCGAGCTCGGGATCGGAGTTGGCGAGATCGCCCCGGGAGAGATCGACGTCGCCGGCCACGCCGTGCGCGCCCGCCGCCAGGACCGGCACACCGACCCCACGCTCGGGCTGCGCTTCGGCGACGCGCTGGTGTGGTGCACCGACACGATGGAGGACCCCGGGACCGTGGACTTCGCCCGCGGCGTCCGCGTCCTCGGCCACGACAGCTGGGGGCCGCCGGCCGCCCCGGGCCACGCCGAGCCGGCCGCCGCCGCGCAGATGGCCGTCGACGCCGGGGCCGAGCATCTCGTGCTCATCCACGTCCCGCCGACGGGCGACGAGGCCGACCTGCAGGCGCGCGCCGCCGCCGTGCATCCGCACGTCACGGTCGCGACCGATCTGCTCCGGCCGCTGGACCTCTGAGCGCCCGACGGTAGGCTGGGCGCGCATGGACTTCGAGGCGATGCGCGCCGGCCTGGAGCAGGCCGTCCCGTTCAACCAGCACCTGGGGCTGGAGGTGGTCGAGCTGGCGATCGGGCGCGCCGTCGTGCGGCTGCCCGACGACGCCGGGCTGCGCAACCACGTCGGCTCCCAGCACGCCAGCGCGCTGTTCGCCGCCGGCCAGGCCGCGGCGGGCGCCGCGCTGGCCGCGACGTTCGTCGAGCACCTCGAGGCCGTCGAGCCCCTCGCCGACGGCGCAGACATCAACTACAAGAAGATCCCGCGCGCGGCCATCACCGCGACGGCCGTCCTCGCCGCCACGCCCGCCGAGCTCCTCGAGGAGCTCGCGCGCGACGGCGAGGTGCGCTTCGCCATCGCCGTCGGGCTCACCGACGGCGCCGGCGACCTCGTCGCCGACATGACCTCCCGCTGGCTCGTCCACCGGGAGAGCTGATGCCCGTTCACGCCTGGAAGGCCGGCCCCCAGGAGGCCGAGATCGTCGCGCGGCTGCTCGTCGCGTTCCGCGACCACCTCGGCTACGACTGGCCGTCGGAGAACGCGTTCCTGGCCGGCGTCGAGCGCCTGATCGAGGAGCGCGACACCGAGTTCCTGCTCGCCTCGCCCGACGAGGACTCGCCGCCCAGCGGCGTCGTCCAGCTGCGCTTCCGCCGCGGCATCTGGCGCGCCGGCGGCGACTGCCTGGTCGAGGACGTCTTCGTCACCGAGGAGGCGCGCGGCCGCGGCGTCGCCCGGGCGCTGCTCGAGCTCGCGACCGAGCGCGCGCTGGAGCGCGGTTGCCGCCGCATGGAGCTCGACGTCTCGGAGGCCAACGAGGCCGGCCTGGCGCTCTACCGCTCCTTCGGCTTCCGCGAACGCGCCTCCGGCGACGCACCGCGCGACCTGTACATGCGACGGCACCTGGACGCGGGGCCGGAGGCGTAGGGCCCTACGCCGGCGGCGCCGCCATCACCTCGACCCGGTGCCCGGCCGGCGACCGGGTGAAGGCCCGGGGCGCGCCCCAGTACTGGGTCCGTGGGGCCACGGGGAAGCCTGCGGCGGCCAGGCCCGCCATCGCGGCGTCGAAGCCGCTGCAGACGACCGCCACGTGCCCCTCGGGCGGCACGACCGGCTCGTCGGTGTGCAGCAGGTGGATCTGCGTCCCGCCCGACTGGACCCAGGTCGCACGCTCGTCCAGCTCGCCGGGCGGCTGCACCTGGACGAAGCCCAGCAGCGCCCAGAACGCCACCTCGGCCTCCGTGTCGGCCGGGCGCGTCTCCAGCGAGACGTGCTGGAGGGTCATGCCCCCGCCGCTCCGGCGACGTTGCGGGCGTGGATGCCCTTCTGGACGCGGTCGCGGCGGGCCAGCGGCAGCGGCGCCTCGTCACGGGCGCCCGCGGCCAGCGCCTCGACGTAGGCCAGGTCCTCGCGCAGGATCGCCGCAGCGCGCTGGCCGTCGATCGGCGCGCCGTGCCCCGGCACGACCCACTCGGCATCGGCGACATGCGGCGCCAGGCGCTCGAGCGTCGCGATGTACGCGCTCGCGCTTCCACCGGCGCTGATCATCGGGATCTCGACGGGCGACAGGTAGTCGCCAGGCAGCAGGACGCGCGCGAACGGCGCCCACACCGCCATGCCGTCCTCGGTGTGCCCGTCGGCCGGGATCAGCTCGATCTCATCCTCGCCGAGCTCCAGCCTGCCGGGCACCGGCAGCGCCTGGACCTGCCCGAGCGACAGCGGCTTGGGCCGCTGCACGTAGTCATCCTCGTCGACCTCGCGCAGGCGCCGCTGCGCCACGCCGGGCTCGGCCCGCAGGCGCGCCGCGGTCGTCTCCGCGACGCCCAGCGACGCCTCCGGGAACGCCAGGCGCCCCAGGAGGTGGTCCCAGTCGCCGTGTGTGGCGAGCAGGCCCGAGAGCCCCCAGCCCGCCTGGGCGAGGATCCCCGACATGGCGTCGAGCTCGTCGGGGAAGACCGGCGAGTCGACGACGAACGTCTCCTCGCCCTGGTGCAGGACCGTGCTCGTCGTCTGCCACTTGGTGCTGCGGACGACGATGACGCCGGGATGGAGCGCGACGACCTGCACGGCGGCGGGCGGGCGCCCGGCCTAGAGGCCGAGCAGCTTGGCGGCCTCGAGCAGGTTCTTGACCTCGGCCGTCGGCTTCTTGCCGCCGGGCGGGATCTCCTCCTTGCGACGGTTGACCCAGATCGTCGGGACCTTCAGCTTGGTCGCGGGCTCGATGTCGGTGTACAGGCCGGAGGCGATGTGGACCCAGCCCTTCTTGCCGCCGATGCGCCGGGCGAACTCGTTGAAGTGCGCGGGATCGGGCTTGTAGGAGCGAACCTGCTGGGCGGTCACGACGAGGTCGACGTCGGCCGGGATGTGCCGGCGCGTCTGGCCGAGGAGCTTGTCGTCGATGTTGGAGATCAGACCGGTCTGGTACTTGCTCAGGAACTTCTTGAGCTGGGGCATCGTCTCCTTGAAGGCGCCCCACCGGACCATCGAGTCGGGCAGGAAGCCGGAGCGCGAGGGCTCGAGCGGCCAGCCGATCTCCTTGGCGATCTTGACCGCGGCCTGGCGCAGGACCTCGGCGTAGAGCTCGTAGGAGCCGCTCTGGATCTCGGCCGTGGCCTGGAGGAACAGATCGACGACCTGAGTGCGGTCGATGGTGAAGCCATCGCGCTTGGCTTCACGCTGAAAAGCGTCTGCCACCCCGCTCTCCCAGTCGATGAGCGTCCCGTAGACGTCGAAGGTGACCCACTGGATGTTCTTAGGAAGAGCCATGCGGCGTGGGATTGTGCCATTTCCCGCGTTGTCGGCGGCTTGCGGTCGTTTGGGCACGAAGCATCTGCCGCGGCGACTGCAATAACGTCACCGCCTTCCTATGGATCTGCTCGAATATCAGGGCAAGCAGCTTTTCGCCCGACACGGAATCCCCGTCCCCGACGGGCGCCCGGCACGAACGGTCGACGAGGCCGTCGCTGCCGCAAAGGAGATCGGCTTCCCCTGCGCCATCAAGGCCCAGGTGAAGATCGGCGGCCGCGGCAAGGCCGGCGGCATCAAGATCGCCTCCGACGAGGACGAGGCGCGGGAGCACTCCGCCGCCATCCTCGGCATGGACATCAAGGGCTTCACGGTCCACGAGGTCTGGGTCGAGACGGCCGCCCCGCAGATCGAGTCCGAGTACTACGCGTCGATCGTCTTCGACCGCGGCGCCAAGGCGCCGCTGATCATGCTCTCCACCGAGGGCGGCATGGACATCGAGGAGGTCGCCGACAACAACCCGGACGCGATCGCCACGCTGCACGTCGACCCGCTGCTCGGCTTCCAGGACTACCACGGGCGCCGCCTGGCGTTCGAGGCCGGCGTCGACGCCGACCTGGTGCGCCCCATCGGCGCCTTCCTGCACCAGCTCTACGGGACCTTCATCGCTGAGGAAGCCCTCTTGGTCGAGGTCAACCCGCTGATCGTCACGCCCGAGCGCAAGGTCGCCGCGCTGGACGCCAAGGTCACGCTGGACGACAACGCGCTCTTCCGCCACCCCGACAACGCCAACCTGCGCGATCCCTCCGACGAGGACCCGCAGGAGCAGATGGCGCACGAGCGCGGCCTGACCTACGTCAAGCTCGACGGCGACATCGGCATCCTCGGCAACGGCGCCGGCCTGGTCATGTCGACGCTGGACGTCGTGGCGCACTACGGCGGCGCGCCGGCCAACTTCCTCGACGCCGGCGGCGGGTCGAAGGCCGAGGCCATCACCAGCGCGGTCGAGGTGATCCTGTCCGACGACAAGGTCCAGGCCGTGCTGTTCAACATCTTCGGCGGGATCACCCGCTGCGACGAGGTCGCCAACGGCCTCATCGAGGCGTTCAAGACGCTCGAGCCGTCGGTGCCCTTCGTCGTCCGGCTGGACGGCACGAACGACGTCGAGGGCCGCAAGATCCTCGCCGACGCCGAGCTGCCCAACGTCCACACCGCATCCACGATGGACGAGGCCGCCCAGAAGGTCGTCGCGCTCGCCAAGGGAGTCCCCGCCTGATGAGCGTCCTGATCGACAACGACACCAAGCTGGTCGTCTCCGGCATCACCGGCCGCGAGGGCACGTTCCACGCGCTCAACAACCAGCGCTACGGGACCGACGTCGTCGCCGGCGTCACGCCCGGCAAGGCCGGCCAGGACGTCGAGGGCATCCCGGTGTTCAACACCTTCCGGGACGCCGTCGCGCAGACCGGCGCCAACGTCGCGATGATCTTCGTGCCGCCGCGCTTCGCCGCCGACTCGATCCTCGAGGCCGCCGACGCCGGCATCCCGCTGGTCATCTGCATCACCGAGGGCATCCCGGCGCACGACGAGCTGCGGGTCTACACGCAGCTGCAGCGCACCGGCACGCGCCTGGTGGGCCCGAACTGCCCGGGCATCCTGTCGCCGGGCAAGGCCAACGTCGGCATCATCCCCGCGTCCTTCTTCAAGGAGGGCAACGTCGGCGTGGTCTCGCGTTCCGGCACGCTGACCTACCAGATCGGCAACACGCTGGCCCAGGCCGGCTTCGGCAACTCGTCGATCGTCGGCATCGGCGGCGACCCGGTCCCGGGCTCGTCGTTCATCGACATCATCGAGCTGTTTCAGGCCGACGACCAGACCGAGCTGATCGTCCTGTCGGGCGAGATCGGCGGCGACGCCGAGGAGCGCGCGGCCGAGTACATCGCCGACAACGTCACCAAGCCCGTCGTGGCCTACATCGCCGGGTTCACCGCTCCGCCCGGCAAGACGATGGGCCACGCCGGCGCGATCGTCTCGGGCTCCAAGGGCACCGCGGCCGCCAAGGCCGAGGCGCTGGAGGCCAAGGGCGTGCGCGTCGGTCGGACGCCCACCGAGGTCGCCGACCTCGCCATGGAGATCCTCGGCAAGTGAGTCCGGGCGGATCGGCTGCCGGCTCGCCGGTGGCCGATCCGTCCCCTCGGTTGGCGTCGCTCTCCGCTGGCAGATACGCTCGCGGGCAGTGGAGAGTGATGTGACAAGCACGCTGACCGAGCTCGAGCGCAAGCTCAAGGAGCTCGAGCGCGAGCTGGAGTCGGTCGGCCGCGGGGGCGAGCTGGACACCGATCCGGCCCAGGGTGGCTGGTCGCCGCCGCCGCCAGCCGCTGCACCGCCACAACCGGACCCCGGCCCCCCGCCTCCCGGCGCGACGCCGTTCACCGCCGCCTGGCACGGCAGCGGCGGGAGCCTCGCCGCGCCGCCGCCCCCGGCCTCGCCCTTCAACGGCGCGCCGCCCGTCCCCGTGACGCCGCCGCCGTCGCCGTGGAGCGCCGCCGGGTCCGCGGTCGCGCCGCCCGCGCCGCAGGGCCCGCCGGAGCCCGGCCTCCATCGCCAGCTCGACGAGCTGCTGGCCTTCCGCGACCGCCTCGTGCAGGCGACCGACGACCTCGTCTCCGAGCTGTCGCGCGTGCTCACCGAGCTCGGCGCCGACGCACCGCCGCCCGATCCCGCCGACACGGTGCTGACCGGCCACGTCGTGGTCGACGCCGCGCCGTTCGCCGACCTCGCAACGCTCGCCGCCTTCGAGCAGGCGCTCGTGCGGACACCGGGGGTCCTGGAAGCCTCCGTCCGCGCGCTCGACACGGGCCGGGCGACGATCGACGTCGCGCTCGCCGGCCCCGTGCCGCTCGGTGCGGCGCTGCGCACCACGGCGCCCGTCGGCTTCGCGGTCACCGGCGTCGGCGAGGGCCGCCTGACGCTCACGCTGTCGGCCCCCTGGCGCTGAGCGCGCGGGCCGTGGTCACCGACCCGGCCCGCTGGTAGCTTGCGCCCGGAGCGACGACCCGTGGCCGACGACGACCCCTCCCGCACCCCTTCCGCCGAGGAGCTCGCCGCGGCGCTGGCCGAGCGGGTCCGCGACGTGATGGCGGCCGCCGAGCGCGCCGCCGCCGAGCTGCGCGCCAGTGCCGACGCCGACAACGAGGAGCGCGCGACACAGGTCCGCATGGCGGCCGAGCAGGACGCCACGCGCCTGCTGCGGCGCGCCGAGCGCGAGGCGCAGGAGTACCTCGAGGTCGCCATCCGCCACGTGGATGCGTTCGCGGCCGGGCGGGCCCGTCGCATCAGCGCCGCGGCCGACCGGCTGATCGCCCACGCGGAGGCGCTTGCCGAGCGGGCCGAGCGCGCCGGGCGGCTGAAGCACGGGATCGAGGAGGTCGTCGCGGCGCTCGCGGCGGCCGCCGAGGCCGTCGCCGCCGAGGCGGCCCGGGCGCCGATCGACCTGCCGGGCGCCGAGGCGCCCACCGCCGAGGTGACGCGCCTGACGACGCGCCCGCACGCGGTGCCCGACCCAGATCCCGAGCCTGCGGGCCGCGGGGGGTCGACGCCCGGCGACGACGCCGGTGAGCGGGTGCGCCAGATCGCCAGCGCCCTTCCGCGCCGCCCGCGCGTCCACCGTCCCATCGCGCCTCCGCCGGTCGAGCCGCCGCCGGGACCGTACGAGCCGCCCGACGACGCGGCGTAGGCCGCCGGGCCACCCTCAGCCGAGCGCGACGCCCCCGCGGCCCGCCGCCTTGGCGGCGTACAGCGCGCCGTCCGCGCGGGCCAGCAGCTCGCCGGCGTCCTCGCCCGGCTCCCACCGCACCAGCCCGACGGAGCACCTGACGCCCTCGGCCTGGCCCGGCATCGCCGCCTGCAGCCGCGCGACGATCGCCTCCGCGCCCGCGACGTCGCACTCGGGCAGCAGCACGGCGAACTCGTCCCCGCCCAACCGCGACAACAAGTCCGAGGCGCGCAGGACCGCGCGCCAGCCGGTCGTCAGCTCGCGCAGCAGCGTGTCGCCGGCGGCATGGCCGAAGCGGTCGTTGTAGGGCTTGAAGCGATCGAGGTCCAGCGCCGCGACGCACAGCGGCTGCTCCGACCGCGCCGCCCGCGGCAGCTCGAACGCCAGGCGCTCGTCCCACAGGCGCCGGTTGGCCAGGCCCGTCAGCGGATCTGTCCGGGCCAGGTCGCGCTGCTCGTCGCGCGCTTCGCGCGCCGGCGTGACGTCGACCAGCGTCCCGAGCCACCCGGCCGGGCCGCCCCAGGGGTCGCGGAGCATCACCGCGGTCACGTGCGCCCAGCGCTCGCGGCCTCCGGGCCCGACGAAGCGCACCTCCAGCGCGAACTCGCCGCCGTCCTCGGCCGCGCCGCGCCACGCCGCGTCGAACGCCGAGCGGTCCTCAGGGTGCATCGCCCCGAGCCACCCGAGCCCGAGCAGCGCGCTGCGCGGGCGGCCCATCAGCTCCGACACCCAGTCGTTGGCGAACACGCACCGGCCGTCGGGCCCCGTCTCGACGATGCCGACCGGCGCCAGGTGCGTCAACGTGCGCCACCGGTCCTCGTTGGCGCGCAGGAGGTCCTCGCTGCGCTCCTGGGCACGCCGCCGCTCGATCGCGAAGCGCACCGCGCGCAGCAGCGCATCGGCCGGCTGCTCGCGGCCCTTGACGACGTAGTCCTGGGCGCCGGCTCTGATCGCTGCCAGGGCCAGCTCGTCGTCGTCGTGGCCGCTGAGCACGACGATCGGCACGCCGGGGCGGGCGTTCTGCACCGCCGCGACCGCCTCGAGCCCGTGCGCATCGGGCAGCCCGAGGTCGAGCAGCACGCAGTCGACCTCGCGCTCGCGCAGGCCGGCGAGCCCGTCGAGGAGCGTCTCGTGGTGGCGGACCTCGACGCCGCCCGGCATCGCCGCCTCGAGCAGCAGCTCCACGAGCCGGGCATACGGAAGGCTGTCCTCGACGAGGAGGACGGAGGCGAAGGGCACGACCATCGACGTCCCAGGATCGTCTTCGCGGCGGACGGTGCGGGCCTCGATAGGATCAACCATCGATGCCTGACGTGATCTCCTTCGCCCGCGGCGCGCCCTCGCTGGACATCGTCGACGTCGACGGGCTCAAGGCCGCAGCCACGCGCGCCTTCGAGCGCGATCCCGCCGGCACGACCGCCTACGGCACCGCGGTCGGCTACGCGCCGTTGCGCGAGTGGATCGCCAACCAGCACGGCGTCGACACGTCGCAGGTCATCGTCACCAACGGCTCCATGCAGGCCGACGCGTTCCTGTTCGAGACGCTCGTCAAGCCGGGCGATCCGGTCGTCGTCGAGAGGCCGACCTACGACCGGACGCTGCTCAACCTCCGTGGCCGCGGCGCCGACGTGCGCATGGTCAGCCTCGAGACCGACGGCATCGACACCGACGAGCTCGAGACGCTGCTGCGCGACGAGGGCGTCCGCCCGACGCTCGCCCACGTCATCCCCAACTTCCAGAACCCGGCGGGCTACACGCTGAGCCGGCCCAAGCGCGAGGCCCTGCTCCGGCTCGCCGCCGAGTTCGGCTTCGTCATCTTCGAGGACGACCCGTACGTCGACATCCGCTTCACCGGCGAGACGCTCCCGACGATGCTCTCGCAGGACACGACCGGCAGCGTCGTCTACGCGTCGTCGTTCTCCAAGACCGTCTGCCCGGGCATCCGCGTCGGCTACCTCGTCGGCCCGGCCGAGCGGATCTCCGAGATCCAGCGCCTGGCGACCAACACCTACATCTCGCCGAACATGGTGGCGCAGTCGCTCGTCTACGAGTTCTGCGTCAACGGCGACATCGACCGCTCGATCGCCACCGTCAAGCAGGCGCTCGGCGCGCGCGTCAAGCGGTTGACCGCGGCGCTGTCGCGCGAGCTGCCCGAGGCCAGGTTCCAGGCGCCCGAGGGCGGCTACTTCATGTGGGTCGAGCTTCCCGAGGGCACCGAGATCGACCGGGTCTTCGAGGAGGCGAACGCCCGGGGCGTGGCCATCGTCAAGGGCACCGACTTCCTCCTGGAGGGCGGCGAGAACACGCTGCGCCTCGCCTACTCGGGCGTCACCGAGGACCAGATCGACGAGGGCGTCTCGCGCCTCGCCGAGGCGGTCCGGGCGGCGCGGGCGCGGGCGACGGCTTAGGGCTGTCCGTTCGCTGGTCGCCGCCGGCGTCGGTGGCGCGCAGCGCGGGGCGTTTTGTGTGGTGCGCGGCGTGGTTCGTCGGCACCGACGAGGAGGTTGGCGGCGCCCTGGGCGCTGGACTGTCCTCCGCGGGCGTCCCCGGGGGGTCGTTCTGGCGTGAACGACCCCTCGCGCGGGTCCGTGTCGTTTTGGACGCCATAT
>DASYLT010000137.1:0-12850 GCA_036009425.1 Baekduia sp. | reverse complement strand
TGCGCATCGGCGCCGTCGCGCCAGTGGGTCCGGCGCCGCCCACTAGGGCTGCAGCAGATCGTTCTGGGCCGACGGCCGGTTGCGGCCGATCGTCAGCGTCACGGGGCGCACGCCGCCGCCCGCGGTGTGCAGCTCGTAGGTGCCGGGCTGCACGACCGCCTTGACCGAGGCGGTCTCACGCGGGTTGATCGGGCCCGTCTCGACGGCCTTGGTACCCGGCCCGCTGCCGGGCTTGTCCACCGTCTCCAGCGTGACCTGCTGGGTCGCGTTGGACTGGTTGGAGATCAGCAGCGTGATCGGCCCGGCGCCGAAGCGCTTGGGGGAGATCGAGACCTGCTGGTCGTCGATCGCCGCGCTGATGACGATCGGCGCCGCCGGCCGCGCGGCGTTCTTGTACTTGTGGTCGGAGCTGCCGCAGGCCGTCACGGCCAGGGCGGAGACCAGCGCGCAGGCAGCGACCGCTGCCTGTGGGGGCGTCCTGCGCATTGCGGGGCGTTTGCTCCTCATCCTCGACCCGGGTCGGGGCCCCTCCCCAGCAGGGAGGCGACGTGACCCGGGCGAACCCTAGCCGAGCGCGGTCCTTCGCGCCAATGATCGGTGCGTCGGCGCCCCGCTCAGGCGTGCGGCTCTCCACCGGTGGGGGGTGTCGCGCGGTCGGCCTCGATCGTGCGCAGCGCATCCTGGAGGCGCTCCCAGGAGTCCGTCTCGGCCGCGTCGTACTCCCGGCCGTGCAGCTCCGCGAGCTCGTCGCGGTAGGCGCTCCACGCCTCGCGCGTGCGCTCGTCGAGCGTGTCCTGGTCGGGGGCGAACGTGGTCATCGAGATCCTCCGGTCTGAAGGGGTCGCCGGGGACGCTACTCGCCCCGGCGGTCGGCGACGCCGGGGGCGGCCTGCAACGCGCCGCCCAGGCCGTCCGCGGGCGGGAGTACAAACACACGTTCGCCATGCCGATCACCGTCCCGTCCTCGCCCTCGTCCATCCTCGACGCGCCCCTCGCGACCACGGAGTTCCTCGTGGTCGACACCGAGACCAACGGGCTCGGTGGCGAGCAGTGCGAGGTCACCGAGATCGGCGCCGTGCTCGTGGGCGGCGGCGAGCTGCACGAGCGCTGGGAGACGCTGGTGCCGGTCCGCGCGCCGCTGTCGCGGGGCATCCAGCGGTTCACGGGCATCAGCCAGGCCATGGTCGACGAGGCGCCGCCGGCCGAGGTCACGCTGCCCGAGCTGGCCGAGCAGCTCGAGGGCCGCGTGCTCGTGGCCCACAACGCGTCGTTCGACCGGCGCGTGCTCGCGCAGGCCTTCGCGCGCGAGGGCCTGGCGTGGCCGGACCCGCCGACGCTCTGCACGGTGGCGCTGGCCCGCAACCTGCATCCGCTGGCGCGCCAGCGCAAGCTGCGCCCGCTGGCCGAGTCGCTGGGGATCGACGTCGAGACGTCGCACCGCGCGCTGGCCGACGCCGAGACGTGCGCCCGCGTGCTGTGCGCGCTCTTCCCGCGGCTCTGCGCCAACGCGGGCACCGTCGGCCAGGCGCTGGGCCTGCTGCGCGCCAAGCGCCGGCGGACGGTCCGCGCCGGGCGGACCGACGGCGGCGTCTCGCTGCGGGGCACGCGGCGGCGCAAGGTCGACTGCTCGGCGCTGCCCGACGAGCCGGGCGTCTACATCTTCCGCAACGCCGAGGGCCAGCCGCTGTACGTCGGCAAGTCGGTGTCGATCCGCTCGCGCGCCAAGGCGCACTTCCTGCCGTCGTCGCCGGACACGGGCTGGGTCGCGCAGGCCGAGATCGCCGACCACGTCGAGACGGTGAGCGAGCTCGGCGCCCTGCTGACCGAAGCACGGCTGATCCGTGAGCTCAAGCCGCCGGGCAACCACCGGCTCAAGCACTCAGACAACTGGGTCTACCTGCGCTGCCGCTTGGACATCCCGTTCCCGATCCTGGAGGTCGCGCCCGAGCCGGCGGCCGGGCGGGCGATCAACGTCGGGCCGCTGCAGGGGCGCTTTGCCGCCGCCGAGCTGGTCGAGCAGCTGACGTCGCTGTTCGCCCTGCGCCACTGCGGCCGGGGGCTGCCGCGGCGCGAGCACCCGTCGGCCTACGGGCAGATGGGCCGCTGCCTGTCGCCGTGCCTGGGCGACCTCGATCCCAACGCCTACCGGCGGCGCCTCGACGAGGCGCTGGCGCTGTTCACGGGCGAGGGCGACGGCGGCCGGGCGCTGCTGGAGCACCTCGACGCCGAGATGCGGGCGGCGGCCGCAGACGAGCGCTTCGAGCGCGCGGGGTGGCTGCGGCGCCGGCGCGAGCGGCTGGCCGTCCTGCTGGAGCGCCTCGGCGGTGCGATGGCGGCTACGCACGCGCGGCCGCGACTGGTCCTGGCCGCCCATCCCGTGGAGGCGCGCTACGACGCGCTGTGGCTCGTCGGCGGCCGCATCGTCGACTGGGCGCCGCTGACCGACGGCGCCGACGCCTGGGCGCGGACCGAGGCGGCGCTGCGCGGCGGCGACGGCCGCGGCCCGGCCCCGTGCGCGACGCCCGACGAGGTGCGCGACGTGCGGATCGCCACGACCTGGCTGGCGGCCCACCCGTCGCTGGAGCTTGCGCTGTCGCGCGAGACGACGCGGGCGCGGGTCGAGCGCTTCGTCGTGCGCGCGCAGGGGCTGCCCGCGCTCGGGTAGGGGCGTCCAGCCGGGCGTGGACGCTCGCCCTCCCCCGAAATGGGGGTCCGATCGGCACATGTACGAGCGCAATCGTGGCCAAAGCTGTGCACTATCTGTCGTGGAATCTGCAGCCGGACCGTTGCCATCGGGGAAGTCCCGGTGAATCGGGCCGGCGGCGTGGCACGGACGCCGCGATGGATAGATCGACCCACGCATCATCGATGCGGGGTCGTCACGCCCGAAGGGCGGGCACTCGACCGTCGGCTGAGGGGTCGGGTGCGCCGCCGGGCGGCGGCCTCGGCACTAGGCGGCGCTCGTGCCGCCCTCGAAGCGCAGCACGTCCTCGCCGTCGGCGCGCAGCGCCGCCATGTCCTCGGGAGCAACCGTGGCGAAGAGCTCGAGCAGCGGTGCGCCGCTGCGCCGCTTGCGGGTCCAGGTGCCGACCGCCCGGCCGTCGACGGTCGCGACGGCGCGGATCATGCCGCCGCCGGGGTGGACGCGCTCGGCGTGCTCGGGCGCGACCGCGAACGCGCGGCTGCGCCAGCCCAGGAGGTAGGGGTCGAACGCGCCCAGCAGGCGGGGCGACACCGGCCCGGCGTCGGCGTCGGCCAGCGCTCGCGCCGTCAGCGACACCAGGTCGCCCTCGACCGCCAGCTCGCCGGCGATCGCCTCGAGGCCGGCGCGTGCGTCGCGGCGCGGCAGGCCCGACCACGTCGCGAGGTCGGCGGCGGTCGCGGGCCCGTGGGCGGTGAGGTAGCGGCGGGCCAGCTCGGCCAGGGCGCGGTCGCGGTCCTCGCCCGCGAGCGCGGTCGTCGGCTCGGCACCCAGCCAGTCGCGCGCCAGGGCGAAGGCCGGCGTGCCGTCGGGACGCACGGGGCCGAGCACGGCCACGCCGCGCAGGACGCAGAGCATCAGCAGGTGCGGCGTGGCCTGGCCCTCGGTCCGGATGCCCGCGCCGGCGATGCGCTCGGCCAGCTCGGGACGGGTCAGCGGCCCCTCGTCGGCCAGCGCACGCTCCACGAGCGCGACCGCTCGGTCGGCGGCCTCGGGCGTGACGCGCTCCTGGGCGAGCCGGCGGGCGCTCGTCGCCGCGCGGGTCGGTGCGATCAGGCCCAGCAGCCAGGCGAAGTCCTCGGTGGCGACCAGGTGCAGCGTCCCGCGCAGCAGCCAGCCGACGACCAGCGTGCGCTCGGTCAGTGCGGCGTCGATGTCGGCGGCGCGCGTGCGCCCGGCCGTCCGGGCGTGCAGCGCCAGGCGCGCGGCCCGGAGGTCCTGGGCCTGGACCGCCAGCAGGTGGCGCACGACCCCTGGAACCGCGGCGCCGTCGGGTTCGCTCGCTCCGCTCAGCAGCTGTGCGGACGCCCGGCGGCGGCGCAGCGCCACCGCGTCCACGGTCGGATCAGGCAAACGGCGGTGCGACGACGTCGGCGTCCACGTCGCCGTCGACCGACGCGACGGTCACGCGGTCGCCGGGGGCGACCGACCGCCGCAGGATCGCCAGCGCGATGGCGCCCGCCCGCGGCGAGACCGCGACGCTGCCGACCGTGCCGACCGCGCGGGCGTCCTCGCCGACGCTGGTCACGACCGCGCCGGGCGCCACGGGCGCCGACAGCTTCAGCCCGCGCAGATGGCGGTTCGGCTTGCCCTTCCAGTGCAGGCGCGCGACGGTCTCCTGCCCGACGTAGCAGCCCTTGGTGAAGCTCACTGCGCGGTCGACGATCCCGGCCTCCTCGGGCATCACGGAGTCGTCGAGATCCACGCCGTAGCGCGGCCGGCCGGACTCGACGCGCACGATCTCGGCCACGGCCTCGGGCGCCTCGACGGCACCGGCGGCCAGCAGCGCGGCGCGCACCTCGGCGGAGCGCTCGGCGGGCGCCAGGACGTCGAGCCCCGCATCGGTGCGCACGACGTCGCCCGTGATGTCGTGCTCGTCCGGGCCCGGGATCGGCAGGCCGGCGGCGGCGACGACCGCCTCGGCGCGCGGCCCGACCAGCGAGAAGAGCGCGAGCTCCCGGGTGCGCTTGTGCAGCTCGGCCTGCCAGCCGATCAGCCCGCGCCGCACCTGGTCGAAGAGCGCCTGCAGGGACACGCGCTCGGTGACGAGCAGCAGGCCGGCCGGAGCGGAGTCCGTGGCCAGTACGCGAAGGTCGCCGAGCATGCGGCCCTTGTTGGTCAACAACGTCGCGTAGCGGCCGTGGCCGGACGCGAGCGTCGCGATGTCGTTGCTGACCTGGCCGTCGAGGAACTTCGCGGCCTCCTCGCCGGTGAGCAGGAGCTTGCCCATGGCGGAGCGGTCGATCAGGCCGGCACCGTTCGTGCAGGCCTCGTAGGCGGGGAGCAGCGCATCGACGGTGGCCATGTGTCCGAGCATACGACGGGCGCTCCGCTATGTTCTTGAATTGAAATTTCGTCTCGTCTAAATTGGAAGTCCATGACGCTTGAAGTCTCGTCCGCGGTCCAGGACTACGCGAAGGCCATCTACTCGCTGGAGCAGCGCCGCGAGGGCGCCGCGGTGAGCACGAACGCCCTCGCCGAGCGTCTGGGCGTGTCCGCGGCGTCGGCGTCCTCGATGGTCAAGCGCCTCGACGGCCTGGGCCTGGTCGAGCACGCCCCCTACAAGGGCGTCGTGCTCACCCAGCGGGGGGCGAAGGTGGCGCTGGAGGTCATCCGCCACCATCGCCTGCTCGAGCGCTTCCTGGCCGAGGAGCTCGGCGTGCCGTGGGACCGCGTCCACGACGAGGCCGAGGTGCTGGAGCACGTGCTCTCCGAGGAGCTCGAGGAGCTGATCGCCGCCAAGCTCGGTCACCCGACGATCGATCCGCACGGCGACCCGATCCCCACCGCCGACCTGGAGATCGTCGAGCCCGTCACGGTCGCGATGGAGGTGCTCGAGGTCGGCGCGCGGGGGCTGTTCGTGCGCGTGTCCGACACCGACCCGGAGATGCTGCGCTACCTCGGCGCGCGCGGCATCGCCCCGGGCGAGACGTTCGAGATCGTCGAGAAGCAGCCCTTCGGCGGACCGCTCTTCGCGCGCTTCGGCGACGAGGACGCCGTGCATCCGCTCGGCGGCCGGCTGGCCGCGGCGATGCGCGTCGAGGTGGGCGCGTGACGCCACCGCCCACCGGCACCGAGGCGGCGACCCTCCCCGTCCCGTCGGCCCTGCGCCGGCACCACGAGGGCCGCACGCTGCGCACCCGCCTCGCGCTGCTGGGCCCCGCGTTCGTCGCCTGCATCGCCTACGTCGACCCGGGCAACTTCGCCACCAACATCGCCGGCGGCTCCAAGTACGGCTACCTGCTGCTGTGGGTCCTGCTCGGGGCCAACATGATGGCCATGTTGATCCAGAACCTCTCGGCCAAGATCGGCATCGCCACCGGGCACAACCTCGCCGAGCTGTGCCGCGAGCACTTCCCGCGGCCGGTGACCTGGGGGCTGTGGCTCCAGGCCGAGCTGATCGCGATGGCCACCGACCTCGCGGAGTTCGTCGGCGCGGCGATCGCGCTGAACCTGCTCTTCGGCATCCCGCTGCTGCCCAGCGGCCTCATCACCGCCGTCGTGGCGTTCGCGCTGCTCGGCCTGCAGTCGCGCGGCTACCGGCGCTTCGAGATCGCGATCATCGGCTTCCTGGGCGTCATCCTGCTCGGGTTCCTCTACGACACGCTGCGCATCGGCTTCGACGCCGGCGAGGCGGCCAAGGGCTTCGTCCCGCACTTCGACGGGAGCGACTCGGTCCTGCTGGCGACCGGCATCCTCGGCGCGACGGTGATGCCGCACGTCATCTACCTGCACTCGGCGCTGACGCAGGGCCGCAGCCGGCCGGCCGACGAGGCCGAGCGCCGGACGCTGCTGCGCTTCAACCGCATCGACGTCTCGATCGCGATGGGCATCGCCGGCCTGATCAACATGTCCATGCTGGTCATCGCCGCCTCGCTGTTCCACGGTGGGGTGGGCGAGGTCGACACGATCGAGGGCGCCTACAGCGGCTTCAAGACGATGGTCGGCACCCAGGCCGCGCTGGCCTTCGCGATCGCGCTGATGGCGTCGGGCTTCGCGTCGTCGAGCGTCGGCACCTACGCCGGCCAAGTGGTCATGCAGGGCTTCATCCAGCGCAGCGTGCCGCTGCTGGTGCGCCGCGCGGTGACGATGACGCCCGCCCTCATCGTCCTCGCCCTGGGCCTGGACCCGACGCGGTCGCTGGTCGTCAGCCAGGTCGTGCTGTCGTTCGGCATCCCGTTCGCCCTCGTGCCGCTCGTGCTGCTGACGCGGCGCAAGGACATCATGGGGGCGCTGGTCAACCGGCGGATCACCACCGCCGTCGCCGCGCTGGTGGCCGCGATCATCAGCGCGCTGAACGTGTTCCTGGTGATCGACACGCTGGGGCTGGTGTCCGTCTAACGCGGCGTTCGGCCGGTACGATCCTTGGCGATGGCCCTTGCCGACACCTTCCAGTCGATCGTCGACTCCCTGCCCGACGATTGGACCGATCTCGAGCTCGACGTCCGCATCAAGGACGAGACGCGCTACGTCAACGCCAGCGTCTACCTCTCGACGGTCAACGCCCAGCCCTACTCCAAGCACGACTGGCACTGGGCGATCCTCGTCGCCCACCGCTTCGGCCACGCCGCCGCCGCCCCGGCGGTCCACGGCGCGCTGAAGCTGCTCGACGACGCCGGCCTCGACGGTGAGCTGCAGGTGCGCGAGGTGCGCAGCGGCCGCACCGAGGTCGTGCAGATGTGGGGTCGGCCGGAGTCGGTGCGGCAGGAGTTCAAGAAGATCCGCTCCCAGTAGTGGCGCGGGTGACGGCGCTCATCGGCGACCTGCTGTTCGGGTCCCGCGCCGTCGAGCTGCTGTCGGCGGCCGGGCACGAGGTGCGCCTCGTGCCGTCGGCACCGGAGGATCTGGCGACGACGACCGACGTCGTCGTGGTCGACCTCACCACCGGCACGATCCCCGACGGCCTCACAGGCCGGGGACCGAAGACCCTCGGCGTGTTCGCCCACGTCGAGCCCGACGTGCGCGAGCGCGCGCTCGCCGCCGGCTTCGACCTCGTCGTGCCCCGCTCGCGCTTCATGCGCGAGGGCGGCGACCTGGTGACGAAGCTGGCCGCCGGCTGAGCGCGCCGGCTACTTGTTCGGGTCGCTGTCGAGCTGGGTGCTGGCCGTCGACGGGCTGAACGCCGCGGCGACGTCGGGCTTGGCCTTGACGATGCCGAACCGCTGCTCCCAGCTGGCCCAGGCGGCGAGGCGGCCGGGGTTCAGCTCGCCGTAGTAGGCGGCGCCTGCGGTGACCGAGGGGCTGACGGCGTCGAGCTCGGTCGCGGTGAGGCCGCGCTTCAGCGTCGGCTCTGCGTCGGTCAGCGCCGAGACGGCCGACTCGGGGTCGTTGATCGCCGCCTCGTAGCCGCGGCGCAGCGCACGCACGGTCGCGCGCACCACCGCGCCGTTGGTCTCCAGCGTCTCGCGGGAGGTGGCCAGGACCAGCTCGGGGTAGGAGGGCGCGCCGTAGTCGTCGACGCGGAACTCGTGCACGCCGGGGCGCTTGGCCTTCAGCGCGATGCCCTCGGCGTTCCAGAACGCCGTGGCGCCGTCGACCTTGCGCGCCAGCAGCGACTGCACCGCGTTGAAGCCGATGGTGACCCGGTGCACCTGCGCGGGGTCGCCGCCGTCGCCGGCGACGATGGACTTCAGGACCGCGTCGTCGCTCGGCAGGCCGGTGACCCCGGCCTTGCGGCCCTCCAGGTCACGCGGGCGCCGGATGCCGGGCTGCGCCAGCACCGCGGCGAGCGGGGTCTGGACGACCGCCATGACGCCGACGACGTCGCGGCCCTTGGCCCGGGCGATCGCGAGGTCGTGGATGTCGACGATCGCCACGTCGGCCTGGCCGCTGAGCAGCGCCTTGATGCCGTCGGTCGACGAGCCCGGCGTCTGGACGTCCAGATGCACGCCCTCGGAGTCGTCGTAGCCGCGCTCCTTGGCGAGGTAGATGCCGGCATGGACCGCATTGGGCGCGAAGTCCAGCAGCAGGCGCGAGTCCTGGTTGGGGCGGCTCTCGCTGCCCGCGTCGGTGCCTGCGCACCCTCCCGCGACGGCGACGCAGAGCATGAGCAGGAGGGCGGCGATCGGGCGGCGGAACATCGGCGCGGGAGGATAGGGAGCGCGGACGCGTAGGATCAGAGAGGTGCGCCGCCGTGTGACTTTCTCGCGCAACCTGACGCTGTCGCTCTCGCGAACCTGCGTCTCTCATTGCAAGTACTGCGCCTTCCAGACGCACCAGACCCATCTGCATTCGCCGGATGAGGTCCTGGAGCTGCTCGATCGCGCCGCCAAGCGCTCCGTCAAGGAGCTGCTGATCCTCACGGGTGACGACCCCGCCCACCACGCCGGCGTGAAGGCACGCCTGACCGAGCTGGGCTTCGACGACTTCGTCGCCTACGTCGTCTGGTGCTGCGAGCAGGCGCTGGACCGCGGCCTGCTGCCGCACACCAACCTCGGCGCGGTGACGCGGGAGGAGCTCGTGGCGCTGCGCGAGGTGACCGCCTCCCAGGGCCTGATGCTCGAGTCGATGCGCGACGACCTCGTCGCCCACCAGGGCTCGCCCACCAAGGACCCGACGCTGCGGCTGCAGACCATCCGGTGGGCCGGCGAGCTGAAGATCCCGTTCACGTCAGGGATCCTGCTCGGCATCGGCGAGACCAAGGAGGACCGGGTCACGGCGCTGCGCGCCCTGGCCGAGGTCCACGCCGAGCACGGGCACCTGCAGGAGGTCATCCTCCAGAACTTCGTCCCGCACCGGAAGTACTACGGCGAAGAGCCGGCCGACATCGCCACCGATGCCGCCGAGCGCTTCTGGCGCACCGGGCTGCGGGAGATCGCGGCCCACCCACCCGCCGGCGTGCCGGAGTGGGCCTCGGCGGTCTCGCTGGAGGATCTGGTCGAGCTGATCGGCGTCGCGCGCGAGCTGCTGCCCGGCGTGGGCATCCAGGTCCCGCCGAACCTGTCCGAGCACTGGCCCGAGCTGGTCGCGGCGGGCGCCACCGATCTGGGCGGCCTGAGCGCCAACGGCGACCACATCTCGCCCGAGCACCCGTTCCCGTCTCCGCACCAGGTGCGCAAGCGCCTCGCCGAAGACGGCGTCGCGCTGACCGAGCGCCTCTGCGTCTACGGCCAGTACCTCGACCCCGAGTGGGTCGAGCAGCACGTCCTCGACGTCGTCAAGACCAAGTACTGGTCCTTCATCCCGCGCGGCGGCTCCGGGCGCCAGGACGCGCCGTTCGCGATCCAGGCAGACCTCGTCGGGCCGGCGACCGAGAAGGCGCGCGACGGCCACCCGCTGTCGATCGAGGAGCTGACGGCGATGTTCGCCTCGACCGACGCGGGCGCCATCGAGGGGATGCGCGCCGCCGCCGACGAGCTGCGCGCCGAGTTGGCCGGCGACACGGTGACCTTCGTGGTCAACCGCAACATCAACGTGTCCAACGTCTGCATCGTGGGCTGCGCGTTCTGCGGCTTCGGGCAGGGCAAGCGCTCCCCGGACGCCTACGAGCACCCCGAGGACGAGTTCCGCGCACGCGTGCGGGAGGCCGTCGACTACGGCGCGACCGAGCTGTGCATGCAGTCAGGGATCCATCCCGACTGGAAGCTCGACGACTACCTGCACTGGCTGCGAGTCGCCAAGGACGAGGGGCAGCGAGTGGGAACCAACCTCCACCTGCACGCCTACTCGCCCATGGAGATCGCGCACATGTGCGACATCTCGGGCCTGCCGCCGGCCGAGGTCTTCGCCCAGCTGCGCGACGCGGGCCTGGGTTCCACGCCGGGCACTGCGGCCGAGGTCCTGCACGACGGCGTCCGCGAGCGCATCAGTCCCAACAAGCTGCCGGTCGCCCGCTGGGTGGAGATCATCGAGGCTTCGCATCGCGCGGGCCTGCGGTCGACCTCGACGGTGATGTTCGGCCACATCGAGGAGCCGTGGGAGCTGGCAACGCACATGACGGTCGTGCGCGAGCTGCAGGAGCGCACGGGCGGGATCACCGAGTTCGTGCCGCTGTCGTTCATCCCGTTCATGACGCTGCTGGGTCGCACCCACGGGGTGGAGGAGATCTCCCGCGAGGAGAACCTCAAGCACACTGCGGTGTTCCGCCTGGCGCTCGGCCGGACGATCCCCAACGTGCAGGCGTCGTGGGTCAAGATGGGCCTGGAGGCGGCCACCGAGGCACTGCGCTGGGGCGTCAACGACCTCGGCGGCACGTTGATGGAGGAGTCGATCTCCCGGTTGGCGGGCTCCTACCACGGGGTCAAGCTCGATCCGCCCGAGTTGATCGCCGCCGCCCACGCGGCGGGCCGCCCGGCGGCCGAGCGCTCGACGCTCTACGAGCGGCTGCGCGAGTACCCGCTGGGTGCTGAGCGTCCGGCGGCGGCGTAGGGGCCGCGAGGGGCGGGTGGCGCGCGGCCGGGGTGGCGTTCCGTTCGGCCTGTTGTCGTGGTGCGGAGCGTGGTCCGTCGGCGATGACGAGTGCGTGTGACGTGATGCCGGCGCTGGTCTGTCCTCCGCGGGCGCGGGGGAGCGGGAGGGACTGGCGCTGGTCGGGCGCGCGCCGGGGCGGGTGGGCCTGTCGGCGGACGTGCTGCGTCCGAAAACGGCCACCCTCGGCGTTGGCGGCAGATCGTGTGGGGTGGGCCTGTCTGCGGACGTGTTGCGTCCGGGAACGGGCCCACCCTGGGCGTTGGCGGGAGATCGTGTGGGGTGGGCCTGTCTGCGGACGTGTTGCGTCCGGGAACGGGCCCACCTTCGGCGTTGGCGGGAGATCGTGAGGGGTGGGCCTGTTGGGCGCGCTGTGACCGCGGCCAACGGGCCCACCTCGCTCAGGACTGCTCGTCGGGTCCTCCGTGGGGGGAGCGGTGCGCCATCGGGCGGTGCACGACGCCTGGCGATCATCGGAGGACGTCGGCGCGAACGGTAGATGTGCGACCGCAGGCGCCATCCGTCTCCGTTCACGCCCCAACCACCCCGCCCGGCGCCGGCGGAGGGCCGGCGGCGCCAGCGCCCTGGCGAACGCACTCGTCATCGCCGACGGACCAGGCTCCGCAGCACGACAACGCCCGCGCGGAACTCCAGGCACGCCCGCGCAAAACTCCAGGCACGCCGGCGCAAAACCCCAGGCACGCCCGCGCAAAACCCCAGGCACGCCCGCGCAAAACTCCAGGCACGCCCGCGCGGCACTCCAGGCACGCCGCGCCGCCCAGGCGCCGCCTCAGCCCAGCACCGTCAGAATCGCCGCCGCAATCGCGGCGAAGGCCAGCACCACCACCAGCAGCCCGCCGGCGAGGGTCTGCAGCACGCGGTCCTCGTCGGTGAGGTGCAGGCCGGCGAGGCGCGACTGCGCCCAGCGGTACAGCGCGTAGGCCGCGACCGCGTCGACGGCCAGGACGAGGAACGGCGCGAGCGTGCCCGCGAGCGTCACGGTCCCGATCAGCACGAGGACGGCGAGGACGATCGCGCGGGCCAGGTAGGCGCCCAGGATCTTGCGCAGCTTGGCCGGCGCCGGCTGGCTGGCCGTGCGCGCCCTGGCCCGCGCGGCGGCGCGCCGCGCCGTGGCGTCGGCCTTGGCGTCGGCGCCGGCGGTGGGCGAGCTCGGGGAGGAGGCGGCGAGGCGCGCGCGGCGGCGGGAACGACCCATGGGTCGAAAGGTAGTGCTGGCCGCACTTGACCGCGGCTCCGCATTGGCTTTAGCATCGCTCAAATGAAAACGGCGCGCCGCCCCTATCGCCAGACAGTGCGCGCCGAGGCCGCGGCGGCGACGCGTGAGCGCATCCTCGACGTCGCGACCGAGCAGTTCCTCGCGCGCTACTACGACGAGGTCACGCTGGCCGGCATCGGCCGGGACGCGGGCGTCACGCAGCAGACGGTGATCAACCACTTCACCTCGAAGGAGGGCCTGCTCCAGGCCGTGGCCGACCGGCTGGGCCCGGAGCGCCACCGCCGCGAGATGGTGGACGACCCGGTGGCCGGCGTCGTCGGCGACTACGAGACCGGCGGCGACGCCACGATCCGCATGCTGGCGATCGAGGATCGCGTGCCGGCCCTCGCTCCGTTCCTGGCTCGCGGCCGCGCCGGCCATCGCGCGTGGGTCGTCGAGGCGTTCGCCGCCCAGCTGCCCGCCGGGCCCCGCGCTGCACGCGAGCAGATGATCGACGCCCTCGTCGT
>DASYLT010000136.1:0-26133 GCA_036009425.1 Baekduia sp. | reverse complement strand
GTCGGTCGCGATCAGCTTCGAGCAGGCGATGGCCGGCGCGCAGATCCCGCTGAGCGTCGCCACGACGCAGACGTGTCCGACCTGCCGGGGGACGGGCGCCAAGCCCGGCACCTCGCCGAAGGTGTGCCCGAAGTGCCAGGGCCGGGGCATCGAGTCCCAGGGCCAGGGCCTGTTCTCGATCTCGCAGCCGTGCTCGCGCTGCCACGGCGCCGGCGTGATCATCGAGGACCCGTGCCCGACCTGCCTGGGCGCCGGGGCCCAGAAGACGGTCAAGAACTACAAGGTCAACATCCCCGCGGGCGTCCGCGAGGGCAGCCGCGTGCGGCTGGCGGGCAAGGGCGAGGCCGGCCGTCACGGCGGGTCGCCCGGCGATCTCTACGTCGTCACGCACGTCGCGCCGTCGCCGGTCTTCGAGCGCAAGGGCGACAACCTCGAGGTCGAGGTGCCGCTGACGATCCCCGAGGCGATCCGCGGCGCCGACGTCGAGGTGCCGACGCTCAACGGGCGCAAGAAGCTGCGCGTCGCGCCGGGCACGCAGCACGGGACCGTGCAGCGCCTGCGCGGCGAGGGGCCGCCCAAGCTCGGGTCCGGGCCCACCCGCCGGGGCGACCTGCGCTACCGGTTCGTCATCGACGTTCCGGCGACGCTGAGCGCGGAGCAGTCCGAGGCGGTGGAGAAGCTGTCCGAGGTGATGGACGCCGACCCGCGAGCGAGGTTGTTCTCATGAGGCGCACCCGTACGACCACCCGCGTCACGGTCTCCCACGATCGGGGCGTGTTCATGATCTCCGTCGCGGCCGAGCTGGCCGAGATGCACCCGCAGACGCTGCGGATGTACGAGCAGCGCGGGCTCATCGAGCCCAAGCGCTCGCCCAAGGGCACGCGCCTCTACAGCCACGAGGACGTCGAGCGGCTGCGGCGCATCCAGGAGATGACCAACGAGCTGGGGCTGAACCTGGCCGGCGTCGAGCACGTGCTGCGCATGGAGCAGGAGCTCGAGCGGGCACGGCGCCGGGTCGACGCGCTCGAGCGTCGCACCGAGGAGCTCCAGGTCGAGATGGACACGCAGATCGCCGCGGTCAAGCGCGAGCTGCGCGGCGGCGAGCTCGTGCCGCTCAAGCACACCCGGGCGCTCGTGCCCGCGCGGGACGTCGCTCCGGCGGCGCCCGCCGCGGCCGTTGCTCCGCCCGCTCCGCCGGTCGCCTCCGGCCCGCGGCGGATCCCGGTCGAGCGCGAGGACGGGCGCGGCATCTAGTGGGGCGCGGCGGGCGCCGGCGCCCGCCGTGAGCCGACCGTCGCCGGGCCACCGGCCTGTCCGAGGGCGCGCCTGGGTAGGTTTGCTGCCGTGCGGCCGCTGAACCTGGGGGAGACGCTCGACGCGAGCATCAAGATCGTCCGCGCGCGCTGGCGTGTGCTGGCGATGGTGATGGTGGTCGTGTCGCTGCCGATCCAGCTGCTGGACATGCTGATCATCCAGTCGACGACCGACGTCTACGAGGTCGGGTCGAGCTTCGCGTCCTCGGACGCCACCAGCGCCACGCGCTACAGCGACGAGGGCGCCTACCTCGCCGGCCAGGCGGTCATCCAGCTGCTGGGGATCCTCGGCTACCTCATCGGGACGGTCGCCTGCTACCGGGCGATCGCCGACAGCTACCTGGGCCGCGACACGACCGCCGAGGAGTCGCTGCGCTTCGCCGCGCGCCACGCCGGCCGGACCCTGTGGCTGACGATCCTGCTGGTCACGCTCCTGATCCCGGCGTTCCTGGCTCTCGCCGTGCCCGGCATCTGGCTCGTCGTCGCCTGGTCGGCCGCGATCCCCGTGCTGCTGGTCGAGGGCCGCGGCGGGATGGCCGCGCTCAAGCGGTCCTTCGGCCTGGTCAAGGACCGCTGGTGGGCGACCTGCGGCCGGCTGGTCGTGGCCTACATCCTGGTCTCGGTGGTCACCGGCGTCGTGACCGTCCTGCCGCTGGCGCTCACCAGCGGCGTGATCGACGACACCTCGTTCGGGGCGCTGCTCGTCGAGCACGCCGCCAACTTGGTGGTGTCGCTGGTGACCACGCCGTTCATCGCCGCGGTCACGACGCTCATCTACTTCGACCTGCGGGTGCGCAAGGAGGGCTTCGACCTCGCGCTGCTGGCCGAGCGCATGGGCGGCGCGCCCGCCGAAGGACCCGTGCCCGCGCGCGGCGACGCGAGCGCGGGAGACCGCGCGCCGGCCGGTCCGCTGTGGTCGGGCGGTGCGGGGTCGTCGTCGGGTAGGCACGACGCGTTCGGCAACCCGATCGCCTCCGTGCCGCCGCCGGCGTCGCCGCCGCGCCCGGCCGCCGCCGCGCCACCGGGTGGCCCATGGGCGCCGCCCGTCGCTCCGGAGCCCCAGCGGCCGCCCGACCCGGACGAGTGAGCGACGCGGCCCTGCGCGAGCTCGCCGCCCGGGCGGCAAGCGGCGATGGCCCGGCGCGCCGCGAGCTGTCGGGGCAGGCCCGCGCGCAGGCGCGCGACATCCTCGCGCAGGGACGCTTCCACGACGGCCGGCACCACGACGGACCGCTGCACGGGTTCTTCGTCAGGATCGGCGATTGGTTGGAGTCCCTGCTCGGTAGGCTGCCGGGCGGGACGGTCAGCGGCTGGGTGCTGCTGGTCCTGCTCGCGGCGGCGGTCGCGGCGCTCGTGGCCACGCTGGTGCGTCGCCGGCAGCGGGCGTGGGAGGTTGCGCCCGCCGGCGTGCGCGAGGACGACCGCGTCGCGGGTCCCGACGAGCTGGAGCGGCGCGCCGGTGACGCCGAGCGGGCCGGGGACCTCGACACCGGCGTGCGCCTGCGGTTCGCCGCGGGCCTGCTGCGCTTGGACCGGGCGCAGGCGATCGAGCTGCGCCCGTCGCTGACCTCGGGCGAGGTCGGCCGCGCGCTGCGCTCGGCCGACTACGACGCGGTGGCGCGCACCCATGACGCCGTGACCTACGGCGGGCGCCGCGCCGACGACGAGGACGCCGCGCAGGCGCGCACGGCGTGGCCGGCGATCGTGGGCGAGGCGCGGCGGCGATGAGCGGACGGGCGTGGATCGCGGTGACGGCCGCCGTGGCGGTGGTCGTGGTCGCCGTCGTCCTGGGGCGGGCCGCCGAGCGGCCCAAGGGCCCCGCGTCGTCCTCCTACGCGACGACGCCGGCCGGGCTGGCGGCCTACGCCGACCTGCTGGCGCGCGCCGGCCACGACGTGCGCCGGATCCGCGCCCCGCTGGACGAGCGGCGGCCCGTGCGGGGCGAGACCGTGATGCTGATCGACGGCCGCCCGCTGCCGGCCGCCGAGCGCCGCGCGCTGATGTCGTTCCTGAACGCCGGCGGGCGCGCGGTGCTCGCGGGCCGCACGGCGGTGAGCGCTCTCGGCATGACGGCGCCGCGGGCCGGGAACCCGCCCGCGCCCCGGCGCATCGGGCGCGGGGAGGCGGTGCTGCTGGCCGCTGCCGATCCGCTGCGCAACCGCAGCCTCGGCGCCGGTGACCACGCCGCGTTCGGGCTGGGCCTCGCCGGTCCGCCGGCGCGTCGCGTCGCGTTCGTGGAGTCGGTGCACGGCTACCACGCCGCGCGCGGGCTCGGCGCGCTGCCCGGGCGGGTGCAGACCTGCCTCTGGCTCCTCGGCCTGGCGGCGCTCGCGCTGCTGGTGGCGCGCGGCCGGCGCCTGGGGCCGCCGGAGGCCGCGGCGCGCGAGCTCCCGCCACCGCGGCGCGCCCACGTCGAGGCGCTGGCGGCGGCGCTGGCGCGCACGAGCGATCGCACGGCCCTGTTGAACGACGCGCGCGAGCGCGCGGCGACGCCCACGACGACGGAGACGCGATGAACGGACTGCACGAGCGGGTGGCGACCGAGGTGCGGCGCGCCGTCGTCGGCCAGGACGAGGCCTTGGAGCTGTTGCTCGCTGCGGCGGCACTGGGCGGGCACGTGCTGCTCGAGGGGCCGCCCGGCACGGCCAAGACGCTGCTGGCGCGTGCGTTCGCCGCGGCGCTCGACACGAGCTTCCGGCGCCTGCAGTTCACGCCCGACATGCTGCCCTCCGACGTCACCGGCACGGTCGCGCTGCGCGACGGCGACCTCGTGTTCCGCCCGGGCCCGATCTTCGCCTCGGTCGTCCTGGCCGACGAGATCAACCGCACACCGCCCAAGACGCAGGCCGCGCTGCTGGAGGCCATGGAGGAGGGGCAGGTCACCGTCGACGGGGAGCGCCATGGCCTGCCCGCGCCGTTCCTGGTGGTCGCCACGCAGAACCCGATCGAGTACGAGGGCACCTACCCGCTGCCCGAGGCGCAGCTCGACCGCTTCCTCTTCCGCGCCGACATCGGCTACCCGGACGAGGAGGGCGAGCGCGCGCTGTTGCGCCTGGCGCGCCGAGGGCTCGCGCCGGCGGCGCTGGACGAGGTCCGCGCGGTCGCGGGCGTCGATGACCTGCGCGCCGCACGCGACGCGATCGACGGGGTGCGCGCGACCGGCGAGGTCGAGGCGTTCGTGGTGGCCATCTGCCGGCGCACGCGCGAGCTGCCGGGCGTGACGCTGGGCGCCAGCCCCCGCGCCGCGGTCCACCTGCTGGCCGCGGCCCGCGCCTCGGCGGTCCTGGCCGATCGCGACTACGTGACGCCCGACGACGTGGTCCGCATGGCGCGCCCGGTCCTCGCGCATCGCCTCGTCCTCGCCCCCGAGGCCGAGCTGGACCGCTTCACCGCCGCCGACGCCGTGCGGGCCGCGCTGGCGGCCGTGCCGGTCCCGCGATGAAGATGATGCGGTTGGCCGGGCGCGGCGCGCGGTGACCCTGACGGTCCGCACCGTGCTCGTCCTGGTCGCCGTGGCGCTCGCGGCGCTGGTCGTGCCCAGCGCGGTCGCAGTGGCGGCGGTCGCCGTGGTCGCGGGCCTGGTGATCGCCGACGCGGTGACGGCGCGCCATGCGCCTGCGGTCATGCGGGAGCTGCCGGGCGTGCTGGCCCGCGGGGTCGCGGTGCCGCTGGCGGTGACGCTGCGCGATGGTGGCGGCGCCGGGTCCGCGCGGCGCGTGCGCGTCCGCCAGCCGCTGATCGCCGACCTGGGGCTCGACGTCCAGGAGGGCGACGGGGCGCTGCACGCCACGCTGACGCCGCGCCGGCGCGGACGCCACGTGCTGCCGGCCGTGGCGCTGCGGGTCCGCGGGCCGCTCGGGCTCGGGGCCTGGCAGCACCGGGCCGCGGGTGAGCAGGAGCTCACGGTCTTCCCCGACCTGCCGAACGCCCGGCGCCTGGCGCGCGCGGTGCGGGAGGGCCGCTTCCGCGATCCCGGCGTGCGCACCCGCGGGCCGATCGGTCTGGGGACCGAGTTCGAGCGGATCCGCGAGTACCTGCCCGACGACGACGTCCGCCAGGTCAACTGGCGCGCGACCGCCCGCGCCGGGCGGCCGATGAGCAACCAGCACCGCGTCGAGCAGGACCAGGAGCTGATGCTGGTGGTCGACGTCGGCCGGCTGATGGCGGCGCCGCTCGGCGATCGCACGCGGCTGGACGCGGCGCTCGACGCCGCCACGGCGCTCGCGCTCGTGGCCGACGAGTTGGGCGACCGGTGCGGGGCGCTGGCCTTCGACGACGCGCTGCGCCGCCACGTGCGCCCGGGCCGCGCGACCGGCAGCGCCGTGGTGCGCGCGACGTTCGACCTCGAGCCCAGCGACCGCGACGCCGACTACGAGCTGGCGTTCCGGACAGTCGGCGGCGGAAAGCGCGCGCTGGTCGTCGTGCTGACCGACCTGCTGGACGAGGCCGCGGCGCGGGCGCTGGTCGACGCCGTCCCGGTGCTCACCCGCCGCCACGCCGTGCTCGTCGCCTCGGCCCGCGACGTCGAGCTCGAGACGCTCGCCACGACCCCGCCGGCCTCTGACCGCGACGCCCTGACCGCGATCGCGGCCACCAACCTCCTCGAAGCCCGCCGCCGCGCTGCCGCCCGCGTCCGCGGCGCCGGCGCCCAGATCGTCGAAGCACCACCATCGACCCTCGCGGCCGCCTGCATCCAGGCCTACCTCACGACCAAGTCCCGCCGCCGCCTCTGACGTTGTCGCAACTCCACTCTCCCGAAGGGTCAGACCCCTTCAGGAGTGCGGTCGAGGGTGCCCGCGGCGTCACCTATTTGCAGTCAGCGTGCATAAAGGGGTCAGACCCCTTTAGGAGGGTTGAGGGTTGGTGTGGCGGCCGCTGAGCAGGATGAGGGTCCAGTAGGCGACGCCGAGGGTGAGGCCGACGATGTAGGGGCCGGCGCCGCCCCAGCCGGCGGGGGAGACGAAGCCCTCGACGAGACCGGCAACGATCAGCCAGGGCGCCGTGCCGAGGACGACGGCCATCGCGGGGCGGGCCTGGGCGGCCAGGGCCGCGCGGCGCGTCTGCGGACCGGGATCGACGAGCGCCCAGCCCATCCGCAGGCCCGCGGCCCCCGCCACGACGATGCACGACAGCTCCAGGACCCCGTGGGCGACGACGAGCCCGAGCACCTGGTCGAGGTTCCCGTTGGCTGCGGCCACGCCGAGCACCGCCCCGAAGATCAGCCCGTTGTAGGCCAACAACAACGCCCCGCCGACCGCGAACAGCAGCCCGGCGGCGAACGACACGAACGTCACCCGGATGTTGTTGGTGAAGATCTCGCTGGAGAAGGCCGCCGACTGCGAGCTGGTCAGGCCGCGGTCGCCGCTCGGCGGGTCGGCGCCGTCGATGAACGCGCCGGGGACCAGGCCCGCTGCCGCATCGGGATCGAGGATGCCCCAGACGAGCGCGAACGCCGTCGCCCCGACGAACAGCGCGGCCGCGACGGCCAGCGCCATCCGCCGCTCGCGCACCAGCCGCCAGTAGCCCGTCGCGAAGAACGCTCGCGGCGAGCGCCGCGCGCCCACGTCGGCGTAGACGACCTGCCGCGCCCGCACGACCAGCGCCTCCAGGCGCCCGGTCAGCGGGTTGCCGGGAAACAGCCGCCGCGCCAGCGCGAGGTCGGCCGCCGCGGCGCGGTACAGCCCGCCGAGCTCCAGCACGCCCGCCGCGCCCAGGCGCTGCGGGCGCCCGCCGGCCTGGGCCAGCGCGGCCTCGAGCCGCCGCCACTCGTCGGCCCGCTCGCGCTCGAAGCGCTCGAGCGTCACCGCGGTGCCTGACGGGTAGCGTGGCGCACTGGATGGAGGACTACCAGGACCGCCTGCGCATCGCCACGCCCGAGGGCGTCCCGGTCGACCTCGTGCTCGCCGGCGTCGGGTCCCGCTTCGCCGCGACGCTCATCGACCTGACGTTCAAGGGACTGCTGGTCCTCGTCCTGACCCTGCTGGCCGTGCTGCTCGGCGACCTCGGGATCGCCCTCGTCTCGGTCCTGGGGTTCCTCGTGTACTTCGGCTACGACGTCGCGTTCGAAGTCCTCGCCGACGGCCAGACGCCGGGCAAGCGCTGGACCGGCCTGCGCGTCCTGCGCGAGGACGGCCGCCCCGTCGACCTGCTCTCCAGCGTGATCCGCAACGTCGTGCGCCTCGTCGACGGCCTGCCGCTCAGCTACCTGCCGGCCATGGTCTCGATCCTCGTCACCCGCCGCAACCAGCGCCTGGGCGACCTCGCCGCCTCGACCATCGTCGTGCGCGAGCCACGCGACGGCGGCAGCGTCGCCGACGAGCGCGTCACCTCCACGGCTCCCGCGCCCACCGCCTCGGCCGCCGGCCCGACGTTCGGCGGCTTCGGCCTCCCGCCCGGCGTCGGCGACCTCGCGCCCGTCGGCAGCACCGTCGCGACCGCCACCGCCGACGTCCTGGACGTCAGCGCCGTCGGCGCCGAGGACCTCGCCGCGGTCCGCGGCTTCCTGGACCGGCGTGTCCTGCTGGCCGACGACGTGCGCGCCGACCTCGCCCGGCGCATCGCCGGCGCCCTGGCTCCGCGCGTCGGCGGCGCCACCGAGCACCTCGGCGACGAGGAGCTCATCGAGCGCGTCTCGGCAGCGAAGGCGCGCCACGGGGGCTAGCGCCCCTCAGGTGTTCCCGCGCACCGTGCCGTCGCCCTCGGCGGCCTCGCGCTCGGCTTCCGCGCGGCCCGGGTGACCCTTGGGCAGGTCCTCGGGGATGATCTCGTCGTGTGCCTCGGGCGTGTCGCCGAGCTCGGTCTCGTCGTCGGGCGTGAACGGACCCATGGGCTCGTCCGCGCGCTGGTCGTGCGGCGGACCCTCGTGCGTGGACTCCTCGGGCACGACGGTGTTCTCGCCACCGGTGCCGGACGACGCCTGTCCGGGCGCTTCGGGGATGCGCTCTTGCGGGTCGGTCATACGCCTGCCGTACCCGTGCTCCAACCGGTTGACGCACCTCCGACCGGTGCTAAGATCTGAGTCCTAGCGACTGAGATCTGCCACACGCCGGAGAAGGATCACCGCACCTTGAACGCCGACCGCTTCACCATCAAGTCCCAGGAGGCCCTCCAGGCCGCCATCTCGCTCGCCGCCGGGCGCAAGAACGCCCAGGTGGTCCCCGAGCACCTGCTGGCCATCCTGCTCGGTCAGGACGACTCGGTCGTGCCCGGCGTCCTGCGCAAGCTCGGCGTCGCCGGGCCCGCGCTGCGCGTCGAGGTCGACGCCGCGATCGAGCAGCTCGGCACGCTGGCCACCGCCGAGGAGCCCACGACCTCCCCCGAGCTGCTCGGCGTCCTGCGCGCGGCCGAGGTCGAGATGCGCGAACTGGGGGATGAGTACATCTCCACCGAGCACCTGCTGCTCAGCCTCGCCGGCTTCGGCGGGAAGGCCGGCGACCTCCTGCGCGGCGCCGGCGCCTCCAAGGAGCAGCTGCGCAAGGCGATCGACGAGGTCCGCGGCGCGCATCGCGTCACCGATCAGTCCCCCGAGGACAAGATCCAAGCGCTCGAGAAGTTCGGCATCGACCTGACCGAGCGCGCCGAGCGCGGCGAGCTCGACCCGGTCATCGGCCGCGACGACGAGATCCGCCGCGTCATCCAGGTCCTTTCCCGCCGCACGAAGAACAACCCGGTGCTGATCGGCGAGCCCGGCGTCGGCAAGACCGCCATCGTCGAGGGTCTCGCCCAGCGCATCGTCTCGGGCGACGTGCCCGAGTCGCTGCGCGACCGCCGCGTCATCAGCCTCGACATCGGCTCTCTGCTGGCCGGCTCGAAGTACCGCGGCGAGTTCGAGGAGCGCCTGAAGGCCGTGCTGGCCGAGATCAAGGAGGCCGGCGGCAACGTCGTGCTCTTCATGGACGAGCTGCACACGATCGTCGGCGCGGGCGCCGCCGAGGGCGCCGTCGACGCCGCCAACCTGCTCAAGCCGATGCTGGCGCGCGGCGAGCTGCGCGCCGTCGGCGCCACCACGCTCGACGAGTACCGCAAGCACATCGAGAAGGACGCCGCGCTGGAGCGCCGCTTCCAGCCGGTCATCGTCGGCGAGCCGTCGGTGGAGGACACGATCGCGATCCTGCGCGGGCTCAAGGAGCGCTACGAGCTGCACCACAACGTCCGTATCCAGGACGCCGCGCTGATCGCCGCCGCGACGCTGAGCGACCGCTACATCGCCGACCGCTTCCTGCCCGACAAGGCCATCGACCTGATCGACGAGGCCGCCTCCGGGCTGCGCATCGAGATCGACTCCAAGCCCGTCGAGATCGACGAGGTCGACCGCCGCATCCTGCAGCTGCAGATCGAGCGCGCGTCGCTGGACCAGGAGACCGACGAGGCCTCCGCCGAGCGCCTCGCGGTGCTCGACCGCGAGCTCGCCGACCTCAACGAGCGGTCCAACGCGATGACCGCCGAGTGGCAGGCCGAGAAGGACGCCATCGGCGGCGTGCAGGAGGTGCGCGAGCGCCTCGAGCAGGCCCACCGCGAGCTCGAGCGCGCCGAGCGCGAGGCCAACCTCGAGCAGGCCGCCCGGCTGCGCCACGGCGAGATCCCCGAGCTGCAGCGCCAGCTGGCCGAGCGTGAGGACCGCACCGACGGCGACGACGGGTTCCTGCGCGAGGTCGTCGACGCCGAGGACATCGCCGAGGTCGTCGCGCGCTGGACGAAGATCCCCGTCACCCGCCTGCTGGAGGGCGAGGTCGAGAAGCTCATCCACATGGAGGAGCGCCTGCACCTGCGCGTCATCGGCCAGGACGAGGCCGTCGCGGCCGTCTCCAACGCGCTGCGCCGCTCGCGCGCCGGCCTCCAGGATCCGGACCGCCCGATCGGCTCGTTCCTCTTCCTCGGCCCGACCGGCGTCGGCAAGACCGAGCTCGCGCGCGCGCTCGCGGAGTTCATGTTCGACTCCAGCGACGCGATGGTCCGCATCGACATGTCGGAGTACATGGAGAAGCACGCCGTCAGCCGCCTGGTCGGTGCGCCTCCCGGCTACGTCGGCTACGACGAGGGCGGCCAGCTGACCGAGGCCGTGCGCCGCCGGCCCTACACCGTGGTGCTGCTCGACGAGATCGAGAAGGCGCACCCCGACGTGTTCAACATCCTGCTGCAGGTGCTCGACGACGGGCGCCTCACCGACGGCCAGGGCCGCACCGTCGACTTCAAGAACACCGTGTTGATCATGACCTCCAACATCCCGGGCGGCAGGGTCGGCGCGGAGGCCCACTTCAAGCCCGAGTTCATCAACCGCCTGGACGACATCGTCGAGTTCGCGTCCCTGGACCGCGAGGAGCTGGGATCGATCGTCGAGCTGCAGGTCGACCGCGTCCTGCAGCGGGTGCGCGACCGCGGCATCGAGGTCCAGCTCACGCCCGAGGCGCGGACGCTGCTGGGCGACCTCGGCTACGACCCGACCTACGGTGCCCGCCCCCTCAAGCGGGTCATCCAGAAGCGGCTGATCGACCGGCTGGCGCTGGCCATCCTCGAGGGCGAGTTCCGCGCCGGTGACCTGGTGCTCGTCGACGCCGCCGACGGCGAGCTCACGTTCCGCAAGGCCGACGTGGCCGAGCCGGCGGCGGCCTAGAGGGCGCCGGAGAAGTCCGCCGCGCCTACGACTTGGTGCGGTGGACGTTGACGCCCACCGTGTAGAACAGGAACGGGCTGCCCTTGACGCCGCGCTGGTAGGTCTTGCTCGTGTCGAACTGCAGCGCCCACTTGCCGTGCTTCGGATCGGCGAACGGGAACAGCCGGCGCTTGGCGGTCCGCGCGATGTTGCCGCACTGGCCCTGGGCCCGGCCCAACCGCACCGTCTGCCTCAGCTTGCCGCCCGGCGCGACGTAGTGCACGTACACGTCGGGATCCGGGGCGCCGAGCCCGAAGCCGCTGACCGCGAAGCGCACCTTGAGCTTGGCCGGGTCGCCCTTGGACGGCGAGAAGCTCGCCTTGAAGCGCGTCACCGTGAAGGTCGTCGAGGCCGCCAGCGCGTCGGATTGCACGCCGACGGTGAACATCCGCTGGCTCTCGTCCTTGGCCAGCGCGGGCGGGGTGAAGGCGCCCTGCATGGCACCGCCGGCGTCCATCGTGCCGGCGCCCCCGGCGAGGGCCTGGTCGTCCAGCGACACCGTGTACGGGCGGGCGGGCGTGTACCCGTTGCCGCTGATCGTCACGGTGGTCTGATCGGTCTCGAGGTAGCAGTTGCGGTCGGTCTGGACCTCCGCCCCCCGCGCGACGGCGGGAAGGAGCAGCAGGGCCAGGGGCAGGGCGGCAACGATGCGGCGCATGTGCGCTCCAGATTAGGGGTCTCGCACCGCCGAACACGCTGATCGGGTAGAAGGAGCGCATGCCCACGTACATCATGCTCTCCACGCTCACGCCCGAGGGCGTCCAGACGGTCAAGAACAACCCTCAGCGGATCCGCGAGGTCAACTCCGAGGTCGAGCAGCTCGGCGCGACCGTCAAGGCTCAGTGGTCGGTCCTCGGTCGGTTCGACTTCGTGAGCATCGTCGAGGCGCCCGACGAGTCGACGATGGCCCGCGTGTCGCTGGAGCTCGGCTCCCGGGGGACCGGCCGCTTCGAGACGCTCAGCGCCATCCCGATCGACGACTTCATCGCGAGCCTCTAGACCGCTGCGCTCCCGTCCTCACATCTCCGGCTTCAAGAGTGCGGAGACCGCTTCGATGTTCGTCCCAGTTGGATGAAGGTCCTCGTCGTCGGCTCCGGCGGGCGCGAGCACGCGATCGTCAACGCGCTGGCGCGCTCGCCCCAGCGGCCCGAGCTGTTGGCCGCGCCCGGCAACCCCGGGATCGCCGCCGTGGCGCGCTGCGTGCCGGTCGGCGTCACCGACCTGGACGGCCTCGTCGGGCTGGCCCGCGACGAGGCGATCGACCTGGTGGTCATCGGTCCCGAGGCGCCGCTGGTCGCCGGGCTGGCCGACCGGCTGGAGGCCGAGGGCATCGCCCACTTCGGCCCGTCGGCCGCCGCGGCTCAGCTCGAGGGCTCCAAGGCCTTCGCCAAGGACGTGATGGCCTCGGCCGGCGTGCCGACCGCCCACTGGGACGAGGTCGAGACCGTCGCGGCGGGGCTGGAGGCCATCGACGGCCGCTACCCGACCGTCATCAAGTTCGACGGGCTTGCGGCGGGCAAGGGCGTCGTCGTGGCGCCCGACGAGGCGACCGCGCGCGAGGCGCTCAGCGAGATGCTCGAGACGCGGCGCTTCGGCGACGGACTCGTGGTCGTCGAGGAGTTCCTCGACGGCGAGGAGCTCTCGCTGTTTGCCATCTGCGACGGCGAGCGGGCGATCCCGATGGTGCCCGCGCAGGACTACAAGCGCATCTTCGACGGCGACGAGGGGCCGAACACGGGCGGCATGGGCGCCTACACGCCGGTCGTCGGCGCGCCGGATCCCGAAGCGCTGTGCGCCGCGATCCACCAGCCCGTGGTCGACCTCCTGCGCGAGCGCGGCACGCCGTTTCACGGCGTCCTCTACGCGGGGTTGATGCTCACCGCCGACGGCCCCCAGGTCATCGAGTTCAACGTGCGCTTCGGCGACCCCGAGACCCAGGGCGTCCTTCTGCGCCTGCGCAGCGACCTGCTGGAGGTGCTGACGGCCGCCACGCGGCCCGGCGGCCTGGCGTCGGTCGCGATGGACTTCGACGACCGGTGGGCGGTCACGCTCGTGCTGGCCGGCGCCGGCTATCCGGAACGCTCGGCCGCGGGCGACGTGATCACCGGCCTCGACGAGGTCGGCGACCGCGTCGAGGTCACCCACGCCGGCACGGCGCGGCGCGACGGCGACGGCGCGCTCGTCACCGCGGGCGGCCGCGTGCTGAACGTCACGGCGCTCGGGGCCGGACCCGCGGAGGCCCGCGAGGCGGCTTATGCTGCGGCGGACCTCATCCACTTCGACGGACGGCAGCTGCGCCGCGACATCGCGCAGCGGGCCGTGGAGCGCGTTACCCAATGACCGAGCAGCCGCAGCCGACGACCGCGCCGCCCCCGGCGCAGACGACCCCGGCCGACCCGCCCACCGAGCCGGAGACCCTCGTGCAGCTCGAGGAGACCGAGCCGGACACGCCGGTCGTCGGGATCATCATGGGGTCGCAGTCCGACATGGACACCATGTCGGGTGCGTCGAAGGTGCTCGAGGAGGCGGGCGTGCGCTCCGAGACCCGCGTCATGTCGGCCCATCGCGACCCCGCGCAAGTGGCCGACTACTGCCAGAACGCGCGCATGCGCGGCCTGAAGGTCATCATCGCCGGGGCCGGCCTGTCGGCCGCGCTGCCCGGTGTCGCCGCCGCCCACACCGACCTGCCGGTCATCGGCGTGCCGCTGTCGAGCCGCCTGTCGGCCGCCGGCGGCCTCGACGCGCTGCTGTCGGTCATCCAGATGCCCCCGGGCGTCCCGGTCGCCGCCGTGGGCCTGGACAACGCCAAGAACGCCGGGCACCTGGCGCTGCGCATCCTGCGCGCGTGACGCGCCTGGATCTCTCCCGGCCCCGCGAGCTGGGCGAGATCCTGGCCGACGCGCTGCGCATCTTCCGCGCCCATGGCTCGGTCTTCCTGACGCTGACGATCGTCGTCGTCGCGCCCGTCGGCCTGCTGGTCGACGGCGTGTGGGGGCGCGCACTGGCGGACGGCCCCGACGCCAAGCCCTCGACCGCCGTGCAGCTCGTCTCGCTCCTGCTGGCGGGCTTCGTCCTGCCGGCGCTGGTCACCGCGTTGAGCGTCAGCGTCGTCGCGGGCCTGGCCCGTGGCGAGCAGCCGTCGGCGGGGGAGGCGTTCCGGCGTGCGCTGCCCGTGATGGCGCGGGTGCTCGGGACGGTCGCGCTCGGCGCGCTCGGCGTGGCGCTCGGCACGCTCGCCCTGATCGTTCCCGGGATCTGGCTGGCGATCCGCTGGTATGTCGCCGCGCAGGTGTCGGTCATCGAGGGCCTGGGCGGGCGGGCGGCGCTGCGGCGCGGCGGCGAGCTGGTCGCGGGCCGGTGGGGCAACGTGTTCGTGCTGGTGCTCGTCGCCGGGGTGGGCTTCGGCCTGGTCGGCGCGCTGCTGCCGGCGGTCGTCGGGGGCGCCAGCCCACCGCTGTACGTCGCCGCGACGATCATCGGGCAGAGCATCGCGCTGTCGCTGACGGCCATCGCCGGGACGCTGCTGTACTTCGACCTGCGCGCTCGCCGCGGCGAGCCGTGGGCGCCCGGCGGTCCATAGACTCGCCGGCGTGATCCCGCGCTACACCCGCCCCGAGATCGGGGCCGTCTGGACCGACGAGGCCAAGCTCGAAAGCTGGCGGCAGGTGGAGGTGGCCTGCGCCCAGGAGACTGCGGGCCCCACACCCGAGGACCTCGAGGCGATCGCCCACGCGACCTTCACGGTCGAGGCCGTGCTCGAGCGTGAGAAGGTCACCGACCACGACGTCGCCGCGTTCGTCGACGTGCTGAGCGCCAGCGCCGGCCCGGCCGGCCGCTGGATCCACTACGGCCTGACGTCCTCCGATGTCCTCGACACGGCGCTGGGACTGCAGCTGCGCAAGGCCGGCGACCTGCTGATCTCCGGCGCGCGTGAGTACCGCGATGCCTTGGTCGAGCAGGCGCGCGCACACGTCGGCACGGTCTGCGTCGGGCGCACCCACGGCGTCCATGCCGAGCCGACCACCTTCGGCGTCAAGCTCGCCGGCTTCGCCTTCGAGGCCGACCGCAACCTCGTGCGCCTGGAGCGCGCGGTCGACCAGGTCGCCGTCGGTGCGATCTCCGGCGCGGTCGGGACCTATAGCGCGACGTCGCCCGATTTCGAGCGCCGCGTGCTGAGCCATCTCGGCCTGGAGGCCGAGCCGGTCTCGACGCAGGTCGTCGCGCGCGACCGCCACGCCGAGCTGCTGCAGGCGATCGCGGTCGCCGGCGCCGGGCTGGAGCGCTTCGCGACCGAGTTCCGCCACCTGCAGCGCACCGAGGTCCGCGAGGTCGAAGAGCCGTTCCGGGCGGGCGCGCAGAAGGGCTCGTCGGCGATGCCGCACAAGCGCAACCCGATCGTCTCGGAGCGCATCACCGGCCTGGCGCGCGTGCTGCGCGGCTATTCGCAGGTCGGCGTCGAGGACGTGGCGTTGTGGCACGAGCGCGACATCTCGCACTCCGGCGCCGAGCGCGTCGTGCTGCCCGACGCGACGATCGCGCTGGACTACATGCAGGCCCTGGCCACGCGCCTGGCGCGCGGGATGGTCGTGCACGCCGACCGCATGCGCGAGAACATCGGGCTGACCTACGGGGCGCTCTTCTCCCAGCGGGTGCTGCTCGCGCTGGTCGCCGGCGGGCTCCAGCGCGACGAGGCGTACCGCATCGCCCAGCGCACGGCCCAGCAGGCCTGGGACACCCGGACGCAGCTGCGCGACATCCTCGCGCAGGAGCCGGAGCTGGGGCTCGATCTCGACGAGATCTTCGACCTGGGGCACTACACGCGCTGGGCGGGGGAGATCGTTGGGCGGCTGGATTCGCTGGCCGCGTAGCTTGGCGTTTGCTGGCGCCTGCGCGAGATCCGTGTCGGTTCAGACGTCTCCATGACGCCCAAAACGACACGGACTCCGCCAATCGGGAATCCGTGTCGTCCGCCCGAGCCGAGCGCCACAGGGCCAACGGCAACCTACGCCGCCACCAGCACCTCGACCCCCTCGGCCGCCGCGGCGCTTGCGTTGGCCTCGTCACCGCGCAGCGTCACCGCGACGACGACGGCGCCGACCGCGAGGAGCGCGGCACCGATGGCGAACGCGACCGTGTAGCCGTGCACGAGCCCGTCGATGCGCGACCCGCCGGCGCCGCCGGTCGCCGAGTTGGCGAACGTCGACAGGACGGCCAGGCCCAGCGCCCCGCCGATCTGCTGCGAGGTGTTGAACAGCCCGGACGCGAGCCCCTGGTCGTCGGGGTCGACCCCGCCGGTCGCGATCAGCGTCAGCGGCACGAACGCGTGGCCGATGCCGAGCGCCAGCAGCAGGATCCCGGGCAGGAAGCCCGCGATGTAGCCGCTGTCGGGCGTCAGCATCGTCATCCACGCCAGCCCCGCCGCGCCCAGCGTGACGCCGCCGAGCAGCACGGCCTTGACGCCGAACTGCGCGATCAGCCGCTGGGAGATGACCGAGCCGGCGATGATCCCGATGGTCATCGGCACGAACGCCGCGCCGGACTCGAGCGCGTTGTAGCCCTTGACCTGCTGGAAGTACAGCGAGCCGAAGTAGAAGAACGCGTTCATGCCGCTGAGCAGCAGCAGCGTCACGACGTTGGCCGTCGACAGCGTCCGCGTGCGGAAGATCGAGAGCCGCACGAGCGGCGCCGCGCGCCGGTTCTGCACCGCGGCGAAGGCGACGAGCAGCGCGACGGCGCCCGCGCCGAGGCCGAGGGTCTTGCCGCTGCCCCAGCCGAAGTCCTGCGCCTTGACGATGGCGTAGGTCAACAGCACGAGGCCGGAGGTGACCAGGAAGGCGCCGATCAGGTCGAAGCCGCCGCGGCGGTCCTCGGCGCGCGACTCGGGCACGAAGCGGAGGGCGAGGAGCAGCGCGATGACGCCGACCGGCACGTTGACGAAGAAGACCCACTCCCAGGAGAGGGCGTCGGTGAGCAGGCCGCCGAGCAGCAGGCCGACGGCGCCGCCGCCGCCGGAGATCGCGGCGAACGCGCCGAGCGCCTTGGCGCGATCGGGGCCCTCGGGCACCGTCGTGGTGATGATGCTCAGCGCGCTGGGCGCGACGAGCGCGGCCCCGAGCCCCTGCAGCGCACGGGCGGCGATGAGGAAGCCCGACGAGGTCGCGAGACCGTCGAGCAGCGAGGCGGCCGTGAACAGCGTGATGCCCGCGAGGAACAGCTTGCGGCGGCCGAAGAGGTCGCCGGCGCGGCCGCCGAGCAGCAGGAAGCCGCCGAAGACCAGCAGGTAGACGTTGACGACCCACTGCAGGTTGGCGGGGGAGAAGTGGAGGTCCGCCTGGATCGACGGCAGCGCGACGTTGGTGATCGTCGCGTCGAGGATCACCATGAACTGCGCGAGGCAGACGACGACGACCGTGACGGCCCAGTGCCGCTCGGTGGTGGTCGGGGAGGAGGTGGAGGTCATGTGAAGAGGTGGGGAGGAGGTCGGTTCCGATCCAAAGCGGACCGGTCGGTCCGGACGAACGTAGCACAAGCGGACCGCCCGGTCCGTCTTTTCGGACCGTACGGTCCGTATTTCCGGACCGGATAGTCCATTTGGGTGCTCGAGGTTGGTACCGTTGACCGCACATGAACGTCTCGAACGCCTTTCCGCTGCGTGCCGACGCGCAGCGCAACCTGGAGCGCATCCTCGTCGCGGCGCGCGAGGCGTTCGCCGAGGGCGGGCTGGACGTCGGCGTCGAGGAGATCGCCCGCCGCGCGGGCGTCGGCAAGGCCACGTTCTTCCGTCGCTTCCCGACCAAGGAGGCGCTCGTCCACGCGGTCTACGAGGGCTTCGTGGTCGAGGTCGAGGAGGCTGTCGACCGCGCGCTGCAGGAGGACGACGAGCCGCTCGCCGCGCTGCGAGCGTTCCTGCGCCACTCGATGACCACGCAGGCCGGCAACAAGGCGTTCTTCGAGGCGGTCGCCGCACGGTTCGTCCCGCCGGTCGAGATGACCGATCGCGTGATGGAGGCGGTCGCCCGCGTGATGGCGCCGGCCGAGGCGGCGGGGGCGCTGCGCGAGGGCGTCGAGGCCGGCGACATCTCCACCGCCACGAAGATGCTCGGCGCCGCGATCCGGCCGATGGAGGGCCTGCTCCTGCCCGAGGCGGCGTGGGACCGCTACCTGGACGTCGTCATCTGCGGCCTGAGCGCCGACCAGGGGCCGCTGCCGGGCGTCGCCGCGGATCCGTGCGCGATGGTCCGCGAAGTCTCCGCAAAGTCGGTCTGAACCGTCACACCTGGGCGCCGCGGCCTTCGATACCGTCAGGGCCGTGACCGCCGCCTCCCTCGACCTGCCGCTCGTCGCCTCCGGCAAGGTCCGCGAAATCTACGAGCTGGGCGACCGACTGCTGCTCGTCGCCTCCGACCGGATCTCGACCTACGACGTCGTGCATCCCAACGGCATCCCGGACAAGGGCAAGGTCCTCACGGGGATCTCCGCGTTCTGGTTCAACAAGACGGGGCACATCGTCCCCAACCACTACATCTCGGCCACCGACGGCGTGCCCGCCGAGGTCCGCGGCCGCGCGATGGCGGTGACCAAGCTCGACATGCTTCCCGTCGAGTGCGTCGTGCGCGGCTACATCACCGGCTCGGGCTGGAAGGACTATCAGTCCTCGGGGCGCGTCTCGGGCATCGAGCTGCCCGCCGGGCTGCGCGAGTCGCAGCGCCTGCCGACGCCGATCTTCACGCCGTCGACGAAGGCTGACGAGGGCCACGACGAGCCCATCGACCTCGAGCGCGCCGCCGAGATCCTCGGCGACCGCGAGCTGGCCGGCCGGCTGCGCGACGTGTCCATCGCGCTGTACTCCTTCGCGGCCGAGCAGGCCGCCACGCGGGGCGTGATCCTCGCCGACACGAAGTTCGAGTTCGGCCTCGACGCCGCCGGCGCGCTGATCCTCGGCGACGAGGCGCTGACGCCGGACTCCTCGCGCTACTGGCCCGCCGAGGGCTACGAGCCCGGACACGGCCAGCCGAGCTTCGACAAGCAGTACGTGCGCGACTGGGCCTCGTCGACCGGTTGGGACAAGACGCCCCCGGCGCCCGCGATCCCCGACGACGTGGTCGCCGGCACCCGCGCCAAGTACGTGGAGGCCTACGAGCTGGTCACCGGCGAGCCGTTCGCCGCCTGGGAAGCGCGGACCGCGGCATGAGAGCGCGGGTGCTGATCCGGCCCAAGGCGGGGATCCTGGACCCGCAGGGCGTCGCCGTCGAGCGCGCGCTGCCGGCGCTCGGCTTCGGCGGCGTCGGCAACGTCCACGTCGGCCGCCTCGTGGAGCTCGACGTGGAGGACGAGTCCCAGCTCGACGACATGTGTCGCAAGCTGCTCGCCAACCCGCTGATCGAGGACTACGAGATCCAGACGGTCACCGCCTCGTGAAGCTCGGCGTCGTCACCTTCCCGGGCACCTGCGACGACGTCGACGCGCGGCTCGCGGTCGCCAAGGTCGCCGAGCCCATCGCCCTGTGGCACGGCGATCCCGACCTGCACGGCGTCGACGGCGTCGTCATCCCCGGCGGCTTCTCCTACGGCGACTACCTGCGCGTCGGTGCGATCGCCCGCTTCTCGCCGGTGATGGAGTCGGTGATCGCGTTCGCTCGCGAGGGCGGGCCGGTGCTGGGCATCTGCAACGGCTTCCAGATCCTGTGCGAGGCCGGGCTGCTCCCCGGTGCGCTGCTGCCCAACAAGGACCTGCGCTTCGTCTGCCGCCAGGTCGACCTCGAGGTGCAGAGCACGGCCACGCCGTTCACCTCGACCTGCGAGGTCGGCGACCGCCTGTCGATCCCCGCCAAGCACCGGTCCGGGTGCTACACCGGCGACGTGCCGAGCGAGCAGGTCGTGCTCCGCTACGCCGAGGGCCACAACTTCAACGGCTCCCAGGACGACATCGCCGGCGTCGCCAACGCGCAGGGCAACGTGATGGGGTTGATGCCGCATCCCGAGCACGCCGTCGACCTGCTGACCGGCGGCTCCGCCGACGGCCTCAGGCTCTTCGAGGGGATGGCCCGTGTCGCGGTCGCCTGACGCATCGACCACGGCGCCGCCCGGCGTCGAGCAGGCCGTCGCCCTGGGCCTGACCCGCGACGAGTACGCGCTCGTCGTCGAGGAGCTGGACGGCCGCGAGCCCAACGAGGTCGAGCTCGCGATGTTCTCGCTGCTGTGGAGCGAGCACTGCGCCTACAAGCACTCCAAGAAGCTGCTGCGCACGCTGCCCACCGAGGGTCCTGCGGTGGTCATGGGGCCGGGCGAGAACGCCGGCGCCGTCGACGTCGGCGACGGCTGGGCGGTCGCCTTCAAGGTCGAGTCCCACAACCACCCGAGCGCCGTCGAGCCCTTCCAGGGTGCCGCGACCGGCGTCGGCGGGATCCTGCGCGACATCTTCGCGCTCGGCGCGCGGCCGATCGCCGTCCTCGACTCGCTGCGCTTCGGCGAGCCCGACTCGGAGCGCTCGCGCTACCTGCTGGACCGCGCCGTGGCCGGCATCGGCCACTACGGCAACTCGATCGGCGTGCCGACCGTCGGCGGCGAGGTGGTCTTCGAAGGCCCCTACGAGACCAACTGCCTGGTCAACGCCATGGCCTTGGGCCTGGCCCGCACCGAGGACATGATCCGCAGCGCCGCGACCGGCGTGGGCAACGTCCTGCTGCTCTTCGGCGCGTCGACCGGGCGCGACGGCATCGGCGGCGCGTCCGTGCTGGCCTCGGCCGAGCTCGACGCCGAGGACGAGTCCAAGCGCCCCTCCGTGCAGGTTGGCGATCCCTTCGAGGAGTCCAAGCTCCTGGAGTGCTCGCTCGAGCTGCTGAGCCGCGGGCTGCTGGTCGCCCTGCAGGACCTCGGCGCGGCCGGCCTCACCAGCGCGGCGTCGGAGATGGCCGCCAAGGGCGAGGTCGGGCTCGTCCTCGACGTGACAAAGGTCCCGCTGCGCGAGGCCGACATGGCGCCGTTCGAGATCATGGTGTCGGAGTCGCAGGAGCGCATGCTGTGCGTCTGCGAGCCCGACAAGGTCGCCGAGGTGCTGGCCCTGTGCGAGAAGTGGGAGGTCAACGGCACGGCCATCGGCGAGGTCACCGAGGGCAACCGCTTCCGGATCCTGCGCGGTGACGAGGTCGTCGGCGACATGCCGATCACCGGCCTGGTCGACGACGCGCCGCTGTACGACCTGGCGCCCATGAAGCCGACCGAGCCGCTGTACCCGGTGCCCGCCGCCACGCTCGGCTTCGAGGCCGACGTGCGCGAGGCGCTGGTGGCGCTCCTGTCCTCGCCCAACCTGGCGTCGCGGCGGCCGCTCTTCGAGCAGTACGACTCGATCGTCCAGTCGCGGACGGTGCGCCGGCCCGAGGAGGCCGACGCCGCCGTCCTGTACCTGTACGACATGGGCGAGGGCGCCCCGTCGATCGCCACGTCGATCGACGGCAACGGCCGCCGCGTCGCCGCCGACCCCTACTGGGGGACCGTCGGCAACGTCCTGGAGTGCGCGGCGAACCTGGCGTGCGTCGGTGCCCAGCCGCTGGGCACGACCAACAACCTCAACTTCGGCAACCCCGAGAAGCCGCACATCGCGTGGCAGCTGACCGAGGCCGTGCGCGGCCTCGGCGACGCGTGCCGCGCCCTGGAGGCGCCGATCGTCGGGGGCAACGTGTCGCTCTACAACGAGGGCGCCGACGGGCCGATCTACCCGACGCCCGTCGTCGGCATGGTCGGGCTGCTGCCCGACGCCACGCGCGCCGGGGGCCTCGGCTTCGCACGCGAGGGCGACGCGATCGCCCTCGTCGGCTGGGACGGCGATCCCTCGCTGGACGCCTCCGAGCTGTCCAAGCTCCGCGGCGAGGCGCTGCCCGACGGGCTGCCGGCGATCGACGTCGGCCAGGTCGTCGGCGTGCTCGACGCGGTCCGCGACGCCGTGCGCGACGGCGAGCTGTCCAGCGTGCACGACATCGCCGAGGGCGGCTTCCTGGTCGCGGTGGCCGAGAGCTGCCTCGCGGGCGGCCGTGGCGCGGCGCTGGACCTCGGCGACGCCCAGGACGTCTGGACCACGCTCTTCGGCGAGCGCTCCGGCGGCTTCGTGGTGTCCGGGCCGCGCGAGACGCTCGAGCGCCTCGGCGAGCGCGTGCCGCTCGACGTCTTCGGGACCGTCGGCGGCGACCGCCTGGAGATCGCGGTCTCCAGCCTCGGCGAGTCCTGGTCGCTGGACGAGCTGCGGACCGCCTCCGCAGCGCTGGGGCCGCTGTTCCCGTAGGCGCCGCGGCGGCGGGCTCGCCGGGCACCGCATCGGGCGCCTGCGCGCCGTGGTCGTCCTGAGGCTCGGGCTGCCGGGGTAGAGAGCGCCTGTGCGATCAGCGGAGATCCTCGTCGGGCTGCTCGGCGCCGTCACGGTGCTGGCCGGGCTCGCGCGCCGGCTCGGCATCCCGGCGCCGATCGTCCTGGTCGTGTGCGGGCTGCTCGTGGGGCTGATCCCCGGGCTGCCTCCGGTCAAGCTCGACCCCAACCTCATCTTCTTCGTGTTCCTGCCGCCGCTGGTCTACGGCGCCGGGTTCAACTCCTCGCCGCGGGACCTGCGCCAGCAGGCGCGGCGCATCGGGGTGCTGGCGATCGGCCTGGTCGCGGCCGCCACCGTCGGGGTCGCCGCGGCGGTCCACCTGGCGGTGCCGGGCTTCGGCTGGCCGGAGGGCTTCGTGCTGGGCGCCATCCTGGCGCCGACCGATCCGGTCGCCGCTGTCTCCGTGCTCCAGCGCCTGCGCGTCGCCCCGCAGCTCTCGGCGGTCATCGAGGGCGAGTCGCTGGTCAACGACGGCCTCGGGCTGGTGCTCTACCGCCTGGCCGTCGGCGCGACGGTCAGCGGCACGTTCTCGGTGCTCGACGGGCTCGGCGACCTCGTCACGGTCGGCGTCGGCGGCGTGGCGATCGGCCTCGCCGCCGGCTGGGTCATCGCCCGCGTGCGCCGGCGCATCGACGACGCGCCGATCGAGATCACGCTGTCGCTCTTCACGCCGTATGCGGCCTACATCGCCGCCGAGGCGCTCGGCGTGTCGGGGATCCTCGCGGCGGTCACCGTCGGGCTCTACCTCGGCGCGCGGACCGATGGCCTGTTCTCGGCCACCGCGCGCATCGAGGCCCAGGGCTTCTGGAACGCGCTGACGTTCATCCTGGAGTCGACGCTGTTTTTGCTGATGGGTCTGCAGTTCCGCGAGGTCGCGACGAACATCGAGGGGCTGAACCCGGCCCGCGTCACGCTCGCGGTCGTGGTGACGCTGGTGGTCGTGGTGGTGTTGCGCCTCCTGTGGATGTTCACCGTCGGGCCGCTGCTGCGGCGGCTGATCCCCGGCAACCCGAAGGACGAGCCGCCGGACCTCGGTCCGGGCGCGCGGCTGGTCGCGGGCTGGGCCGGCATGCGCGGCGCCGTTTCGCTGGCGGCGGCGCTCGCGATCCCCGCGCAGGTCGACGGCGGCGGTCCCTTCCCACAGCGGGACCTCATCATCTTCGTGACGTTCAGCGTCATCGTCCTCGGGCTGCTGATCCAGGGGCTCACGCTGCCCGCGCTCATCCGCGCGACCGGGCTCGGGCGCGCCGAGCACGACGACGCCACCGACGAGGCGCGGGCGCGGGCGGCGGCGGCCGAGGCGGCGCTCACGCGGCTCGACGAGCTGCAGCGCGACCATCCCGACGAGCGGGCGTCCGATCACCTTCGCGAGCTCTACGAGGCCCGCCTCAGCCACGCCCGGGCGCCGATGGACGAGAGCGGCGACGAGGACCGCGAGCACGTCGAGGCCTTCCAGACCATGCGCGAGGAGCTGCTGCGCTCCGAGCGCGGCGCGCTGCACGAGCTGCACGCCCGCGGCGAGATCTCCGAGGACGCGCTGCGCACGGTCGAGCGGGATCTGGACCTGCAGGAGGCGCGCCTTGAATGAGGACAGGAAGAGAGCACGGCGTTCGCGGCTGGAGTGACGTGAAACCTTTCAGCGCTCGGAACGTTTGAGGTGCTGTGCTCGCCTTCCGCGCTGGAATCCTTGCGTTCGCCGCCATGGTCGCCTCGGCCTCGACGGCCGGCGCTGCCGTCGCGCCGGGTCAGATCACCTTCCGGTTCGACTCCGCCCCGACGGTGCCCTCGGTTGACGTGCGCGCGCCGGCGACCGGTGTGTCGCTCCCCGACGGCGGCGCCGTGCTGGTGGGCCCCGGCGGGACGAGGAGCCTCGTGCTGGCCGCGCTGCGGTCCGGCGGTGCACTCGACCAGACGTTCGGGGTCGCCGGCATCGCCCACGTGACGGTGCTCACCGGTCGCAGCGACACGTACACCACGCCGCAGCAGCTGCTGCGGCGCCCCGACGGCCGGCTGCTCGCCGTCTTCGGGACGCAGGCGGCGACCCCGTCGCAGCTGCCTCGCCTCCTCGTCGCCGGGCTCACGCCCGAAGGCCGCCTGGATCCGGCGTTCGGGATCGGCGGCATCGCCGACCCCGGCATCCAGGCCGGCGGTGACGCGGTGCTCCAGCCTGACGGGTCCCTGGTCGTCTCCGGCACGACCGGCGCGCGGTCGCCCGGCCCGAACGCGGCGGCGCACTTCAGCTGGGTCGTGGCGCGCCTGACGCCCGGGGGCGCACCGGACGCCGGGTACGGCGACCACGGCGTCGTCACGATCATGGCTGACGGCGATGTCTCCGGAGCCGGGCTCGCCGGCTCGCCGGACGGGTCGGTGACGGCGCTCGGTCGGGTCGGCATGGGCTCGGCGCTCACCCGCCTCACGCCCGGTGGCGCGTTCGACGGCGCGTTCAACGGCGGCGCCCCGCTGCTGATCGGCGCCGCCGAGGCGGTCGGCGCTCGCTCGGACGGCGCCGTCGACGTCCTGCTGCGCGGCGGGCCGCGCATGCTGCGCTACACGGCGGCCGGCGTGGTCGATCCGGCGTTCGGCGGCGGGGTCCCCGTCTCGGTGGCCAGCGCCACCACGCGCGGGCAGCTGCTCGAGCAGGCCGACGGCTCCGCGCTCGTCGCCGGCTTCAACTTCGCCGGCCAGGGCCCGGCGCCGGTGATCGCTACCCGCGTCCAAGCTGACGGAACGCTCGACGCGCCGCCCTCGACCAGCCTGGCTTCGAGCTTCGGCGGCGGCCAGGCCTCCGTGCTGGCGACGAGCGCCGTGCAGCCACTGGGCCAGTCCGGCTACCAGCCGGGGTCGGCGCTCCTGCGCCCCGATGGCTCGCTGCTGGTCGCCGGTGGCGTCGCGGTCGTCCAGTACCACGGCGAGGGCGTGGGGATCGAGCACCAGGAGGGCGCGGTCGCGGCCTACGGTCCCGACCTCCTGCCCGACCCGTCGTTCGGCGGCCCATCCACGCCGGCCCGGGTCGTGGCCGGCGTCCCCATCCAGACCGCCGCCACCGCCGTCTCCCGGAAGCACCGATACCCCGTGCTCGTGGTGCGGCTCGTGACCTCCGGCCCCGGGCTGGCCGTGGTGCGCGTCCGGGCCGGGAGCGGGATCGTCGCGCAGGCGACGGTCCCGGTGACGCGGACCGGCGAGCAGGGCGTGCCCATCCCGCTCACGCCGCAAGGCCGGATCCGGCTGACCGGTGCGCATCGCGTCCATGTGACGGTCTCGGCGCGGTTCGCCGATCTGCTGGGCCGCCGGGCGACGGCCCGAGGGGCCGGCGTCCTGCGCTGAGCCCGCACCCTCCGGACGTCGGCGGCTCGGTGGCGCCCGCCCGCGTTGCTACCTTGTCGGAGCCGCCGCGTCCTCCTCGCCCTCGTCTTCGATGGGGCGGCCTCCATGACCGAGCAGATCACCCCTCTCGACGAGCGCGACGGCCCGCGCGACGAGTGCGGCGTCTTCGGGATCTACGCCCCCGAGCACGACGTCTCGCGCCTCGCCTACTTCGCCCTCTACGCCCTGCAGCACCGTGGTCAGGAGTCGGCGGGCATCGCCGCCGCCGATCGCGGGGGCTACATCATCACCCAGCGGGCGCTCGGCCTGGTCAACCAGGTCTTCAAGGAGCACGACCTCCGCGCGCTGGCCGGCGACCTCGCCATCGGCCACGTCCGGTACTCGACGACGGGCTCGAACGAGTGGGAGAACTCGCAGCCCGTGCACCGCAGCGCGGGCGCCAACGGCAACCGCGAGCTGGCGCTGGCCCACAACGGCAACCTCATCAACGCC
>DASYLT010000135.1:0-3763 GCA_036009425.1 Baekduia sp. | reverse complement strand
CCGTACAGGAACAGGATCCCGCAGATCCCGACGACGCCGAGCTCCTCGCCGACGATGGCCAGGATGAAGTCGGTGTGCGCCTCGGGCAGGAACAGGTTCTTCTGCAGCGACTCGCCGAGTCCGCGGCCGAACAGGCCGCCCGAGCCGATGGCGATCTGACCCTGGACCGACTGGAAGCCCTCGTTGCCGGCGTGCGCCCACGGGTCCAGGAACGTCATGAGCCGGTCGCGCCGGTAGGGCGCGGTCATGGCGTACAACATCACGAGCAGCGACCCGGCGCCCGTGGCGGCCGCCAGCCAGCGGATCGGCATGCCCGCCGCGACGAGCATGGCGGCCATGGTGAAGGAGATGACCAGCGCGGTCCCGAGGTCGGGCTGGGAGGCGATCAGCAGCACGGCGCTGCCGGCGACCATCCCGAGCGGCCCGAGGTTCTGCGGACGGCGCAGCACCTGCGGCCGCTCGGCCAGCAGCTTGGCCGCGTAGAGCACGAGCGCCAGCTTCATGATCTCCGACGGCTGGAAGACCAGCGGGCCGGCGCCGAGCCAGCGCCGCGCGCCGTTGACCTCGACGCCGAGGCCGGGGACCTTGACGAGCACGAGGCAGGCGAACGAGGCGGCCAGCAGCGGGCCGGTCAGCCGGGGGATGATCTCCAGCCCGCGGCGCGCGATGACCTGCATCAGCGTGAAGCCGATCGCGCCGTACATGACGTACTTGACCATGAACGACGTACCGTCACCCTGTCCCGAGAGCAGGGTGCGCGCGGACGAGGCACTGAACACCATCACCGCCCCTGCTGCCAGCAGGCAGAGGGTGGCGGTGATCAAGATGTTGTGCTCGATCGAGTGGGGATGGCGGCGGCGGGCCATCGGGCCCTAGATTCGCGCCAGCGCCCGGAAAGCCTCCCCGCGAGCCTCGAAGTTCTCGAACTGGTCGTAGGACGCGCAGGCCGGCGCGAGCAGGACGACCTCGCCCGGCTCGGCGGCCGCGCGCGCGGCCGCGACGGCGTGCTCGAGGTCGCCCGCGTCGGTGAGCCAGGCGGCCCCCTCCAGCGCCGCGGCCAGCGGGCCGGCCTCCTCGCCGATCAGGTAGGCGCCGCGGCAGTGCGTGGCCACCGGCTCGTGCAGCGGCGCGTAGCTCTCCCCCTTGCCGCGCCCGCCGAGGATCACGTGCACCGGCACCGAGAAGGACGCCAGCGCGACGAGCGCCGCGGCCACGTTGGTGGCCTTGGAGTCGTTGACGTACGTGACGCCGTCGCGCACGGCCACCGCCTCGAGGCGATGCGGAACGCCGGCGAACGTCCGCAGCGCCGTCCGCACGCCGTCGATGTCCAGCCCGCGCGCCAGCGCGACGGCCGCGGCGGCCATCGCGTTGCGCACGTTGTGGGGCCCCGGCAGGGCCAGCTCGTCGGCGCGCAGCAGCGGCCGGTCGTCCCACCACAGCGTCCCGGCGCGCAGCGACAGCTCGTCCTCGGGCGACTCGCCGAAGCAGACCCGCCGTGCGCAGCCGCCGAGGTCCTCGATGGGTGGGTCGGCCAGATCCTCGGGCGCGACGGCGATGTCGTCGTTGCCCTGGTTGGCGAAGACCTTCAGCTTGGCCTGGTGGTAGGCGGCGAGGCTGCCGTGGCGGTCGAGGTGGTCGCTGTCGAGGTTGAGCAGGACGGCGGCCTCGGGCGCGAAGGCCAGCGTGTCCTCCAGCTGGAAGGACGAGGCCTCGCAGACCACGACCGTGTCGGGATCGAGGCGCTCGTCGAGGGCCAGCGACGCGTAGGCGGTGCCGACGTTGCCGACGACCGCGACGGGCACGCCGCACTCACGGTGGATGTGGCCCAGGAGCTCGACCGTGGTCGTCTTGCCGTTGGTGCCCGTGACCGCGATGACCTCGTTGGGCACGCAGCGCCACGCCAGCTCCAGCTCGCCCAGCACGGGGATCCCCCCCTCCCTGGCCGCCGCGATCACCGGCGCGGTGGGCGGGACGCCCGGCGACTTGACGACGGCGCGCACGCGCTTCAGCAGCGCGACGCCGTCGGTGCCGGCGTGCACGGCGATCTCCGGCGTCAGGTCGGCGTGCACGCGATCGGCAGGCGCGGAGTCGACCGCGACGACCTCCTCGCCGCGAGCGTGCAGCAGCGCCGCAGCGGCCTGCCCGGAGCGGGCCAGGCCGACGACGAGGAACGGACCGGGCGGCAACGCGGGGCGAGGCGACATCGGCCGGGACGGTAGTCCTTCGCGCAATCGGGCAGTGGGGAGGGCTGTGGTTCGTCTGCGCCGGACGCTCGCCCTCCTCCTCATCGCCCTCGCCGCCGTCACCGGGACGGTCGGCGCGCTGGCGCTCGTCGACGGCCAGCGCCGCCTGTCGGTCGGGACGATCCAGGTCGGCGTCTCCCCCTTCCACCGCGGGGCCCTCGACCTCTACGTGCCGCTGGTCGACTGGGGCGCCCGGTTCGGCGGCGTGCGCCTGCCGGCCCGGCTGGCCGTCGAGGTGCGCTCGGTGGACCGCGACGTCGCGCGGCGCGTGGCGCGCGGCCGGGCCGTGGACGTCCAGCAGGTCCGTGCCGAGGCGTCCGACGCGATCGCGTCCTACCTGCGGTTCGTGCTCGCCGTGTCGCTGGTGGCGGGATGCGCGCTGGGCGGCCTGGTGGCGCTGGCCGTCCGCGGCCGCGCCGGCCAAGCAGGCCCGCGCGTGCGCGCCGGCCTCCCCGTGGCGGTGGCCGCGGCGCTCGCCACGGTCGCCATCGTCGCGCTCCTGCTGCCGCCGCGGGGCAGGATCGCCGACCCCGTCTACTACGCCCACGGTCCCGACCTGCCCCGAGCGCTCGAGGCGCTGCAGTCGCTGCGGCGGTCCGGCACGGCGCTGGACCAGGAGCTCAACGGGCAGCTCGTCGGCCTGGCGCGCCTCGTGGTCGCACCGGGCGAGCACCCGGAGCTGAGCGGCCGCCCGCGCCTGGTGCTCGCCTCCGACCTCCACAACAACGTCCTGGCGCTGCCGGCGCTCGAGCGCGCCGCGCGCGGCCTGCCGCTCGTCTTCGCCGGCGACGTCACGGACCGCGGCACGCCGCTGGAGGCCGCCCTCGTGCGGCGCATCGCGCACCTCGGGCGCCCGACCGTCGTCGTGGGCGGCAACCACGACTCCGACTCGCTGCTCAAGGACCTGGCGGGCGCGGGCGCCGTCGTGCTGACGCAGTTCGGACGGCTGCGGGCCGACGGAACCCACGGACCGGTCGTCGTCCGCGTCGGCGGCCTGCGCATGGCGGGCTACACCGACCCGTTCCTGCGGCGTGCGGGCCAGCGCTACGAGGATCGCTTCCGGCGCGGCCTGACGATCGCTGCGCAGGAGGCCTTCCGGCGCTGGTTCGCCACCGTGCAGGACCGCGTCGACGTGATCGTCGTCCACGAGCCCGAGGTCGCCGCCGCCGTCCTGCGCGACCGGCGGCGCACGCCGCCGGCCAGGCCGCTGGTGATCCTCGACGGCCACACGCACCGCCCGTTCCTGGAGGCCGACCCCGACCTGCTGGAGGTCAACGGCGGCACGATCGGGGCCGGCGGCACCGGCAACCTCGCCGACGAGCGCACCGACCTCGGCCTCGCCGTCCTCACCTACCGCCTGCTGCCGACGCCCCTGCCGCTGGCGGTCGACCAGATCTCGATCGACCCCGGCACGGGCTCGTCCTCGGCCCGCCGCACCCGCGTGGACCGCGCGGTGCGGGCGAGGTCCACCGGTGCCTCCCGCGATTCGATCGGCTGAGGTCCGCCGGTGTCGGATCGTG
>DASYLT010000134.1:0-7482 GCA_036009425.1 Baekduia sp. | reverse complement strand
TGCGGACGATCGCCTGGGCGAGCACGGTCGCGGTCGTCGTGCCGTCGCCGGCGACGTCGTTGGTCGCCGTGGCGACCTCGCGGACGAGCTGCGCGCCCTGGTTCTGGAAGACGTCCTCGACCTCGATCTCACGAGCGATCGTGACACCGTCGTTGGTGATCGTGGGGGCGCCGAACTTCTTGTCGAGGACGACGTAGCGGCCCTTGGGGCCGAGCGTCACCTTGACGGCGTTGGCGACGGCGTCGACGCCCTGCTCCAGGGCCTTGCGCGCCTCGCCGCTGTACTTCAGTTCCTTGTGAGCCATGTAGGTCTCCTAGTTCTCGATCTTGGCCAGGACGTCGGACTCGCGCAGGACGAGGAGGTCCTCGCCGTCGAACACGATCTCCGTGCCGCCGTACTTGCTGTAGAGGACGGTGTCGCCGGCGGTGACGTCGAGCGGGATCCGCTTCTCGCCGTCGTCGTCGAACCGGCCGTCGCCGACCGCGACGACTTCGCCCTTCTGGGGCTTCTCCTTGGCCGTATCCGGGAGGACCAGGCCGGAGGCCGTGGTCGCTTCCTCTTCCACTGCGCGGACGATCAGACGATCGCCGAGGGGCTTGAGCTTCATTCTGGTGACCTCCGTTGAGGTGACGACTGCAACGATTGTTCCGGCTCGTTGGCACTCACAGGGGTGGAGTGCCAGCGCTGCTGTTGATCCTAGCGTGCCGGGGAGGCTCGTCAACCTCTCGTTGGCACTCTTCACATCTGAGTGCCAGCCGATTCGCCCATTCGTCGATCGACCGGCCCCCGAGACGGGGTCGGGCGCCCCGCGGCCGATACAGCGGGCATGGACCAGAAGGGGCTGCGCAGCGGGCATTTCCTGGGCTTGGTGGGCGCGATGACCGCGCTCGCCTCGCTCTGGCGCCCGTGGTACACGGTGGATGTCCCGCAGCAGTTGCGCGATCTCCTGAGCGACGAGGGCGCGAAGTCCACCGGGACCTTCGGGCCCGTCATGCGGGGCCTGGCGGCGGCCATCCCCGACGCGATCTCGGCGTCGGGCTGGCAGGCGCTGCAGGGCGCCGACGTGACGGTGTGCCTCGGCGCGATCGCGGTCGTCGCGCTCGTGCTCGGGGCATCGGGCGCGTTCGGCGGCGCGATCCGCGTCGACCCGCCGGCCGCGGGCCGTGGTCTCGCCCTGCTGGGGGCCGGCGGCATCGCCCTCGTGGTCGTCCACGTCGTGCATCGCCCGCTCGCCCCCGAGCTCGTGCATCCGGCCTCGGGCCTGTGGCTCGCGCTCGCGGGCTGCGTGTTGACCCTGATCGGCGGGCTGACGGCGATGGGGGCCGGGGAGTCGCGAACGACGCCTGCCGCCGCGTTCCCACGCCTGGAGCCCGAGCTGCCCGAGGTCTTCGCACCCTCGGCGCCGGCCGGTGTGCGGCGTCCTTCGGTGCCGCCGCCGGCCTAGCGGGGGCTCAGCCCGCGCGGCGGATCGCGGCGACACGCCGTACGGCGGTGGCGAGCGCGTCGGCGTTGGCCGCCTTGCTCACGTGGCCGTCGGCGCCCGCGGCGCGGGCCTCGCCGGCGAGATCCTCGTCGGGCATGCCGGAGACCAGGAGCACCGCCGCGGCGGGCAGCTCGGCGCGGACGTGCGCGAGGACCTCCTCGGAGTGCTCGGGCTGTGGGAGCAGCCGGTCGAGGATCACGACGTCGGGCGCCGCCGCGGTGAGGGCGGCGATCGCCTCGGGCGCGCTGCGGGCCGTGCCGACGACGTCCATGTCGTCATAGGACTCCAGCCAGGCGGCGGCCAGGGTCCCGAACCCGAGCGAGTCGTCGGCGATGAAGACCCGCAACACCGCGCGGCCGGGGCGGGCGTTAGTTCTGCGCGCCGCCGATGCCCAGGCGGGCATCGGTGAACGACGGGGGATGGACGATGATCTGCGAGAAGCGCACGACGGTCACGGTGTCCTCCATCGTCACCTTCTTGCCGTAGATCTGCTCGAGGAAGTGGATCATCTCCTCGTGGCGGCGGAACTCGGGGTTGTCGTGCTCGATGTCGCGCGGCGTGAGCTCGCGCACCCGCTTGACCTCGACCTGGTCGACGACCGCGTCGAAGATCTTCTCCCGCGGCGAGTGCTGGTAGCCGATGGTGACCATCACCGCCTGGTTCTTCTTGTACTTGTGCGACTTGTCACCCAGGCGGATCGTCGCCGTCTTGCGACCCCGCTTGAGCTGGTCGGCGAAGATCGTGGAGTAGAAGTTCAGCACCTGCATCCGACGCCGGAGACTACCCGTCGGAGGTGATCTGCGACAGGGCGCGTGCCGCCATGGTTCGCTCGCCCTCGTAGGAAAGGGCCTTTGCCGCCTGTGCCAGCGGCATCCAGCGGGCCTCCTCGACCTCGTCGTCGTGATCTGCGACGTCGCCCGAGCGATAGTCGAAGAGGAAGAAGTCGACCTGCTTGGCGATGCGCCGCCCGCCGCGCATGTACCAGTAGCGGACCGCACCGAGGTCGGCGGCGAGGTCGACGTCGACGCCCGCCTCCTCGCGGACCTCGCGCGCAGCGGCCTCCACGGGGGTCTCGCCGGCGTCGACGTGGCCCTTGGGCAGCGCCAGGACCTTCGCGCCGTTGGCGGCGCGGCGGGTCGGGACGATGACGATGACGTCCTCACCCCGGACGACGACGCCGCCGGCCGAGAACTCGGTGGGATTCCGGGGGTCGGCCATCAGTAGACGTAGCGCTCGAGCGCCGAGGGCTCGTGGACCGTCACGCGGCCGCGGCCCTGCGTCACGACGCCGGCGCGCTCGAGCACCGCGAGGAAGCGGCTGGCCGACTCCCGCGAAGAACCGGCCAGCTGCGCGATGTCGGCCTGCGTGATGGTCACCAGGACGTCCGCGTGGCCGGCGCCCTCGGACTGCGCCTGGCGGACGAGCTGGCCCAGGACGCCGGCGACGCGGCTCTGCACGGTCTGGAACGACTGGCGCGAGAGGCGCTCGTTGGCCTCGCGCAGGCGCCGGCCGAGCCCGATGACGAGCTTGGCGGCGATGTCGGGATGCTCGCGCAAGAGGCGACGCATGTCCTGGCCGAGGATCGCGATCGCCTCGACCTCGTCGAGGGTCTCCACCGTGGCCGAGCGCTTCTCGTCGTCGAACATCGCCAGCTCGCCGAAGATGTCGCCGGGCCCGAAGTGGGCCAGGGTGATCGTGCGGCCGTCGACGTTCTCGCGCACCGCGCGGGCGTGGCCGCTGCCGACGATGTAGCACGTGTCGCTGGCGTCGCCCTCGCGGAAGATGACCTGGCCGCCGGGGAAGTGGCGGGGGACGGCGACGTCGGCGACGCGGCCGAGATCGCTGGGCGCAAGCGCCTCGAACACCGGCACCTGAGCCAGGAGGTCGACGCTCTGCGCACTGGGGGCCACCGGCGCAGTCTAAGCGAGCCCTCAGGCGGTCCGGTCCAGCGCCGTCTCGCGGCGGCGGCGCCGCACCCCGCGCGCGCCGAGCCACGCCAGCGCGGCGAGGACGGCCGGCGGCGCGAGCACGGCGAGGGCGATGAGCGCCACGCCGCCGGCGACTTCGAGCACGCGCCCGGCGTCGTGCAGCGCGTCGCGCGGGGTCCAGGCACCGCCGCCACCGCCGCCCGACGATGGCCGGTCGGTGCCCTGCACGGTGACGTCGACGGTCGCGAGGTCGGCGCGGCGGCGCACGGCGTCCAGGGCGCCCTGCCGGGCGGCGATCTGGGAGCGGTTGTCGGCCAGCCGCGCCTTGAGGCTGGCGATCTGACGGTCGGTCGTCGCGCGCCCGAGGGCGCGCAGCAGCGCCTGGCGCTCGTCGCGGGCGTCCTTGAGCCGGTCGGCGGCCGAGGCCGTCGTCGCGGTGATGTCGGTGGAGGCCTGGGTGAGCGCCCCGACGTGGGCGAGCTTGGACAGGCGCGCCAGCGCGTCGTCGAGGCGGGCCGACGGGATCCGCAGCGTGAACGACGCGGTGCCGCCGTCGTCCTGGGTGGCGACCTGCGAGCGCTGCACGTAGCCGGCGGCGGCCTGGGTCTCGCGCACGACGCCGTCGGCGGTGTTTTGGACGTCGGCGATGGCGGGGGTGAGGGTGAGCGAGGCGTCGCGCTGCACCTTGCGCGGGGCCGAGGGGCCGAGGGGCGTGGGCAGGGGGACGCGCGGTGTCGTGGCGGCCTTGGACGAGGAGGAGGTCGACGTCTCCACCGCGGGGCGCTGGGACGGCGCCGCGGCGCCGGCGCCCACGGCGGGCCGGCCCGCGGACGTGGACGCGCTGCTCGCGCTGCTCGCGCTGTCGTCGCTCGGCGCCAGGACCGTCGAGGGCCGCGACGACAGCGACGCGGAGTCCCCGCCGCCGCTGGAGGTGGCGATCACCACGACCGCGACCCCGGCGGCCAGCGCGGCGCTCAACCCCAGCGCGAGCCGCTGCTGGCGCCGCACCCGCGCGGGCGCGGGCGCCGCCCGTGCGCCGCGCGGGCGCCGCGGCGTCCCACGCTCGGTCGGGAAGCCCGCGTGGACGCGGGCGTCCAGCGACGCGAGGAAGTTGGCGTCGGGCTCGGGGCGGACGGCGTCGAGGTCGGCGACGAGCATGGCCAGGTCGGGATCGGCGGTGGGATCGTGGGCCAGCGCGGCCTCGATCTCGCGCAGGCCGCGGTCGGCCTCGGGGCCGGGGAGGGCGTTACGACGGCGCATGGCAGGCCTTCCGGAGTCGGGTGACGGCGCGGTGCACGCGGGTCCCGGCGTTGCTGTCGCTGACGCCGAGGACCTTGGCGATCTCGGCGTTGGACAGGCCGGCGTGGAACTTCAGGGCGATCAGCTCGCGGTCGCGCGGCTCCAGCTGCGCGAGCCCGGCGCGGACGGCCGCGCGGCGCAGGGCGGCGTCGTCGTGGTCGTCGCCGGTGGCGCGGACGTCAGCGGCGGGATCCTCGGGGTCGGCCAGCAGCGCGGCGGAGCGCCGCCGCCGCCGGAGCTCGTCGAGCGCCGCGTTGCGCGCGATGCCGAAGAGCCACGCGCGCTGGGTGCCGCGGCGCGCGTCGAAGCTGCGCTGGCGCCGGTAGGCGCGCTCGAAGGCGGCGGCGGTGACGTCCTCGGCGGCGGCGCGGTCGCGCAGCAGCGTCAGCGCGTACGCGAAGACGTCAGACGCCGTCTCGCGATACAGCGCATCGAACCGGGCCGTCGTCGGTTCGGAGGTCGAGAGCTCCATGACTGTTCCCACGACGACACTACGGTTCCGCGGCCGATCCATCACACGCCGGTACATTGCGCGCGTGCCCGCCCCGCGCCGCGCCGCCCTCCTCGCCGCCGTCGTGCTCGCCGCGGAGGCCTCGAGCGCCGCGGCCGCCGACGCGCCGACGATCGACAAGTCGCCGCTGCTGTGGGCCACGATCAACATCTGCGACACCGCCAAGCACCCCGACACGATCGGCATCCGTGCCTCGATGCCCGGGTCGGGGCGCACGACGGAGAAGATGTACATGCGCTTCCAGGTCCAGTACTTCCGGCCCTCGACGCAGAAGTGGGCGCCCACCGACGCGACCTTCGACTCGGGCTGGCGCATGGTGGGCGCCGCGACCTACCGCCGCCGCGAGTCGGGCTGGAACTTCTCGATCACGCCGCCGCCCGCCGGCCAGACCTACCGCCTGCGCGGGGTGGTCTCCTACGAGTGGCGCAAGGGCAAGTCCACCGACGCCGTGCGCAGCGCCACCAAGCGCACCCGCTCGGGGCACGAGGACACCTTCGGCGCCGACCCCAAGGGGTTCAGCGCCGCCGAGTGCATCGTCAAGCCGTAGCGGGTCCCGGCGGCCCGAACAGCCGCGGGTCGTTGGTGATGACGCCGGTCACGCCCATCTGCTCGAAGCGGCGGATGTGCTCGGCGTCGTCGACCGTCCAGACGTAGAGCTCGCCGCCCGCGGCCCGGACCGTCCGCACGAAGTGCGGGGTCACCAGGGCGTAGTGCGACATGACGGCATCGACCTCGCGGGCGCGGAGGGCCCGGGCCACCGCGCGGGGCACCGTGCGGCGCAGGACGGCGACGGTGGCCAGTGCCAGGCCCTTGGTCGCCCGGTGGGCGAGGTAGTTGTGCTTGACCTTGGGGACCGACCAGCCGAGCCGGATCGTGTCGGAGAGCTCCCGGATGATCGGGAACGACGTGACCTCCATGGTGGAGATCAGCGTGCGCTGCTCCATGCCGCGCTCGCGCAGCGCCGCGACCACGCGCTGCTCGTAGCCGGTGGTCTTGAGGTCGACGTCGAGGTCGATCCCGTCGAACGCGGGCGTGCACAGGTGGTCGAGCCCCTCCTCCAGCGTCAGCGACTGGCCGCGGGCCGCGGCCTTGTAGTCGTGGGCCAGCACGAGGCGGCCGGTGAGCTCGCCGTCGGCCGCCCGCTCGGGCAGCACGTCGAACTCCACCATGTCGCAGCCGTGCGCGATCGCCGCGTCGAAGCTCGCGGTCGTGTTGCCGGGAGCGATGTGGTCGGCGCCCTTGTGGCCGATGCGCCGCACGGCGCGCTGCTGTCCGGTCAGGTCTGACATCCGGGACACCAGTATGTCGTTCGGTTGTCGTCGCCCTGCCCGCGGGACAGGATCAGCGTCCCGCAGCGCGGGCAGGGGCGGCCCGCCGCGCGGTAGACGTGGCGGTGCCGCGTCTGGTTGCCGTCCAGCGCCGATTGCCGCATGAGCGGCTGAGCCTCGTGCACCATCCGCAGCGCCTCGTCGTCGGAGACCTTCGCGGTCGGGCGCCACGGGTCGACCTGCGCCAGCCAGCACGCCTCGGCCTTCCACAGGTTCCCGATCCCCGCGATCGTGCGCTGGTCCAGCAGGGCGTCGCCGATGCCGCGCGTCGGGTCGTCCTCGCGCAGGCGTCGCAGGAACACGTCCTCGCGGAAGTCCTCCTTGATGATGTCGGGCCCCAGCATCCCGAGCCGCAGGTCGAAGCGCCGGCGGGTCTCGGTGAGGAGCTCCAGGACGGGGCCCTTGAACTGGACGACGTCGGTGTCCTGGGCGCGGAGCACCAGCCAGGCGCTGCGCGGCGAGTGGCCCCAGCGGCGGCCCTCGGGGTACACGCCCCAGGCGCCGGTCATCCGCAGGTGCGAGTGGATCGTGAGGTCGCCGGCGAAGCGCAGGAACAGGTGCTTGCCGTGCGCCTCGACCGCTTCGACGGCGCGATCGGCCAGGCGCTCGGGCCACCGGTCGCGCCCGAAGCGCGGGTGCGGCGTCCGGATCTCGTCGGGGATCCGGTCCAGCAGCACCGGGCGGATCCGGTTGGCGGCGTAGTGGATGGTGTCGCCTTCGGGCATCGGCTCGTTCGAGGGTACGGTGGACACCATGCACGGCGATCTTGCGAGGCTGGTGGGCGCCGATCAGGTCGAGTCAGACGTCGCGCTGGCCGACGCCAGCGGCTTGGCCGGCCGCGCGCCGGTGCTCGTGCATCCGGCGGATGCGGCGGAGGTCGCCGCCGTGGTGGGCTGGTGCTACGCGCGGGACGTCGCGATGGTCCCCGTCGGC
>DASYLT010000133.1:0-4107 GCA_036009425.1 Baekduia sp. | reverse complement strand
CGCTCCAGCTCGGCGACGCGCTGCGCCAGCCGCCCCGCCTCGCCGCGCTGGTCGGTGTGCGTGATCTCGTCGGCCAGGACGTCGAGCACGTCGGAGGTGAGCCCGATGCGGTCCAGCGCGACCTCGAGCAGCGCGTGGTCGGCCTCGACGCCGGCGAGCATGCCGGCGACGTTGTCGGAGAGCTGCACGCAGGCGATCTCGGCGTTGGGCGCGCCGACGCCCGTCGGGCCGCCGTGGTGCCAGGCGATGATCGAGGCGACCTCGGCGGGCAGCCCCCAGCGCTCGGCCAGCAGCGCGCCGCACTGGGCGTGGTCGATGCCGAAGCGCTCGCGCTCGGCCAGGACGCGCTCGGCGCCGGCGGGGAAGTCGCGCGCGACGGCGTCGCAGGCGTCTTCGCCGAAGACCTCGGGCAGCACGAGCTTGCCGACGTCGTGCAGCAGGCCGGCGAGGTGGATCGTGTCGCCCGGGACGCGGGCCTCCTCCGCGCACGCGGCCGCGCCGATGGCGACGGTGATCGCGTGCAGGTGCAGCTGGCCGCACGACGCGCGGCCGTTGCCGCGGCAGCGCTCGAGGAAGCGGAAGGTCGCGGCCTCCAGGGCGAGGCGCCGCAGCGCGCGACGGCCGACGAGCATCACGGCCTGGCGGATCGTCTTGGCGCGGATCGGGTGCGATCGCGCGGCCGAGTTGGCGAAGCGCAGCAGGTTGGCCGCGAAGGTCGCGTCCTGCTCCAGCGCATCCACCAGGTCGGCCGCAGTCGACTCCTGGTCGTCGCACAGGGCGATGACCCGGAGGACCGTCGCGTCGAGCACCGGGAACTCGGCGAGGTCATCAATGGCGCCGGCAACGGAACGAGCAGCGACAGGGTCGATGCTGTCCTTCCAGGGCGCGCAGTCCGTTGCGTGCTTGGCCTCCATGGCCCTCTCAGGGATCGGTCTGCCGCTGGGGCCTTTGAGTTGGGGATGTGGTCAGTGGACGAGTGTCGGAGTACCGTGCCGGCATGCCCGTCGCTTTCCGGACCTGTCCCCTGTGCGAGGCGACCTGCGGCCTCGCGCTCGACGTCGACGCGGCGGCCGGGACCGTCACCAAGGTGCGAGGCGACGCCGAGGACGTCTTCAGCCACGGGTTCCTCTGCCCCAAGGGGGTGGCGATCAAGGAGCTCCACGACGACCCCGACCGTGTCCGCACGCCGCTGATCAAGCAGGCCGACGGCTCGTTCGCCGTGGCTTCGTGGGACGAGGCGTTCGCGGAGATCGACCGGCGCCTGCCGGCGATCATGGAGCGCGGCGGGCGCGACGCGGTCGCCGCCTACATCGGCAACCCGGCCGCGCACTCGCTCGCGTTCCTGCTCTACGGCAAGGTCCTGCTGAAGGCCATCGGCAGCAAGAACATCTTCAGCGCGAGCACCGTCGACCAGTACCCCAAGCAGGCCGCCTCGGCGATGATGTTCGGCACGGGCACGACCATCGCGATCCCCGACCTGGACCGCACCGACTTCCTGCTGTGCCTCGGCGCCAACCCGCTGGCGTCCAACGGCTCGCTGATGACCGCACCGGACGCCCGCGGTCGCCTGCGCGCGATCCGGGCACGGGGCGGGCGCATCGTCGTCGTGGACCCGCGGCGCACCCGCACCGCGCAGGAGGCCGACGAGCACGTGCCGATCCGGCCGGGCACGGACGCGCTGTTGTTGATGGCGTTGCTGCATGTCGTCTTCGAGGAGTCGCTGGACTCGCTCGGCGCCGCCGACGGGATGGTCGAGGGCCTCGAGCAGATCCGCGCGCTGGCGGCCGACTTCCCGCCCGAGGCCGTCGCCGGCCCGACCGGCCTGGACGCCGAGACGATCCGCCGCACCGCGCGCGACTTCGCGACCGCGCCGAGCGCCGTCGCCTACGGGCGCATCGGCACGACGACCCAGGCCTTCGGCACGACGACCAGCTGGCTGATCGACGTCCTCAACGTCGTCACCGGCAACCTCGACACGCCGGGCGGGGCGATGTTCCCCAAGCCCTCGGCCGGCCTGGCCAACACCAAGGGCGAGCCGGGCCGCGGGCGCGGCGCGCGCTTCGGCCGCTGGGGCTCGCGGGTGCGCGGGCTGGGCGAGGTCTTCGGCGAGCTGCCGGTCGCCTGCCTGGCCGAGGAGATCCAGACGCCCGGCGAGGGTCAGGTGCGGGCGCTGATCACGGTCGCGGGCAACCCGGCGCTCTCCACGCCCAACAGCGAACGGCTGGCCGCCGCGCTCGACGAGCTCGACTTCATGGTCTCGGTCGACATCTACGTCAACGAGACCACCCGCCACGCCGACGTCATCCTGCCGTCGCCGTCGCCGTTGGAGAAGGCCCACTTCGACTTCGTCTTCCAGGGCTTCGCCATCCGCAACTACACCAACTACTCCCCGGCCGTCCTGCCGCGGCCCGACGACCTGCCCGACGAGTGGGAGACCGTGCTGCGGCTGGTCGGCGTCGCCACCGGCCAGGGGCCGGACGCCGACGTCGCCGCCATCGACGAGTTCGTCGTGCGCGCGGCGATCGGCAAGGAGGTCGCCGACGCCTACTCCCCGTGGCACGGCCGCGACGCCGACGAGCTCCTGGCCGAGCTGGCGCCGCGCGTCGGCACCGAGCGCCTGGTCGACCTCATGCTGCGCACCGGGCCCTACGGCCTGACCCTCGCCGACCTGGAGGCCAAGCCCCATGGCATCGACCTCGGCCCGCTCGCGCCGCGCCTGCCCGAGGTGCTCCGCACCCCCAGCGGCCGCATCGAGCTGGCGCCGGAGGCGACGGTCGCGGACGTCGGCCGCCTGCACGACGCGCTCGTCGCGCCGCCCGCCGAGCTCGTCCTGATCGGCCGCCGCCACCTGCGGTCCAACAACTCGTGGATGCACAACCTGCCGATGCTCGTCCGCGGGCCTGAGCAGTGCACGCTGCACGTCCATCCCGCCGACGCGCAGCGCCTGGGCCTGACCGACGGCGGACGGGCGACGATCCGGTCGCGGGTCGGCGCCGTCGACGCGCCGGTCGAGATCACCGAGGACATCCGGCCCGGCGTCGTCTCGCTGCCGCACGGCTGGGGTCACGACCTGGACGGCGCGGACATGGAGGTCGCCCGCGCCCACGCGGGCACGAACTCCAACGTGCTCACCGACGAGGACGTCGTCGAGCCGCTCACCGGCACCGCGGTGCTCAACGGCATCCCGGTCGCCGTGACCCCCGTGACCGCCGCCGCCGCGCCCGCCGAGCCCGTCGCCGCGGCCGGGTAGCCGCACGGCCGCGGGTGCGGCCAGCCGCCAGAAGCACCGGACTGGGGGACTCCCCCATTTCGCCGCGGGCCCGAGGGCGCCAGGGTGAGGATCGCAAGCCCCTCTCCCGCTCTCCCTCACTCCCCAAAGGAGCCCATCCCGTGCGCACCCAGCGCTGGACGCTCGTCGTGGTCTGTGCCGCCACGGCGATGCTCATGCTCGACATCGCGGTCGTCAACACCGCGCTCTCCAAGATCGCCGGCGACCTGCACACCGGCCTGCACGGCCTGCAGTGGGTCGTCGACGCCTACACCCTGGCGCTGGCCGCGACCGTGCTGACCGCCGGTGCGCTGGCCGACCGCTTCGGCCGCCGTCGTCTCTTCTCGATCGGCCTCACGCTCTTCACCGTCGCGTCGCTGTTCTGCGCCGCGGCCGGCGACATCGCGTTCCTCAACACCGCACGCGCCGTCCAGGGCGTCGGCGGGGCGATCATGTTCGCCGTCTCGCTCGCGCTGCTGGCCAACGCCTTCCCCGACGCCAAGGAGCGTACCGGCGCGCTGGCCGCCTACGGCGCGACCATCGGCGCCTCGTTCGCCGTCGGCCCGCTGGTGGGCGGCGCGCTGACCAGCGGCCTGGGCTGGCGCTGGATCTTCCTCATCAACCTGCCCCTCGGCCTCCTCTGCCTGGCGATCACCCGGACCCGCGTGAAGGAGTCCAAGGACGCCTTCGCACGGCGCGTCGACGTCGGCGGCCTGCTGACGCTCACCGCCGGCCTGTTCCTGCTCATCCTCGCGCTGCTGCGCGGCAACGAGGACGGCTGGGGCAGCGCGACGATCGTCGCCGAGCTCTCTGCCGCCGGCGTGCTGCTGGCCGCGTTC
>DASYLT010000132.1:0-3214 GCA_036009425.1 Baekduia sp. | reverse complement strand
GACGACCGGGCCCTTGCAGCCCAGCTTGACCAGGCACCGGTGGTCGGCGCCGTACTCGGTGGCGAAGTCGCCCTCCTCGTAGAACGCCGCGCGGTTGCAGCTCTCGTGGGCGGTGCGGCCGAACAGCGACACGGGTCGCCCGGCGTCGTCGAGCTCGGGCACCGGGCCCATGCCGGCCAGCGCGTACACGAGGTGCACGAGCGTCTCGGTCATGTTGTCGGGCTGGGCCGGGCAGCCGGGGATGTTGACAATCGGGATGCCCGCCTTGGACTTCCAGTTCCACCCCAGGTAGTCGCGGACGCCCATCGCGCCCGTCGGGTTGTTCTTCATCGCCGGGATGCCGCCGTAGGTCGCGCAGGTGCCGACCGCGACGACCGCGGCCGCCTTGTCGGCGAGCCGGTCGCACCACTCGTTGACGGTGATCGGCTGGCCCGTGGAGGGGTTCATGCCGAACCCGGTCCAGTAGCCGTCGCCGTTGATCTTCTCGTTGCCCAGCGAGCCCTCGATCACCAGCACGAACGGGTCGAGCTTGCCTTCCTCGGCGTCGAACCACGCCTGGATGAAGTCCATGCCCACCTCGTAGGCGATCACCTGGTTGTGGATCACCACCTTGGGGAGGCCCGGGATCGCCCCCGTGATGATGTCCTCCAGGCTGGGGTTGGTGGCCGAGGTCATCGCCACCGAGTCCCCTTCGCAGGACAGGCCCACGGTGATCCACAGCACGTGTGCCGTGATGCCCTCCGTCTGGGCCTGGTTGGGGACGAACTCGACCGATGCCATTGCCTACCCCTCTCGTTCTCAGCAGATCCGCGGCAGTGGGTCGCCGACGAGCTGGTCCAACACCCGCCGGCCGCCGAACGCCGTCTCCATCAGCACCATCCCGGTCGGGGCGGTGCGCACCTCGCCGATCTCGGCTGCGCGCTCTGAGCCGGCGACCGCCTGCAGTGCGGCGAGCGCCGTGTCGGCCCACTCCGGGGCCACGGCGGCGACGAACACGCCCTCGTTGGCGATGTGCATGGGGTCGATCCCCAGCAGCTCGGCCGCCCCGGCCACCGCCGGGTCCACCGGCAGGGTGGACTCGCGCACGATCATCGCGACGCCCGAGGCGCGCGCCAGCTCGTTGAGCACCGAAGCCACCCCGCCGCGCGTCGCGTCGCGCAGGCAGCGCAGCCCGCCGCCCGCGGCGTCCAGCAACGCGTCGACCGCGGGCCAGAGCGACCGCGTGTCGGACACGATCGTCGCGTCGAGGTCGAACTCGCCGCGCGCAAGCATGATGGCGGTCCCGTGGGCGCCGATCGGGCCCGAGACGAGGAGCCGGTCGCCGGGACGCAGCGCCGACGGCGCCAGCGTCGCGCGCGCGTCGACATGGCCCAGCCCGGTCGTGCAGACGTACATCTGGTCGGCGTGGCCGCGCTCGACGACCTTGGTGTCGCCGGTGACGATCGCGACGCCCGCGGTCTCCGCGGCGCGCGCCACGGCCTCGACCTCGGCGCGCAGCACGTCGGAGGGCAGGCCCTCCTCGAGGATCAGCGAGAGCGACAGCGCGACGGGGTGCGCGCCGGCCATGGCGAGGTCGTTGACGGTGCCGTTGACCGCCAGCTCGCCGATCGAGCCGCCGGGGAAGCGGATCGGCTTGACGACGAAGCTGTCGGTGGTCATGGCCAGCGAAGCGCCGGCGACCTGGACGGCGCCCGCGTCGCCGAGCGCGTCGAGCGCCGGCGAGGCGAAGGCGGGCACCAGCAGCCCCTCGATGAGCGAGCCCGTGGCCTTGCCGCCGGCCCCGTGGGCCATGGTGATGCAGTCGTCGCGGAACTTCGGCCGCTTGCCGCGGGCGGTCTCGATGATCCCGAGGACCTTGGCCTCGCGTTCGGCGGCGGAGGCGGGGGTGCTCATACGACCTCCCGCTCACGCGCGAAGCGCCCATAGTTGTAGTAGGCGGCGCAGGCGCCCTCGCTGGAGACCATGCAGGTCCCGATCGGGCGCTCCGGCGTGCACGCGCTGCCGAAGACCTTGCACTCGTAGGGCTTGATGACGCCCTTGAGCACCTCGCCGCACTGGCACGCCTTCGGGTCGGCGACGCGGACGCCGGGGACGGCGAAGCGCAGCTCGGCGTCGAGATCGGCGTAGTCGTCTGACAGCCGCAGGCCGCTGTGGGAGATGAAGCCCAGGCCGCGCCACTCGAAGTGCGGGCGCAGCGCGAAGACCTCGGACATCACCTCGAGCGCGCGCAGGTTGCCCTCGTAGGGCACGACGCGCTTGTATTGGTTCTCGACCTCGCAGCGCCCCTCCTCCAGCTGGCGCAGGATCATCAGGACCGACTGCAGGATGTCGACCGGCTCGAAGCCCGAGACGACGACCGGCTTGCCGTAGTCGGCCGGGATGAACTCCAGCGGTCGCGCGCCGACGACGGTCGATACGTGCCCCGGGCCGATGAAGCCGTCCAGGCGCAGGTCCGGGGAGTCGAGCAGCGCACGCAGCGGCGGCACGATCGTGACGTGGTTGCAGAAGCACGAGAAGTTCGTCACGCCCTCGGCCTTGGCGCGCTTGAGCGTCAGCGCGGTGGACGGCGCGGTCGTCTCGAAGCCGATCGCGAAGAACACCACCTCGCGGTTCGGCTCGGCCTTCGCGATGCGCAGCGCGTCCAGCGGCGAGTAGACCATCCGCACGTCGGCGCCCTGGGCCTTGGCCTCCAGCAGCGTGCCGTCGGACCCGGGCACGCGCATCATGTCGCCGAAGCAGGTGAGGATCACGCCGGGCTCGCGGGCGATCGCGATGCCGTCGTCGACGCGGCCCATCGGGATCACGCAGACCGGGCAGCCGGGCCCGTGGACGAGCTCGACGTTGGTGGGCAGCAGGTCGTCGATGCCGTACTTGTAGATCGAGTGCGTGTGGCCGCCGCAGACCTCCATGATCTTGAGGTGGCGGCCCGGCTCGACGGCGCCGAGGATCTCCCCGGCCAGCACGCGGCCCAGCGCCGCGTCGCGGAACTCGTCGACGAACCTCATGCGAGGGCGCTGTCGAGGCGGGTGAGCGCCGTGCCGGCGTGGACCAGCAGCGTGTCGCCGGGCGCGACGGGCGCCACCAGCGCGATCTCCACCGAGCCGTGCGTGCCGTCGCCGTCCTCGCACAACGCGAGGCCGCGCGCGTCGTCGATGCGCAGCACGCGCATCGGGACGCCGTCGTCGCCGCAGGTGATGCAGTGGCAGGAGACGTC
>DASYLT010000131.1:0-18406 GCA_036009425.1 Baekduia sp. | reverse complement strand
CGTCACCCGTCGTACCCTAGGAGACATGGCCGTCATCGACGTCACCGAGCAGGACTTCCAGCAGCAGGTCATCGAGAAGTCGAAGGAGACGCCCGTCGTCGTCGACTTCTGGGCGGAGTGGTGCGGCCCGTGCCGCGCGCTCACCCCGATCCTCGAGAAGGCGGCCGCCGCGCGCGACGGCGACGTCATCCTCGCCAAGCTCGACACCGACGCCAACCAGCGCATCGCCCAGGAGTACGGCATCCAGGGCATCCCGGCGGTCAAGGCATTCAAGGACGGCAAGGTCGTCGACGAGTTCGTCGGCGTGCAGCCACCGCCGAAGGTCGAGCAGTTCTTCGACGGGCTCGTGCCCACCGAGGCCGACGGCCTCGTGCTCGCCGGCGACGAGGAGTCGCTGCGCCGCGCCATCGAGCTCGACCCCGCCCGCGCGGACGCGAAGATCCGGCTGGCGATCCTGCTGCGCAAGCGCGGCGACATCGACGAGGCGCTCGACGTCCTCAAGAACGCCGACGGCGACTTCACCGCCGACGGCCTCGCGGCCCGGATGCGCCTGGAGCGCGACGGCGTCGAGGCGGCGCAGGAGGCGTTCCGCGCGCTCGACGGCGGTGACCCCAAGAAGGCCGTCGACCTCCTCATCGACGCCGTCGAGCACGACGTCGAGCACCGCGACGACCTGCGCCGCGTCATCGTGGGGATCCTCGACGCGTTCGGCGTCGACCATCCGTTCGCCCGCGACGCGCGCCGCCGGCTCGCCGGCGCTTTGTACTAAGAAGCGCTGGCGCCCGCGAGGGCATGGGAGCGCAGCAGCTCCGCGCTGCGCTGCGGCTGCTCCCACCAGAACATGTGGCCGACGCCCTCCAGGATCTCCAGACGGGCACCGGGCACCAGCGAGGCGATCAGCCGGCCGTTGGCGACGGGGAGCATCTGGTCCTGGTCGCCGTGGATCACCAGCGTGGGCGCCGCCAGCGCGGGAAGCCGTGCGCTCGTGTCGTGAGCGGCGATCGCCTGCATCTGAAGCATGATCACCGGCACCGGCGCGGGCAGCGCCTTGGCCATCGTCCGGAAGGTGTCGTAGGCACCATCCTGGGCGGCGAACGCGCCCGAGACGTTGACCTCGAAGCCGGTGCGGATCGCCAGCTCGCGGTCGCCCGACAGCATGCCGGCCGAGAGCCGCTCGAGCGTGGCCTGGGGCGCCAGCGCCGATCCCGGGCCACCGCAGTAGCTGCAGCCGAGCGTCAGCGTGCGGATCCGGTCGGGATGGCGCAGCGCGAGCTCCTGGGCGACCATGCCGCCCATCGAGATGCCCATCACGTGGGCGCTCTGCCAGCCGAGCGCGTCGAGCAGCGCGGCCGCGTCCTCGGCCAGGTCGACGATCGAGAAGGGGTCGTCGATGCGCGCGCTGCGGCCGATGCCGCGGTGGTCGTAGCTGACGACGTCGAAGCCCTCGAGCCCGCTCGTGAACGGATCGCCCCAGGACAGGTGCGTGCCGCTCATGCCCTGGATCAGCAACAGCGGCTCGCCGGCTCCGCGCCGCTGGTGGAAGAGCTCGAGGCCGTGGACCGTGAGGTGCGACATGGACGGCACCGTACCCGCTGGGCGGCCGGCTTCAGACCGAGAGCGGGAGCATGAGCTGGCCGGGCGGCGCGGCGCGCGGCTCGGGCGCGACGACCTCGTCCTCGAAGCCGGCGACGCGGACGCCCAGCAGCCGCACCGGCCGGGCCGGCGCGTAGGCCCGTAGCAGCTCGACGGCGACTTCCATGATGGTGGCCTCGTCGTTGATGTAGGCGTCGATCGACCGGGCACGCGTCACGGTCGTCCAGTCGTCGAGGCGCACCTTGATCGCGATCGTGCGCCCGCGCGCCTCCTTGCGCTGGAGCCCCTCGGCCAGCTCCTTGGACTGCTTGCGCAGGACGCCCTCCAGCTGCGCGTGGTCGGCGATGTCGGTGTCGAACGTCGTCTCGACCGAGCGTGACTTGACGACGCGCTCGGTGACCACCGGCGACTCGTCGTGCAGGTGCGCCCGGCGGTGGAGGTCGTAGCCGTAGCGCTCGCCGAAGCGCTCCTGCAGCTCGGCGACGGGCGCGACCTGCAGCGCGCCGAGCGTCGCGTAGCCCATGTCGGCCAGGCGCGCGGCGGTCTTCGGGCCGATGCCCGGGACGATGCGCGGGGAGCGGTCGGCGAGATGGGCGGCGGCGTCGGCACGGCCGATGGCGACGAAGCCGGCGGGCTTGCCGAGGTCGCTGGCGATCTTGGCGACCAGGCGGTTGGGCGCCACGCCGGCGGAGATCTGGATGCCCGTCTCCTGCTTGACGTGGGCGATCAGCTCGCGCAGCAGCGGGATCGGCTTCTCGATGCCGGTGAGGTCCGCGTAGGCCTCGTCGATCCCCGCCTGCTGGAGGATCTCGAGCCGCTCGCGCACCAGCCCCCAGACCTCGCGCGAGACGGCCGAGTAGGCCTGGTGGTCGGGCGGCACGTTGACGGCCTGCGGGCAGCGCCTTCGCGCCTCGGCGGCGCTCATCGCCGAGCCGACGCCGTACTTGCGCGCCTCGTAGCTGGCCGTCGTGACGACGGCGCGGGGACCCGACCCGGCGACGATGACCGGCAGGCCGCGCAGCTCGGGCCGGCGGAGCAGCTCGACCGACACGTAGAACGCATCGCAGTCGAGGTGGGCGATGACCCGCTTGGTCACGCGCCCAGGGTACGCGGCGCCGCCGACGCCGCAGGGGCCGGGCGCCGGCGGTCTCCCGCCGGCGCCCGCGGTCCTACCGCGTGGTGAGGACCGTGCCGGTCGAGCCGAAGCCCAACCGCTGCTTGGTCGCGGCGGTGAGGTCGAACTCGCGGCCGCCCACGTAGGGGCCGCGGTCGATCACGGGTACGCGCACGGTGCGCCCGCGGTAGTGCAGGGTGACCTTGGTGCCGCAGGGCAGCGACTTGTGCGCAACGCCGAGCATGCCGGCGCTCAGCGTGCCGCCGCAGGCCAGATGCTGGCCGTAGAAGCCGGGGCCGTACCAGGACGCGACGGCGCGGCGATAGACGCGGGCGGTGCCGCCCAGCTCGCGCGCCGAGTGCAGCTCGCGCGTGCCGCCGAAGTGGACGCGCAGGCGCATGGTGCCGGTGCGGCCGGAGCGCCACGCCAAGACGTAGCGGCCGGTGTGATCGGTGCGGTCGTGATCGACCGTCGTCCAGCCGCCCCCGGGCTTGCCGACCTGCAGCGAGACCGCGCGCCCGGAGCCGGCCGGGCGCAGGGCGCCGCGCACGACGACGCGACGACCGGCCAGGACGGTGCGCCGGACGCTCTTGATACTGAGCGCCGACGAGGCCTTGGTGGCGGCAGGACCAGCCGCCGCCGCGGGCGTGGTGGAGGGGACGGGGGTGTCGGCACTCGCGATCGACGGGACAGCCGCCGCGAGGATGGTCGTGCTGAAAAGCGCGCCGGCGAGGCCGGTCGCGCGCAGGGTGCTGAGCCTCGTCATGAGGCACCTCCTACGTGTCGGGACAGCGCCTGCGGGGTTAGCTGTCGGGCTCGCGACCCACCACTCGGCGTGCATCGGGCACGCTTCGATGAACCGCTACTGGGCCACGTCGGCCCCGATTCGCCCCATCCAGCCGGGTCTGGACCTCACCGGCCGGCTCTGGGTCCCCCGCCCGCCCCCGTTCAGTGCAGGGGCGGCTCGGCGTCTTCGAACAAGTGTTCGTCAGGCTACCCAGGGTCCCTTAGGCCTGTGTGAGGCCGGTCACAGTGCTGTGGTCCAGCGACGGACCGCGTTTCGGCTGTGGTTCAGCGGCCGTCGACCGCCGCGGCGGTCCCGGCGAGGATCTGCGCGGCCATCGCGGCGTGCACGCCGGTGTAGGGGTCGCCGCTGGCCTCGTAGCGCTGCTGGGCGATGGCGATGAAGTCGTCGACCTCGCGCAGCGCGTGGTAGTGCTCCCGCTCGGCCTGGGCCTGGCAGGCCAGCCGCGCGAGGGCCAGCGGCTCGGTCGGGTCGCCGCCGCGGAACGTCATCTGCACCGCCGCCGTCAGGTAGCTCACCGCGCGCTCGAAGCCGAGGACGCGCGGCCCGAGGCCGCCGGTGCCCGGCGCCGGCCCGAGGTCGAGCAGCTCCTGCCCCGCGACGACGCGGCTCAGCTGCGCGCCGGCGATCCCCGCGGCCTGCTCGGGGCTCAGGCCCACGGCACGGGCGATGCGCAGCATCGTCATCGAGGCGTACTGCGGTCCGCCGTAGGGCATGTCCGACGCGTAGAGGATCTGCCCGGGGGCCACGGTGGCGAAGAGCGTGAGCAGGTCGGCCACTTGCCACCACGACGTGTCGAACAGGACGTTGGGGAGCGCGGCGACGCGCGGCCCCAGAAGGCCGAGGTCGCTGATACCGGCGTGGGCGAGGATGAGCCGCGCGCCGGGATGGTCGGTCGCCATGTGGATCACGCTGTCGCCGAGGTCGGGGATCCCGCGGCCGGCGTGGAACAGCACCGGCAGGCGATGCTCGCCCGCCAGCGCGACGACCTCCTCGACGACAGGGTGCGGCAGCCCGAAAGCGTCGCTGCGCGGGTGCAGCTTGAAGCCGCGCGCCCCCGCCTCCAGCGTCCGTCGCGCCTCGTCCATGGCGTCGGGCCGCTTGGGGTCGATCCGGGCGAGCGGCAGCAGGCGCCCGTTGGACTCCGCACAGGAGCGCAGCACCCAGTCGTTGGCCCCCCGGTAGCCGTCGGGCTCCTGCATCGCGAAGACCAGCGCGCGCTGCTGGCCGGTGTCGTCCAGCGCCGCGACGAGCTCCTCCGGGTCCGCCTCGTACCCGTCCGGGTCGTGATGGCCGATGTGCGTGTGCGCATCGAACCAGGGGACGCCGCCCCCCAGCCACGCCAGCGCCTCGGCGCGCAGGTCGGAGACGACGCTCTCGTAGGGCAACGGGCGGACCGGCACCCGCCGGACCCTACCCCGCGCCGAGGGCTCCCAGACGGACTAGGCGGCGGCGACCAGCTCGGGCAGCGCGGCGCCCAGCTCGTTGCGCAGGCGCGCGAGGCCGAGGCGGATGCGGCTCTTGGCCGTGCCGATCGGGACGCCGGACTGCGCGGCGATCTGGTCGGCCGTCAGCCCGCCCCAGTAGGCCAGCACGAGCGCCTCGCGCTGCGGGTCGGGCAGGCGGCGCAGCGCGTCGCGCACCGTGGAGCGGTCGGCGGACTCCAGCGCGACGTGGTCGGGACGCTCGTCATGGCGCGGGGTGTCGATCGACACCACCACCTTGAGGCGTTCGCTCGCCCGGCCGGAGGCCTGGCTCTCGCGCCACAGATCCACCGCGCGGCTGCGCGCCATCAGGCGCAGGTAGCTGCCCAGCTCGCCGCGGCCGGCGTCGAACTTGCGCGGGTTGCGCCACACCCGCAGGAACACGTCCTGCACCACGTCCTGGGCCTGGGCCTGGTTGCCGAGCACGCGGTACGCAGTGGCGTGGACGCCGCGGCGGTACTCGTCGTAGACGCGGCCGAACGTGAGGGGATCGCTGAGGTCCATTTTCGGGAAGTCCGTTCCGGGAGGAGGCGTTGAAGACGGCGTACCCTCGTCGCGAGCACGTTACACACGGTGTTGAAGGTTGCCAACTTCGTTGTGCAGCGCTCCCTTCGCGCACGATCCACCTTGCGGTGAGGCCCGCCGGGGTGGGACGATCCCGGCGTGCCCGCACGCCTCACCGCTCTGGACTCGTCGTTCCTGCATCTCGAGGACAACGGGGCCCACATGCACGTCGCTGCCGTCATGACGTTCGAGGGCGAACCGCCGGCCTACGTCGACCTCGTCGGCGCCATCGAGGCCCGGCTGCACCTCGTCCCGCGCTACCGCCAGCGCCTCGCGTTCGTCCCGCTCGGCCAGGGCCGGCCGCGCTGGGTCGACGACCCGCACTTCAACGCCCGGTACCACATCCGCCACACCGCGCTGCCCGCGCCGGGCTCCGACGAGGAGCTCAAGCGCCTCGCCGCGCGCATCTTCGGCCAGCAGCTGGATCGCAGCAAGCCGCTGTGGGAGCTGTGGCTCGTCGAGGGCCTCGACGACAACCGCTTTGCACTGCTGTCCAAGACGCACCACGCGCTCGTCGACGGCGTCAGCGGCGTCGACATCGTCTCGATCCTCTTCGACGTGGTGCCCAATCCCGACGCGCCGGGGCCGCCTCCCACCACCCCGTGGCTCCCGCGCCCCGTGCCGACCCAGACCGAGCTGCTGGCCGAGGCGCTGATGGAGCGCACGACGGTCCCGGCCGAGGCGCTGCGCGGCGTGCGGGCGATGACCCGCGCCCCGCGGCAGGTCGCCGAGCGCCTGGCGGGCGGGATCGCCGGCCTCGGCTCGATGGCCCTGGCCGGACTGAGCCCGGCGCCCCGCACGCTGCTGAACGTCGACATCGGACCGCACCGGCGGTACACGTGGGTCGACGCCGACCTGAGCCGGTTCAAGGCCATCAAGTCGAACCTGGGCGGGACGGTCAACGACGTCGTCCTGACCGCGGTGACGCTCGGGCTCGGGCGCTGGATGCGCGAGCGCGGCGAGGACACCGACGGCGTCGTCCTGCGGGCGATGGTCCCGGTCTCCGTGCGCGCCGAGACCCAGGAGGGCGCGCTCGGCAACCGCGTGGCGACGATGTGGGCGCCGCTGCCGGTCGGCGTCGAGGACCCGGAGGCCGCGTTCACCGAGATCCACGAGGCCATGCGCGGCCTCAAGGAGTCCGGCCAGGCGGTCGGCGCCGAGACGCTGACGCAGCTGGCCGACTTCGCGCCGCCGACGATCATGAGCCAGGCCGCGCGGCTGCAGGCCCGCCAGCGGTTCTTCAACCTCGTGGTCACCAACGTGCCGGGCCCGCAGGTCGCGCTCTACCTGCTCGGGCGACGGATGCTCGCCCTCTACCCCGTCGTGCCGCTCGCGCTCAAGCAGGCACTGGGCATCGCGATCATGTCCTACGACGGCCGGCTCGGGTTCGGCCTGCTGGCCGACTTCGACGCGCTGCCCGACCTCGAGGACATCGCCGCGCACCTCGAAGGCGCCATCGACGACCTCGCGCGCGCCGCGGGCGCCGACGACCGGGCCGGCCGCACCGGGCCGCGTCGCACGCCGACCCCCGTCGCGACCTCCTGACCGGCCGGCTGGCCACGGGCGCCTTCGCCGTCGTGGTCGCGGCGGCCGGCGTCGCGCTGGCCCTGTGGTTCTTCACCGCCAACGACGGCGCGACGACGAGCGGGCCGCCCGCGACGGCGCCCGGGGTCGCGGCCACGGTCCCGCCCCAGTACGCCGGCGACGTGCGGCGCGGCAACGTCGTGCTGCAGGTCCGCAGCGGAGACGTCGACGCCGTGCGGGCGTTCGCGGCCCAGGTCGCCGGGCCCGAGGACCCGGCGCTGCGCGCCGCCGGGCAAGCGGTCGTCGTCGTCGGCGATCCGGGCCTCGGCATCGCCGAGCCGGAGATCACGTGCACCGACCAGGCCGGGGCGACGACGCCGTGCGGCCCCCGGGCCGATGTCGTCGCCTGGGCCCAGGGCCGCCGGCTCGAGGCCTCGTCGCCCGACGACCCCGTCCTGCGCGCGTTCGTCGAATACTGGCTGGGCCGCGCGGCCGGGTAGCGTTCAGCGCCACATGCGCCTGGCCCTGCAGCAGCTCAACGCCACCGTCGGCGACCTCGCCGGCAACGAGGCCGCCATCCGCGAGGGCATCGCCCAGGCCAAGTCCGCCGGCGCGCAGATCGTCGCGTTCCCCGAGCTCGCGATCACCGGCTACCCGCCCGAGGACCTGCTCCTCAAGGAGCACTTCCTGCGTGACGCCCGTGACGCCGTCGAACGGCTGGCCGAGGACGCGCAGGGCATCGTGGCGATCGTCGGCTTCCCCGAGCGCGCCGACGACGTCTACAACGCGATGGCCGTCCTGGCCGACGGCGAGCTCCAGGGCATCTACCGCAAGATGCGCCTGCCCAACTACGGCGTCTTCGACGAGGTCCGCTACTTCCAGGCCGGCACGCAGCCGGCGGTCATCGAGGTCGGCGGCGTCACCGTCGGCCTGACGATCTGCGAGGACGACTGGGTGCCCGACGGCCCGATCGTCGACGAGGCGCTGGCCGGCGCCGAGCTGGTCATCAACATCTCCGCCTCGCCCTATCAGGCGGGCAAGCCGGCCGAGCGCGAGACGATGCTCAAGCAGCGCGCCCGCGACAACCTCACCGCGTTCGCCTTCTGCGCGCTCGTCGGCGGCCAGGACGAGCTGGTCTTCGACGGCTTCAGCGCCGTCTACGATCACCACGGCTCGCCGATCGCCCGCGCGCCGCAGTTCAGCGAGCACCTGCTGATCGCCGACGTCGACGCCCATGCTGCGCGGGCCGCCCGCCTCACCGACACGCGCCCGCGGCTGGCCCGCCGCGTCGAGCACCGCCCGGTCGCGCACCTGGGGCGCTTCACGACGACCGCCGGCGCCGCGGCCGAGCCCGCCCCGCACGGCGACGTCGCCGAGCTGCTGGACCCCGAGGCGGAGGTCTACGCCGCGCTGGTGCTCGGCACGCGCGACTACGTGCGCAAGAACGGCTTCGAGCACGTCGTCTTCGGTCTCTCGGGCGGCGTGGACTCCACGCTGGTGGCGACGATCGCCGTCGACGCGCTCGGCCCCGACAAGGTCACCGCGGTCGTCATGCCGTCGCCCTACTCGTCCTCGGGCACCCAGGACGACGCCCGCGCGCTGGCGCGCAACCTCGGCATCGAGTGCCTCGAGCTCTCGATCAAGGACCTGATGGAGGACTACGACCGCACGCTTCAGCCGGTCTTCGGTGACCGGCCGTCCGACATCACCGAGGAGAACCTGCAGGCGCGCATCCGCGGCAACCTCCTGATGGCGCTGTCCAACAAGTTCGGCTGGCTGGTCCTGACGACCGGCAACAAGTCCGAGATGTCGGTCGGCTACTCCACGCTGTACGGCGACAGCGCCGGCGGCTTCGCGGTCATCAAGGACGTCCCCAAGCTGCTGGTCTACCGCCTGGTCGACGTGCGCGCCAGGCGCGACCCCGACTCGCCGATCCCCGACTCGATCGTCTCGCGCCCGCCGTCGGCCGAGCTGCGGCCCGACCAGAAGGACGAGGACTCGCTGCCGCCCTACGAGGTCCTCGACGCGATCCTGATGGGCTACGTCGAGGAGGATCTCGGGCGTGAGCAGCTGATCGCGCGCGGCCTGCCCGCCGAGGACGTCGACCGCGTCCTGCGCCTGGTCGACCACTCCGAGTACAAGCGCCGCCAGAACCCGCCCGGGATCAAGGTCACGTCCAAGGCCTTCGGGCGCGACCGCCGCGTCCCGATCACCAACGGCTACCGCGGATAAGGGGCCCCGGCCGACCGGCCGATCGTCTGCGTGAGCACGCGCACGACCCCCGTTCCGTAGGCCGGCGCTCCTAGTATCAAGGGCGCCTATGGACTACCTGGACCTGAAGCGCTGCGCGCACTGCGTCAGCCCGACCGCCACGATCCACTTCGAGGAGCTCGACGAGTTCGCGCGCTCCGGGCCCGCCTTCGTGTGCTACCGCTGCGACCGCCTGCCCCACCCCGAGGACTCGCTGTTCGTGCCCGACGGTGGCGCCACCGGCTGACGCATCGGGCTGCGGCCACGCCGGGGCGCAATACCCTGCGGGCATGGCCTACGGGACCGCGCAAGCGCGGCAGGAGCTGCTCGACACGATCGCGGAGTCGATCGACCAGATCGCCATCGCGCTCGCGGCGCTGGGCGCCGCCTACGAGCAGCTGGACGAGAACACCGCCGACCGGCTCGAGGAGGAGCTGTTCCGGCCCGTGCAGGTCGCCTACGGGCGCGCCAAGCGCACGCACTCCGGCTTTGCCGAGCGCTTCGGCCTCCCGGACCGGACGTTCGCGCCGGCGGTCCCCGGCAGCCCGTCGCATGGCGTGAAGGGGTTCGTGGACGAGGCCGTCGACGCGGTCGGCCGCGCCGACCACGTCCTCTCCGAGCTGCAGGACTCGATGCGCCCGGTCGACGTCGGCGACGCCGAGCTGCGCGCGGGCCTGGCGGACGTCCGCGAGCACCTCGGCGGCGTGCGGAGCCGCGCGCGGGCGATCGTGAGCATCCTCGGGCGCTGAGCCCGGGCGCGGCGCGCCGGGCGACGAGGTCCTAGCGAACGGCGATGGTCATGCGCACCAGCGAGCACAGGCGCTGCTGGTCGTCGGTGATCTCGACCTCCCAGACCCACGTGGTGCGCCCGCGATGGCGCACGAGCCCGCGTGCGTTGATGGTCGCGCCCAGCACCGGCCGCAGGAACGAGGTCTGGTTGCTGAGCCCCTGGGCCGACTTGCCGTCGCCGTGGACGGCCGCGAACGTCGCCATGGAGGTGATCGACTCGGCGATCGAGGCCAGCACGCCGCCGTGCACGAGGCCGGCCGGCTGCTTGTGGTGACCCTCGATGTCGACGTGCGCCCGCACCTCGCCGGCGTCGAGGTCGACGCTGTCGACGACGAGCCCGTAGAGGTCGTCGAACGTGCCCGGGAAGTGCAGGGGAAGCTCGGGATCCATGGGGAGCGGCACGATACCGGGGCCCCTTCGGTTAGCCTCCTGCGCCGCATGGCGCGTTTCGACGATCTCCCCGCAGACCAGAAGGCCGTCCTCCAGCTCGTGCTGCGCCAGGGGCGCACGTACGACGAGATCGCGGGCTTGCTGAAGATCTCCCCGCAAGCGGTCCGTGACCGTGCCCTGACGGCGCTCGACGCGCTCGGGCCCGAGGACGTCGCCGGTCTGGAACCCGATCGCCAGGACGAGGTCGGCGACTACCTGCTCGGCCAGCAGTCGGCCTCGGCGCGCGCGGAGACCCGCGTCAACCTGGAGGCCGACGCGCCGGCCCGCGCCTGGGCGCGCACGATCGCCGGCGAGCTGCGCGGCGCAGGTGCCGCGACCGACGACGCGCTGCCCGAGATCCCGGCCGACCCGGCCGAGGTCGACGAGGCCTTCGACGCGCTCGAGGCGCGCAAGCGCGCCCGCACCGGCCAGGCCCGCTCCTCGCGCCTCGGCGGCGTGCTGCTGCTGGGCGCCCTGGCGATCGTCATCGCCGGCGCCGTGCTGCTGGCCACCCACACCATCGGCGGCTCCGACAACGGCGACGGCGGCGCCAACACCGTCGCAGCCGCCAGCGGCACGACCACCACCGGCAGCTCGGCCACGCCGGCCGGCACCGCCACGACCGAGAAGCAGATCAACCTCCTGCCGCCGGGCGGCGCCACCGGCGCCAACGCCAAGCGACTGGGCGTCGCCAGCGTCGTGTCCCAGGACGGCCAGCGGGCGCTGGCCGTCGTCGCCCAGGACATGCCCGCGTCCGGCCACTACGTGCTGTGGCTGCGCAACGGATCCAAGGTCAAGTTCCTCGGCTTCTTCCCGCCCGTCACCAGCAAGGGCACGAGCAAGGGCAAGCTCCAGGGCCTCGTCGCCGCCCCGAGCGACCTGTCGACCTACCAGGAGATCCTGGTCAGCCGGGAGCCCAGCAGCGCGCCCAAGCAGCCGACGGCGATCGTCCTGCAGGGCAAACTGAGCGGCTAGGAGACTCCCGCGGGCGGTGCGCCGGCCTCGCCGTCCGCGTACAGCCCCGCCAGCGCGTCGAGCGCCGTGTCGATCTGGCGCTTGGCGGCACGGCGCACCATGAAGCCGCCGAAGCGCGAGACGCCCTGCAGCTTCTGGTTGAGCTGCACCTCGACGCGCGTGCCGCCGTCGCCGGCGTCGTCGAGCGTCACCTGCGTCTCGGAGTGGGCCAGCAGGTTGGCGAACGGCGTGCCCTCGAGGTCCTGGGTCCAGACGACCACGCGCGGCTTGTTGCGCTGGCCGAAGCGGAAATCGGCGCGGACCACCGCGCCCTTGGGCGAGCGCAGCACCTGCGTGAAGCCCCGGCCGTCGACGCCCTCGACGCGCTCCACCCGCGGCCACCAGCGCGGCTGCTGGTGCGGATCGGCGACCGCCTGCCAGACCGTCGCGGGCGGCGCCGCCACCGTGCGGCTGCGCCGGGTCACGGGCACGGCGCGCTCACCCCTCGTCGTAGCTGACCAGCGAGCGCACGTCGTAGCGCGACAGGCGGTCGCGACCGTGCAGGAACGCCAGCTCGAGGAAGAACGCGCAGCCCACGACGTTGCCGTGCAGCTGCTCCACCAGCTCGCAGAGCGCGAGCGCCGTGCCGCCGGTGGCCAGCAGGTCGTCGTGCACGAGGACGCGCGCGCCCTCGGCCACCGCGTCGCTGTGGAGCTCCAGCGCATCGGTGCCGTACTCCAGGAGGTACTCGGCGCGGACGGTCTCGCGCGGCAGCTTGCCGGGCTTGCGCGCCAGCACGAACCCGGCGCCGAGCTCGCGGGCCAGGGCAGCGCCGAGCAGGAAGCCGCGGGCCTCGGCCCCGACGACCACGTCGACGTCCAGGGGCCGCGCGTACTCGGCCAGCATGGAGACCGCGGCGTCCAGCGCCTCGGCCGACGCCAGCGCCGGCGTGATGTCCTTGAAGGTGATCCCCGGCTTGGGAAAGTCCGGGATGTCCCGGACGTAGCGCGCGAGCTCTTCGGCGTCCACGCTCAGCCGACGATCTTGCGCAGGTCGCGGATCAGCAGCAGGTGCTTGAGGTGGGTCGTCACGGCGGCCAGGTTCTCCAGCGCCTCGACGGCCTCCTTGCGGCGCTCGACGTTGCGCGAGCGCAGCGCCGGGGCCAGGATCTGCTGCAGCAGCGCGGCCTCGCGGTCGGCGGAGGTCCGGAACGCGCGGAGGTTGCGGCCGCCGACGCCGTAGCGCGCCAGCTCGGTGACCGCGCGGATGATCTCGCGCTCGGTCTCGTCGTAGTACTTGGTGCCGGCGCGTGCCTCGCCCTTGATGACGCCGTAGTCCTCGAGCTCGGCGATCAGCGCCGGCGCGGCGCGCGTGTCCTCGACGACGTCGTCGAGGCTGTAGAGCGCGCCGCCGCCGGTGACCGACACGCTGGGCCGGCGGCGCGGCCGGTTGGCGTCCTCGGCCGGTGCGGGGACCGTGGGCTCGTCGCCGTCGACGCGCCCGGAGGCCAGCTCCTGGCGGATGACGCGCAGCGGCAGGAACTCGTCGCGCTGCATGCGCAGGATCGTCCGCAACCGGGCGACGTCGCTCTGCGCGTAGAGGCGGTACCCGCCGGGCGTGCGCCGCGGCTCGAGCAGCTTCTGGTCCTCGAGGTAGCGGATCTTGGAGATCGAGATGTCCGGGAACTCCTGCCGCAGCGCCTTGGACACGGCGCCGATCGTCATCGCCTTGCCGGGGCGCTGATCTTCGGGGGCTGCGGTGAGCGGATCCTCCACGGCGGCCATCAGCGCGAGAGGAACGTGAGCTTGTACTTGCCGACCTGCAGCTCGTCGCCGTCGGCAAGGTGGTGGCTCTCGATGCGGCGGCGGTTCACATAGGTCCCGTTGAGGGAGCCCAGGTCGTCGAGGTGGTACTCGTCGCCGCGGCGCACGACGAGCGCATGGTCGCGCGAGACCGTGACGTCGTCGAGGAAGACGTCGGAGTCGGGACGGCGGCCGATCGTCATGCGATCGCCGTCCAGCGGGAAGCTCTCGCCGACGCGACCACCGCCGGCGCGCACCACGAGCGCGGCGCCGCCGCCCTGCGCGACGACGTCCTCGAGCTCGACGGGCACGAGCTCGCCGGTCTCATCGATGCGGTAGGTCGCCGTCGTGGACTCGGGCGGATGCGTGCCAGGTGCCTCGGGGTTGCCGATGAAGGCACCGCAGCTCTGGCAGTAGTTGGCCCCGTCGGCGTTGCTGAACCCGCACTCGGGGCAATGGCGGGCCACGACGCTGCGCTCCTGCGCTCCTACTCGCCCGCCGGGTCGTCGCCTGCGGCGCGACCGGCGAGGATGTCGGTGAGACGCTGGACGTCGGCGCCGGTGATGACCTCTTCGCCGCCCTCGTGGCGCTTGCGCAGACGGTTCACCAGCTCGGCGCGGAGGATGTCGATCTTCCCATGCAGGATGCGGCGGCGGTAAGAGATGTCGACCTCTTCCTCCGTGAGCTGCTGGATGAGATCTTTGAGCTCCTGGTCTGAGAGCGAGCCGAGATCGGGGAACGTGTCCATGCGGGTCCTTCTCCTCCTGGGAACGGGCCGGGCGAGAATAGCAGTGGGGCGCCGCCCATCAAGCTCAACTTGAGGGTGCAGGCCGCGTTGCGGCCAGCGCATCGCGGGTGTAGAAGGCCGCTGCGGCCAGCGAGAGCGCCAGGCCGACGTACAGCAGGACGTGCGCCAGCGTGCTCCAACCGACCATCGCGGCGAAGAACGCGCTCATGGTCGGCCAGACGCCCCAGCGCCCCCACCAGTTGATCTTCAGCTCGATGCCGTGGCGCAGCGCGAGCTGCCCGGCGACCAGCAGGTAGAGCTCGCGGGCGACGAGGACCGCCAGCGCCCAGCGCGGCAGCAGCTCGAACTTCCAGCAGATCACGATGCCCGAGACGACCAGCAGGCGGTCGACCACCGGGTCCAGCAGCGCGCCGAAGCGGCTGTACTGGCCCGTGACGCGGGCGGCGATGCCGTCGGCGTAGTCGCTCCAGCCGATCACGGCGAACAGGATCGCCGGCAGCGCGTCGGTGCCGTTGTCGGAGGACAGCCCGGCGATCAGCAGCACCGGGATCAGCGCCAGCCGCAGGAAGCCGATGGCGTTGGGGATCGTCCAGACGTTCCACGGCGCGTCGCTGAGCGTCTGCGGCGGCGGCGGGCCGGAGCGGTCGAGGCCGAACAGGCGCCGGAAGGTCAGACGCGGGCGCGCCCAGGCCGACGGGCCCGACGGCCGGCCCGCGCGGAGCTGCTCGTCGTCGGGAGGTTGCGCCATCTGCCGGGAGCCTACGACCGTGGGGCTAGCGCCGCCGGGTCACCTTCTCGCAGTGCTTCAGCCGGTCGCGGCGGTCGGCGCGGACGGTGTCCCGACCCGACCCGCACTCGACGGTCTCGCGCACGCCGTCGACGGCGTTGATCGTGTCGTTGCCGGCCCCGCCGTCGATGGCGTCGCGGCCGGAGCCGGGCGACAGCGTGTCGTTGCCCGCGCCGGCGCTGAGGCGGTCGTTGCCCTTGCCGCCGGTCAGCCTGTCGTTGCCCTTGCCGCCGATCAGCCGGTCCCGGCCCGAGCTGCCCGAGAGGCGGTCGTTGCCGCCGCCGCCGTCGAGGACGTCGTCGCCGCTCCCGCCCTCCAGGCAGTCGTCGGCGCCGCTGCCCTTCAGCAGGTCGTCGCCGTCGTTGCCGAGCAGGCGGTCACCGAACGCGGTGCCGCGCAGGACGTCGTCGTCGCGGGTGCCGCGGATGACGTTGGTGCACGGCTTGACGACCAGCGGCGCTCCCGGCCTGACCGGCCGTGGGATGCCCGGCACCACCGTGGTGAGCGACGCGCTGTTGTTGGACGGCACCGGATCGGGCGTCAGCGCGCTCACCGTCGCCGTGCTCGTATGGGAGGTCGGCTCGTAGGAGGCGATGGACGTGGCGACGACGGCTGCGGTCACCGTGGCGCTGGCGCCGGGAGCCAGCGCCGGCAGGTCGCAGCGGGCGCCCAGCCCGGCGTTTGGAGGCGCGCCGTCGCAGCGCACGCCGGCCGAGACCGCGCCGGCGCCGACGCCCGGGCCCGACAGCTCGAGCCGCGCGCCCTGGGCGGTGTCGGGGCCGGCGTTGCGGACGGTGTAGACGTCGCCGGCGCCGCTCACGACGAGGTCGGCCTGGTCCTGCGTCAGGTCGCCCTTGCCGTCGCCGTCGCCGTCGGGCTCGACGTCGCCCTGGGCGAGCAGCCGGAAGTGGAACGGACCGCCGAGCTCGGATGCGTCAGGTGTCCACGACTGCCCGGCGCCGGCCGGCGGCTGATGGGCGACCACGAGATCCTCGGTCCGGGCGGCGAGGGCGCCCATGTCGGCCGCCCCGCCGCCGACCGGGGCGACCGAGCGCGCGGCGATGATGTCGTTGGACTGCACCGGGATCTGCGCGGGCACCTCGACGACCCCATTGGTCGGCGCCGCGGTCGGCGGCGACTCGGCGATCACGGTGAACGTGGCCTGGCCGGCGTCGGGCCGCAGGAGCTGCAGGACGGTCCGCCCGGCGCCGGGATCGGCGCGGAAGCGCCACTTCGTGAGGACGCCGGGCATGATCACGCCCGGAACGGTCCAGTCCGCTCCACGCTGGAGCACCTGCATCGGTCCGCCGGATACCGGGAAGCCGAGGCGGTCCGGCGCCAGGGTGAGCGCGCTGCCGAAGGTCTTGGTCTGCGAGCAGAGCCCGGCGTGCTGGGTCGCGTTGTTGATGCACGCGTCCTGGGTCACGTCGCCGTAGCCGTCGCCGTCGAAGTCGGTCTCCACCTCGGCGGCCAGCAGCAGCCGGCCGGCCGCCGGCGCGGCGCCCGCGTGCTCGTCGCCTTCGGGGAACGTGTCGGAGGCCGACGTCCCGTAGCCGACCCGGCCGTAGCCGCCTGCCGGGTTGTCGGTGGTGGTGAACGCCAGCGGCACGGCGGCGCCGTCGAGCGCGAGCCGCCCGCCGGCGGCGATCGGCACCCGTGCGTCGTAGCGGTGCTCGACCCCGTCGCCCGGGATCAGGACGTCGGGGCCCGAAGCCGTGGCGGTGTAGGCGTTGGCCACGCGCGGCTGCACGGTCCGCAGCCGCGCCGTGAACGTCGCCGACGATCGGACGCGCCATGCGACCACGACGCCGTCCATCGGGGACGCCACCGTCGCGCCGCCCGTGCCGAGCTGCGCGATCGTGCAGCGGGGCGCGCCGCCACAGGGTGTGTCCGGCGCCGCGGCGATGAGCCCGTCGGTGCTGCCGACCGTGACCGTCGTGGGCGTGACCATGTTCGCGCCAGCGGGCGCGGCGGCGATGGCGAGGGTCGGCAGGACGGCGAGGAGAACCAGGCGGCTGAACATGCGATCGGGCATTGTGAGGCAAGCGACGGATGTGGGCATGGATATGTTTCGAGGTAGACCCATCGATTCCCCGACAGGAGAGCCCATGCCCTACTCCGTTCCCGACCTGCCGTACGCCTACGACGCGCTCGAGCCGACCATCGACAAGGCGACGATGGAGTTGCATCACGACAAGCACCATCAGGCTTACGTGGACAAGGCCAACGCGGCCCTGGAGGGCACCGAGTTCGACGGCAAGCCCGTCGAGGAGGTCCTCGCCAACCTGTCGGCCCTGCCCGCCGACCAGCAGACGCCCTTCCGCAACAACGGCGGCGGTCACTACAACCACACCCTCTTCTGGGAGAACATGAGCCCCGACGGCGGCGGTGAGCCCTCGGGCGCGCTGGCCGACGCGATCACGACGGCCTTCGGCTCCTTCGACGAGTTCAAGGATCAGTTCGAGGCCAACGGCGTCGCGCAGTTCGGCTCCGGCTGGACCTGGCTGGTCCTCGACGGCGGCGAGCTCAAGCTCACCAAGACGCCCAATCAGGACAGCCCGATCCTCGACGGCCAGACGCCGCTGCTGGGCAACGACGTCTGGGAGCACGCGTACTACCTCAAGTACCAGAACAAGCGCCCCGCCTACCTCAAGGCCTGGTGGGCCGTCGTGAACTGGAACAAGGTCGCCGAGCGGTACACCGCCGCCAAGGGCTGACCGCCGGCGGCTGGTGAGGTCGGACACGCGTGGCAGGATCCCGCGCGTGCCCGCCCCCTCCGTCGCCTCCACCGTCGCCCCGTCGCTGCTGCGCCGCCTCACGGCGGCGCTGAGCGCCTGCGCGGCGGTGGTCGGCACCGCCGCCGCACTGGTCCTGCTCGCACCGGCTCCGGGCGCGCAGGCCTCGCCCGAGCTGCAGACCGGCATCTCCGACGACGGCGTCCTGCTCTTCGACCCCGCCGGCGCGCCGCAGGCCGTCGCCCGCTGGGCCGCGGCGGGGATCGACACCGTGCGCGTCCAGGTGCGCTGGGTCGGCGTCGCCCCCGGCGCGCTGCAGACGACGCAGCCGCTGGGCTTCGACGCGCGCAACCCCGACGACCCGGGCTATGACTGGGCATACCTGGACCGCGCGATCGGCCTGGTGGTCGGCGCGGGGATGAAGCCGCTGCTGGCCGTCACGGGATCGGGCCCGCTGTGGTCCAGCCGCGTGCCCGCGCTCGGCAACCCGCGCTACCAGCCGGACGCCGCGAAGTTCGGGCAGTTCGCGGAGGCCGTCGCCCGCCGGTATGGCCGCGTGGCCGACCGCTACCTGGTGTGGAACGAGCCCAACCAGCCGCTGTGGCTGCAGCCCCAGCAGGAGTGCCCGGTCAAGGGGCGCCGCTGCTCGCCGGTCGCCCCGCACACCTACCGCGCGCTGCTGCGCGCCGCCTACCCCGCGATCCATCGCGCCGACCCCGGCGCGCAGGTCATCGCCGGCGCGCTGGCCCCGCGCGGCGCCGACCCGCTGCAGCGCAACCGCCCGCTGCGCCCGCTCGCGTTCATCCGCGCCTTCGGCTGCGTCGACGA
>DASYLT010000130.1:0-20303 GCA_036009425.1 Baekduia sp. | reverse complement strand
TGGGCCTTGGGGAACCCGAAGCCCGAGAAGCCCTTGACCATCGTCCACACGCGCTCGGCGAGCTCCTCGTCGACGTCGTCCCAGCGCTCCATGGACCGTCGCACGAACCGGTCGTGGTAGGCGTCGATCGCCGCGACCGACCGCTTGCGGCTCATCGCGCGCCGCAGCCCCTCCGCCTCGCCCGGCGACAGCCCCGCGAACGCCATCGCGACCTCGATGACCTGGTCCTGGAAGATGATCGTCCCGAGCGTCTCGCGCAGCACGGGCTCCAGCGACGGATGGTCGTAGGGCACCTCGAACGACGGGTCCACGCGCATCCTCTGACGCCGCTCGATGTAGGGGTTGACCGCCCCACCGACGATCGGCCCCGGCCGCACGATCGCCACCTGGATCGTCAGGTCCTCCAGCGTCTCGGGGCGGGTGCGCCGCAGGGAGCCCATCTGCGCGCGGCTCTCGATCTGGAAGACGCCAGTGGTGTCCGCGTTCTGGATGCACTCGTAGGTCGCCGGATCGTCCATCGGGATCCGCGACAGGTCGATCCGCTCGTTACGCCGCGCCGCGATCATCTCCACGCAGCGCTCGACGGCCGACAGCATCCCCAGGCCCAGCAGATCGATCTTCAAGAAGCCCGCGTCCGAGCAGGAGTCCTTGTCCCACATGACCATCTGCCGCCCCTCCATCGCGGCGGGCACGACGGGGCAGCAGTCGATGAGCGGACGGGTCGCCACGATCATGCCGCCGGAGTGCTGGCTGAGGTGCCGCGGGAGGCCATGGGCCTCATGTGCGAGATCGGCAAGCCAGCGCCAGCGGGTGGGCGGGTCCGCGTTCACGCGCCCCTCCCCCAGCGCGACCGCGATGTCGTGGTCGACGGTCTGCGCCGAGTACGCCTCCGACGAGCGCGCCACCCGCTCGATCTCCCCCGGCGGCAGGCCCAGCGCCTTGCCGATCTCGCGGATCGCGCCGCGCGCCCGGTAGGTCGGGAACGCCGCGACCAGCGCCGACCGCTCGTGCCCGAAGCGCTCGTGCACGCGCGGGATGAGCACCGCGCGCACGTCGCGCGGGAAGTCGAGGTCGATGTCGGGCAGCGACGTGATCTCGGCGTTGAGGAAGCGCCCGAGGAACAGGTCGTTGGCGATGGGGTCGACGTGCGAGAGGCCGGTGAGGTAGCAGACGATCGAGGACACCGACGAGCCGCGCCCGCGCCCGGGCGGCAGCAGTGAGCGCGCCGCGGCGTTCCCGCGCACCTCGGCCGCGACCTCGCGGGCGAGCTCGAGCATCTCGTGGTGCAGCAGGAAGAACCCCGACAACCCCAGGCCGCGGATGAGCGCCAGCTCCTCCTCCAGGCGCGCGGTCGCCCGCGCGCGCAGCCCGTGGCCGGTGGGGTAGCGCGTGCCGAACAGCGAAGCGCACACCGCGGCCAGCTTCTGATCGGCATCGTCGTCCTCGGCGCCCGGATAGCGGTAGCCGAGGTCGGCGGTGAGGTCGAAGGTCAGCGTCGCCGCCAGGCGCTCGGTCTCGGCGACCGCCTCGGGGTGGTCCTCGAAGCGCGCGGCCATCGCGGCGGGCGTGCTCAGGACATGTGCGTGGTTGCCGCGCCGCAGCGGCTCGGACGCGTCGAGCGTCGTGTGCTCGCGGATCGCGACGAACGTGTCCTGCAGCCGCGCCCGCGCGGCCGAGTGGGCGTGGACGTTGCCCGTCGCCACGCACGCCACCCCGAGCCGCTGCGCCAGCGCGACCAGCGTGCGGTTCTGCGCGCGGTCGTGGCGCGCGAACGGCCGCTGCAGTTCGATGCGGAAGCGGTCGCGCCCGAAGGCGGCCAGCAGCGCGCGGGCCGCCGGCTCGTCGTGCACGCCGCGGCTCGCGCAGCCCGAGAGGCAGACGAGGCCCTCGGCGTGCTCGGCGAGGTCGGCGAGCGTCACCACCGGCTCGAGGACCCGCCGCCGGCCGGGCGTGTCGCGGGTCTTCGCGTGCGCGCGCGTGAGCAGGCGGCAGAGGTTGCGCCAGCCCGTCGCGTCGCGCACCAGCAGCGTGACGTGGCGCGTCGGGAGGACGTCGTCGCCCGTCGCCGCCGGATCGACGAGGTCGACCTCGGCTCCGTGGATCGCCCGCAGCCCCAGCGACGATGCCGCCTGCGCGAACTCCATCGACCCCGAGACCGTGTTGTGGTCGGTGAGCGCGAGCGTCCCGTGCCCGCGCTCCAGCGCGGTCACCACGAGCTCCTCGGGCAGCGACGCTCCGTCGAGGAACGAGAAGGCCGAGTGGCAGTGGAGCTCGACGTACGGCACGAACGCATGTTCGCATACGGCGTCGACAGACCGGCGCTCGCCATCACACGCAGTCCGTCCGCGGCAGCCACTGCCCGTCGAGCCCGCGCGAGGTCGCCGCGACCAGCCGCTGGGTGCGTCGCTCGACGTGCGCCGTGCCGCCGACCAGGACCCCGCCCAGGACCAGGCGCGCTCCCTTGTCGTCGCCCGAGGACCGCTGCTCGAGCACGCGCGCCTCCACCGTCCCGCGCTCGTCGATGCGCCGCCGCAGCGCCTGGGACGGGCGCGCGGTCGCCCGGCGGCGGGCGATCGCGTCCAGCAGCTCCCGGGCGGCGGCGAGGTTGGCGGGATCGGTGAGGTCGAGGTGCGCCGTCACCTCGTAGAGGCGCGCGCCCGGGCCGTCGGCGGCCAGCAGGCCCGCGACCGGCTGCGCGGCGCCCGGAAGGTCCTGGGATCCGGTGAAGCGCCCTGCCGCGATCACCCGCAGGTCGACCGGGCGACCGGCCCCGTCGAGCTCGACCGCGTAGGTCTCCCCCACACGGCCGGTCGCGACGTCGAGCACGCCGCCGACCTTGCCCTCGGCGGCCCAAGACGCCTGCACGTAGATCGTGCGATGGCCCGTGCGCCGGTCGGTCCGCGTGCCGGCGCGGCGATCGAAGGTCAGCGCGCCGTGGGCGGCGTCGAGCTTCACGAGCGCCTGCGCGCCGGCGCTCGCTCCCAGCGAGGACAGCCACGCGCCGTCGCCGGAGACCACGTCGGGCTCCGGCGCGTCGCCGAGGTCGTCCAGCAGCCGCGCCGCCTCGGCATCGGAGCCCACGATCCAGGTTCGCCCGCCGCCACGCCTGGCCACCAGTGACGCCTCGAGCTCCCCGCCGAGCTCGGCGTCCAGCGGCCCGAGGTGCACCTCGGCGCCCGCACCGCCCGCGGCCTGCACCCCGAAGGCGCGGCCACGCTGGACCGTCACGGCCACCGTGCCGTCGGACCGGTGCTCGATCAGCGCCAGGCCGTCCTCGCCGAGGTGGACGATCCCGAGGTCGACCGCCACCGCGTGGCCGCCGGCCTGCGATCCCACCACGCACGGCTCGCGGTCGCGCGCGCAGTCCCCGGCCCCGACCACGCAGATCGCCCGCGCCATCTCGCGCGTGACCCGCCGCCCGACGTAGCCGGCCTGGGCGAGCGCGGCGCCGAGGCCCAGCACCGTCGCGACGAGCGCGACGGCGGCCAGCCACTCCAGCGAGGCCTGGCCTCCCTGCCCCTCGCGCGCGCCCACCGACATGGCTCCAGCCTGCCGGGCGACGTGCGACGCAACCACACGCGACTACGACGAATCAGTGGCAGACCTGGCTCAGCGCTGCCGGTACCAGCCCCCCACCAGATCCAGCTCGCGAAACAGCACGACGAGATCGCCGCGCGTGGTGACGACCTCCCAGTAGCGGCGGCGCAACGGCGCGTCGGTCCACCAGCGGTCCTCGACGACCCAGGACTCGCGCACCGCGTCGACCGCCCGCCCGTCGACGGCCAGCGGCCGCCCGCGCGGGTCGGCCCGGACCGTGGCGGGGAGCGGGAGGTTCAGCCGGCGTGGGCCGGTCATGTCACAGCTCGAACGGCGCCAGGACGGCCTTGCGCTCAGGCACCCGCGAGTCCGGATCGACCTCCAACACGCGCAGCGCGGCCTCGGGCCCGGCAGCGGCGCGCGCCTGGCGGATCGCCTCGCGCAGGCGCGCGGTCCGCAGCGCGCTGCCGTCGTCGAACAGCGCCGTCGCGCCCGCGTGCGGCGGGCCGAAGCGCTCGACGGCCAGCCGCAGCGACTCGGCGGGCGCAGGCAGCAGGAGCAGCCGCTGCCCGAGCGCGAGGCGCATGCGTCCCGCGTCGGCGAGGGCCTCGCGGAACACGACCCGCTCGCGCCACGTCCCGCCCTCGACCAGCTTCGCGCCGAGGACCACCGCGCGCAGCGTGCGGCCGCGGCGCTCGCGCCGGGCCAGCAGCTGCTCGACGAGCAGCACCAGCGCCCGCTCCAGCTGGACGCCCGACGACGACTCCGGAAGCTCCAGGACCTCCTCCAGCACCTCACCCGGCACGCGCGGGCGCAGCGCGTCGTCGTGCCCGCGCGCGAGGTCGTGCGCCAGCTCGCCGGAGCGCCCGAAGCGATCGGCGACCACCGGTCGCTCCAGCCCCGCGAGCTGCCCGAGCGTCGTGATCCCCAGGCGTTCCAGCGGCTCCACCAACGGAGCGACCTCGGGCCGGCGGCGCAGCAGCGCGACCGGCTCGGCGGCCAGCCCGGCGGCGCCGTCGACGACCTCGGCCCGTCGCGACCGCGCCCGCACCGCGCCGGCCAGCGCGCAGAACCGCGACGGTCCCGCCCCGATCCGCGCGGGCAGCCGCAGCGCGGCGCGCACCGCGGCGATCACGCCCTCCAGCCACGGCGGCGGACCACCGGCCATCCGCGCCCGCAGCGCCGCCGCCGGATCGGCCTGGCCGCGGCCGCCGTGCAGCCGCGCGAGCGCGCTCGCGTCGAAGAAGGCCAGCCCGGGCGCCTCGCTCTCCACCTCGGCCCCTGTGGACTCCAGCCGCGCGAGCACCTTCTCCCACGCGTCGGCCACGCCCATCGGGTCGGGCGGGATCAGCGCCAGCGACGGGCAGCGCGCCAGCGCCTCGCCCAGCCGCATCCCGGCGTGGACGCCGAACGCCTCCGCTGCCGACGAGACCTCGCCCACCCGCTGCTCGCGCCCGGCCTCGGGGGCGAGGGCCGCCGGACCCCGCGCCAGGGCCTCGCGGCCACCGGCGGCGATGACGAGCTCGAAGCGGAAGAGGAGAACGGCGACGACCATGGAATCGAACACATGTTCGCATCCTCGGAGGCGCCGAGCAAGGCTCGTGGCACCCGCGCGTTCGGCCGGGAACGGCTGCTGGAGAAAACCCCTGCTCAGGGGGTGGTGGGCGCCGGCGGGGCGACCAAGGTGAGGGCGTCGACACGGATGAAGCCCCGCCCGCGTGTGCTCAGCACGACGCGGTTGATCCCGATGGCGAGGGCCAGGTCGACGTCGTAGGACCCCGGCCCGCCGATGGTCTTCGCCCGCGGCGCCTTCCCCTCGAAACCGACCAACAGCCGCTTCTGCACACTGGAGACGCCGTCCTGACTCCCGTAGGCCGTCAGCCGCAGGAGGGAGTGCCTGCGGCCGGGGCTGACGATCGTCAGCGTCACGGGCTTCGCCGAGAGCGTGAACCCGACGCTCCCCGGGCCCATCGCCCCCCAGCTCGCCCCGGCGTCGGCGTCCACCTTCGACGTCGCGTCGACCCGGGACACGACGGGACCGCCCTTGGCCGAGGCGAGCAGCCGCGACAGCGGCGAGAAGGCATCGACGAACGTGCGGTACTGCTTGGGCTCGTTGGTGGCGAACCCGTCGGTGTAGCCCTTGAAGCTCTCCGCCAGCCCGGCGACAGACCCCCAGAGCACGGCCACCGAGCCGGCCGCGACCACCACCCACCGTGGCCACCTGCGCCCCACCCGGACGAGCCCCGCGTACCACACCAACAAGGCCGGGATCAGCAGGAGCGACACGAAGTCGACCTCGTAGCGCTGGGTCGTGCCCCAGAGCATGAAGGCGAGCAGGAGGATCGTCAGCGCACCGGCCGCCACCATGGAGCCGGCGACCTGTCGCAGGCCCGGGTCCCAGCGCCGGCCGACGAACGGGAGGAGGGCGAGCGCCGCCAGCAGCGGGATCATCGGCAGCACGCCGGCGGTCATCTCCACCGCGGTGTAGTCGGCCGGCACGCTCCAGGGGTAGAGAGGCGGGGGCCCGAGGTCGAGGAACGGGAACGTCGCGAGCGGCCGGGGCGGCAGAAGCAGGTAATAGAACAACCCGGGCCCGAGATAGGACAGGTGCCCGAGCGCGCGATGCGTCTGGTCATAGGACGAGAGCTGGTAGCGCTGCCCGAACTCAAAGAGGCTGCCGAAGCGCGCCATGTTGTAGGCCAGCAGGACCGCCGTGCACGCGGCGAGCGGTCCGGCCAGGGCCGCGACGACGGTAGTCGCGGGCCGTCGTCCACGGTCGCCCGGAACGGGCCATCGCCCGGAGCGCCACGCGCCGACGACCAGCACCAGGGGGATGAGCATGTACAGCGCCGCCGTCGGACGGCAGCCGACCGCCAGCCCGATGGCCAGGCTCGCCCCCGCCAGCCGGCGCACCGACGGCTTGGGGCCGAACCAGCCGGTGAGCAGCAGCCAGAGACCCAGGAAGCCGAAGCACAGCGCCCCGTCGATCGCGAGCTCGTACTGCCCGGCACGTCGCAGGCTGAACGGCACCACGTTGCAGAGGGCAAGCGAGATCATCCCGAGCCAGACGGCCCAGGTCGGGGTCGCCGGCAGGAAGCGCCGGACGAGGAAGCGCAGGACCAGCACCGAGAACACCAGTCCGCCGAAGGCGAACACGACCGTCGCCAGGTTCTGCGGCAGCCACACGCCCGCGAGCCGCAGCGGGAGGAACAGCAGCAACCCGGGCACCGGGCCCCAGTAGATGTAGAGCTTGTCGTGCCACAACGTGAGGTCGTGGAGGTCCTGTGCACGAAACGGCGCGTTCGCGATGGGGTCGTACGGATTCGGCAGCGCCAGGAGCCCGGACGGCGGCGGGTTGCGCAGGCTGAGCTGCCCGTGGAGGAGCGCATCCGCGAGCTGCCCGTACGGACCGCTGTAGTACTCGTTGAACTTGTAGGGCGTGCTGGTCTGGACGATCCAGACGTAGAACGCCAGCACGAGTGCGAAGAACACCCACAACGCGACGGTCTCGCCTCCGGTCCGCGTCGGCCGTCGCAGCGCGGGCCGGCTCCCCCGGCCCGCCGCCACCGGCGCGCTAGCCATCGGCCGGCACGCTCGTCGGGCCCATGAGCGTCAGCTCCATCCCCAGGACTGCGACTGGAGGTCCATGCGCCGCAGCGCGTCGCGCGTGATGCCGCGCATGCCGCACCGGCTGTCGCGGACGCCGCTGGGGCAGAGGCGGTCGAGGATCCAGGTCGTGGCCGGGGTGCCGAGGTGCCGCTGCAGCCACGGCATGGCGCCCGGCCGGATGGAGCCCTTCGGGCGCGACCCCATGACGTACTCGTCGCCGGCCCGGAAGCGCTCGACGAACCCCGCGAGCTGCCGGAAGTCGTAGGTGCGGTCGGCGTCGCCCATGACGACCCACTCGCCGCGGATGTGCGGGATCGCATCCATGTAGGCCCGCCCCAGCCCCCGGCGGGGCACCTTCAGGACGCGCGCGCCGGCCGCGCGTGCGAGGTCTGGCGTGGCGTCGGTCGAGCTGTCGACGATCAGCATCTCGCCCGATACGCCGGCGTCGTCGAGTCCCTGCCGGCACCACGTGACGAGTTCCGTGATCGTCTGCGCCTCGTTCAGCGCCGGGATCACGACCGACAGCTGCGGCTCGGGCTCGTCGTGCTCGGGGAGCAGCAGCTCGGGCGGCGCGACCGGACCCGGCGCCGTGGCGATCATCAGGCTGATGGCGGCCATCAGCGCGAACGTACACCCGCGATCTCGGCGGTCAACAGCCAATCGCCGAGGACCCCTGACAGTGCGGCAAGGGTCGGCCGGGACGGGTCGAACGCCCGGGCTGAGCCACGCTCATCAAGGACTGGCAGGGCGGCTGAGCGGCGTTCCCGGCGTCACGATGGCCAGGCCGCGGACCTCGACCAGGCGAGCGCCACGGGTCCGGACCGTGGTGGCCGTCAACACCACGCGGTTGATCCCCGGGACGAGCGCCAGGTCGACGTCCGCGACCGCCGGCCGGCGCACCTCGAGCTGCTGCGCTCCCCGGTCTTCCAGACCCACCACGAGCTGCGCGGCCCCGCCGACCGGCGCATCCCGGCCGGGAGCGACTGCGAGCCGCAGCGCATAGTGCCGGCGACCCGGGCTGGCGATCGTCAGGACCACCGGTTCCGGCGACACGTCGAAGGCGACCTTCTTCGGGCCCGGCGAGGGCCACGGATGGTCCGTCCGCTCGGCGATCGGAGAGTGGATGCGAGCGATGACGGGACCTCCGGCGACGCCGGCCATCAGGCGCGACACCGGCGAGAACGCATCCACCAGCCAGCGGTACAGCTTGGGGTGGTTGACGGCCATTGCGTTGTCGTAGCCCGTAGAGCTGAGCGCGAGCCCGGCCAAGGCTCCCCATGCCAGGAGCGTCAAGCCCGCCCCGACGGCCGACCGCCGGACCCACGGGACCGGACGCAAACGGCTCAAGACGGCGAACCACACCAGCAACGCGGGAATCAGGAGCAGCGAGACGAAGTCGACCTCGTAGCGCTGCGTCGTGCCCCACACCATCACGGTCACTGCGAGGATCGTCAGCAGCCCGGCGCCGACCATCGCAGCGACGATCCGGCGCAGATCAGGCTCCCAGCGCCGCGCGATCCACGGCAGCAGCACGAGCGCGGTCACGAGGGGGACGAGGACCAGCACGCCGCCCGTCGACTCCACGCCCGTGTAGCCGGCCGGAAGGTGCCACGGATACGCCGGCGGCGGCCCGAGATCCAAGAACGGAAACGCCGCCAACGGCTGGGGCGGCATCACCAAGTAGTAGAACAAGCCCGGGAGCAGGTAGGAGAGGCTGCCGGCTGCGCGATGGGTCTGATCGAACCCCGAGAGCTGGTAGCGCTGCCCGAACTCCAGCGGACTGCCGAACCGGGCCATGTTGTACGCGAAGAGGAGAGCGCCGCAGGCGGCCAGGGGCGCAAGCAGCGCGCGGGTGGTCCTCGCGCGAGATCCCCGAGTCGTGTTGTCCACAACGGGCCATCGGCCGCCGCGCCAGGCAGCGAGCACCAATACGACGGGCACCAGAACGTACGCCGCCGCCGTCGGGCGACATCCGATCGCCAAGCCGAAGGCCATGCTCGCTCCGGCCATCCGGCGCACCGATGGCCGTTCCCCGAACCATCCCGTGAGCAGGAGCCAGAGGCCCAGGAAGCCGAAGCAGAGGGCCCCCTCGATCGCGAGCTCGTACTGCACGGCGCGCCGCAGGCTGAACGGGACGACGTTGCACAACGCGAGCGCGGCCATGCTCGCCCCCAGCGCCCACGCCGGCGTGCTCGGCAGGAACCGGCGCACGAGGAACCGCAGGGTCAACACGGAGAACACCAATCCGCCGAAGCCGAACATGAGCGTTGCCAGGCTCTGCGGCAACCAGACGCCGACCAGCCGCAGCGGAGCGAACAGCAGCAAGGCCGGCACCGGCCCCCAGTAGAGGTACAGCTTGTCGTGCCAGAGCGTCAGATCGTGCAGTCCGCTCCGGCGAAACTGCAGATTCGACGCCGGGTCGTAGGGGTTGCGCAGGCTCAGCAGGTCGGGTGGCGGGTCGAACCGAAGATGCAGCTGCCCATGGGCGAACGCGTCGCCGAGCGCACCGTATGGACCACTGCTGACCCGATCGAAGTGAAACGGCTCGCTGGTCAGGACGATCCACGTGTAGAACCCGAGCACGACGGCGAAGAACACCGTCAGCGCCATGGTCTCAGCCGAGGGCACGCGCGCCGGCTTCGACCTGGAACGGCGCCGGCGCTCGGTGGTCGACGGCGGGCTAATCACCGCGCAACCACGATCGCGGTCCGCCGCCACGAGTGATGAGGCGTGCTCCGCCGGCGACGAAGGGGCGGGTCATCGGGCGAACGTACACCCGCGATATCGCCGGTGGAGCGACGGCTGGCGATGAGTCCTTGACGATCCGGCAGGCGCCGCCGGGCGGGGCCGGCGGGCCGCGCCTCTGGGTCGGGCTCCTACTGCCCGAACATCTCGCCCAGGCGCATCGCCACGGCGAAGTCGCCGGCCAGCTCGAGACGGCCGGTGAGGACGGCCTTGACCGGATCGAGGTCCTGACCGGCGATGCGCGCAAAGTCGGAGAGCGACACCGCGATCTTCAGCTTGGCGTCAGCGGACGCGCCCGGGCGCGCCTGCGCCGCGACGGGTCCGACCGTGACGGTCCACGACCGAACGCTGCCGTCCGCGCCGCGCAGGTCGTACTGGATGTCGCCGGCGAAGCCTCCGGCGCGCTCGGGGACGTACTGGCGCTCCATGCCCGCGAAGACCGCCTTGAGGCCCAGGCGCGACCCGACGGTCTGCTCGAGGCGACGATCGGTCGAGCGCCGGACGAAGGCCTTGAGCGCACGCTCGGCGCGCGCCTCGGCGGCGCGGCGCAGGGACGCGGCACGAGCGGCCAGCGGAGGCGCGGGCCGGGAATCGGTTCGCGCAGGGCTCGGCGTGGCGGCGGCGCCGGTGCCGGCGCCCGTGTCATCGGGTGTCGCGCTCGCCGCGCCACCGTCCTGAGGCCCGAACGCATACCCCGCCTCGACCGTCTCCCGGGCTGCACGGCGCTCGAGCGCCCGTAGCGGCGCGTCGCCGAGGCGCTCGCGCTTGGCCGCGTCGTGCGCGGGCTGGCGCGCCACGAACTCGGGCATGACCGCGGTGGCGAAGAGCTCCAGCGCCTCGACGACGTGCACATGCTCGGTCCGGCCGGTCTGGACGCAGAGGATCAGCTCGTCGACGCCGGCGTCCTCGTAGCGGCGCAGGAGCTCGAGCAGCTGGTCGGGCGTGCCGATCGCCCCGCGCAGCGACGCGAGGCCGCCCTTGAGCACCTTGACGTCGAGCGGCGCCTGGTCGGCCGTGATGATCGAGCGGGCGAAGCCGGCGTCGTCGCGGCGCGCGAGGAAGTCGTCCCAGATGGAGGTGCGGCCGGGCTCGTGCTGCCCGAAGCCCGTGTAGTGGCCGAGGGCATACGCGAAGAAGTGGGCGCCGTCGATCCCGCGCTCGATCGCCTGCGCCTCGTCGGCGTGCACCATCATCGGCACGGCGACGGCGACGTTCGCGTTGACCGCGAAGCCGGCGGGGACGCAGCGATCCGAGGCGAGGGTCTCGTAGTACTCGTCGATCCATGGCTCGACGTCGGCGGGCTCGACGAACGAGAAGGTCTGCGCACCCACTCCCCGCTCGGCGGCGAGCCGCACGGTCTCGCGGCGCGAGCCCGCGACCCACAGCGGCGGATGCGGCTTCTGCAGGGGCTTGGGCACGACGTTGCGCGGCGGCATCCTGACGTGCTCGCCGTCGGCGCCGGCGAACGGCTCCTCGACCATCATGCGTGCGACAAGCTCCAGCGCCCGCGACCACTCGGCGCGGCGGTTGTCGCGGTCGACGCCGAAGCCGCCGAGCTCGGCGCCGGTCGCCGTCTCGGAGGTGCCGAGCTCGACGCGCCCGTCGGAGACGAGGTCGAGCGTCGCCGCGCGCTCCGCCACGCGCGCGGGGTGCTGGTAGGCGAGCGGGAGCGGCAGCGCGCCGAGGCCCAACCTGATGGTGTCGGTGACCGGCGCGCACGCGCCCAGAAAGACGTCCGGCGCGCTGAGGTGGGCGTACTCCTCGAGGAAGTGGTGCTCGGTGGCCCAGACCCCGTGGTAGCCCAGGCGGTCGGCGAGCCGCACCTGCTCGATCGCCTCCTTGACGACCCGGTGCTCGTCGCCGGCTTGCCAGGGCTGGGGCAGCTGATGCTCGTGGAGGATCGAGAAGCGCACGCGCCGGAGCCTACGGGGCGGGCAACTAGCGAGGGCCCTCCGAAGAGGGCCCTCGCCGTAGCACGCCTATAAGCCGGATCTTGTCGTGAACGACCATCCATCTGAGCGGCCGACCTGGACCTTGGCGGGCAGCCTGCGAACGGTCCTGCTTGGCCTTGCACCCGGTGGGGTTTGCCTGGCCGCCATGTCGCCATGACGCCGGTGCGCTCTTACCGCACCTTTTCACCCTTGCCTGTGCGGGGCGCGAGCCCCGCCATCGGCGGTATGTCTCTGTGGCACTTTCCCGCGGCTTTCGCCGGGTCGGCTTGCGCCGACCACCGCGCCCTGTGGTGTCCGGACTTTCCTCGACGGGATCTCTCTCCCGCCGCGGCCGTTCGGCGTGCACTCGCAAGCGTAGTGGGACGCGAGCCGGGTGAGAAGCGGTGAGAGCAGTCGTGCCGTGTGAGACCGTCGCCGGGGTCATCTGGACGCCTGCGCCCGGCGGCGGCACCGGCTCCGACTCCGACTCCGGCGAGACGCCTGACGAGCTACTGGATCGTCGTCCCGCAGCCGTGGCAGCGACCGCCGACCGGCGCATGCCCGGACCCGTAGCGAGGCTTCATCGCCTCGCCACAGGCCAGACACGCGACGGTGCGGTGAGCGGCCAGGCCCTCCCAGACCCCGACCACCAAGTCGTCCAGCGTCGGCCCGCCGCTCGGGGCGGCCCGGAGGTCATGCGCATGCAGATCGCCGCCGACCGGCTCCGGCACGGTCGTCGCGTCATCGCGAGCCGCCCGGCGACCGGCGCGCAGCTGCTCGCCGGCCTCGACGGGATCGAGGATCGACGGCCGGAACAGGTCGAGCGTCAGGGTCGCATTCATGTCACACGCTCCGGAACAGGCCGACGACGCGTCCCATGATGCGCACGTCCTTGCTGCGGATCGGCTCCATCGCGGTGTTCTCGGGCTGCAGGCGGATGTGGTCGGACTCGCGGAAGAACCGCTTGACCGTCGCCTCCTCCCCCACCAGCGCCACGACGATGTCGCCGTCAGAGGCGTTCTCCTGGCGGTGGACGACCACGTAGTCGCCCTCGAGGATCCCGGCGTCCTTCATCGACTCGCCGCGGATGCGCAGGACGTACTCGCCCTTGTCGCCGCCCGCCACGGGCGGGACCTCCACGTACTCCTCGATGTTCTCCTCGGCGAGGATCGGCTGACCCGCGGCGACGGAGCCGACGAGCGGCAGGCCGGCCGGCCGCACCAGCGACCGGACGTTGTCCACCGCATCCTCGACGGCGTTGCCCACGGCCGACGACGCCTTGTCGAGCAGCTCGAGCGCCCGCGGCTTGGTCGGGTCCCGGCGCAGCAGTCCGAGCTTCTCGAGATTGGCCAGGTGCGCGTGCACCGTGGACGACGATGCGAGTCCCACGGCCTTGCCGATGTCCCGCACCGTCGGCGGATACCCGTGCTTGGCCGAGTACCGCTTGATGAAGTCGAAGATCTCCTGCTGGCGCTTGGTCAGATCCACCGGGGTCACCTTTCGCCGCTCGCGTCTCGATCGAACATGTGTTCGTAACCGTAGCGCGGGCCCTGGACGGATGCAAGCGGCCGTCCCCGGTGCCACGTGCTCGCTATGCTCCTTCGGCTGTCCACGCGCCGGTGGCGGAATTGGTAGACGCGCAAGGTTGAGGGCCTTGTGGGGCAATTGCCCCGTGGAGGTTCGAGTCCTCTTCGGCGCATGCGAGAAAGCCCTGCTCTGTGCAGGGCTTTCGTCGTTCTCGGGCCGGACAGGCGCGCTTTCGGAGCAGCGCTTGGTCGGCGTGCTCCCCACACTTCCCCCCAAACGGGCTCCGCAACGACGGCACGTGGTCGAGGTCGCGATCGACAGGAGCAGCGCCCCGCGCGATGAGTGACGCCCCAACCGGCTACGGCTTGACACGCGAGCGGTCGCAGGTTCGAAACCCGCCGCGCGGCCCGCATGGCCGGGCCTTCCGTCGTGAGAGCTTCGGTGCCGAGAACGGCAGATCCCCTGCTTTGGCCGAAACGTTGGCCGAAACTCGGGTCATGCGAGCTCCGTACCGTGCCGATCTGCTCGCCCGAACATCCGGCCCGGCCGCCACGCGGACGGCTCCCGAGGCACGATCACCACGTGGACCCAGAGGCCGAGGTGGCCTCGCCAGAACGTCGGAGCGCCGTTCGAGGCATCCGCTGGCGGCTGAGTTCATCCGCTTCGAGTGATGCCTCGGGCTGTGCGGCGACCGAGACTGTCCCTCAACGGTCGTCCCCACGGACGATCGACACCAATCCGAAGGCGGACTTCATGTCCACGTTTCTCTGGATCCTCCTCAGCGTCTTGTACCTGACGGCCCTGATCGTCCTCGGCATGTCGACCCTGCGAAAGGGCCACACCGTGCTCTTCATCTTCGGCATCTTCCTGCCGGTCCTCTGGATCGTCGGCGCTCTCATGGGTCCCTCCCCGCGGGCGGCGGGCCTGGCCTGACAACCACCTCACCGTGAGGCCGCAACGGGCTGGTCGTCTTGCGGCGTCATCCGTGCGCCATCAGATCCCCACGCTGGAGGCCGCGGGGCTGTCGGCGGCCGTCGCGCCCTCGCGGGCCGCCACGGCGCCCGGCATCCCCTCGACGGCGTGATGCACCGCGCGCCGCGCAACGGCTGAGTCCGAAACGAACCACAACAGGAAGGAGCGGCTCATGTGTCGCTGGCTTGCATACTCCGGATCTCCCATCCTCTTGAGGGAGGCGCTCTACGAAGGTCCCAACTCATTGGTGGGTCAGAGCCTGCACTCGCGGCTCGGCGCCGAGCCCACGAACGGCGACGGCTTCGGCGTGGGCTGGTACGGGGCCCCCGACACGCCGGGCGTCTTCCACAGCACCGAGCCGGCCTGGAACGACAGCAACCTCCGGGAGCTCGCCGATCACATCAGCTCCCCGTTGTTCTTCACCCACATCCGGGCGGCCATCGGCAGCGCCGTTCAGCAGACCAACTGCCACCCGTTCCGCCACGACAGGTGGCTCTTCATGCACAACGGCTACATCAACGAGTTCGACACCATCAAGCGCGACCTGATGTTCGCCGTCGACCCGTCGCTCTATTCCGACATCAGGGGCCAGGCCGACACCGAGCTACTGTTCCACCTCGCCCTCACCTTCGGCCTCGAGGACGATCCCCCGGCCGCCGTCGCGCAGGCCATCGGGCTCGTCGAAGCCGTGGCCGCCCAACACGACGTGCCGCATCCGTTCCAGGGGACGGTCGCCACCACCGACGGAGAGAGCATCTGGGCGTTCCGCTACTCCAGCGAACGGAAGTCCCGCACGCTCTTCTACACCACCGACCTCCCGACGCTGCGCACCATGTACCCCGAGCGAGAGCTCCTCCGGCAGTTCTCCGACGACGCGCGCCTGATCGTCTCCGAGCCGCTGGGTGACGTCGCCGGAGTGTGGAACGAGGTCCCCGAGTCCAGCTACGGCGTTGTCGGCCCGGGCGGCGCCGAGATGCAGCCGTTCCGGCCGCTGGCGCCGGCGGCATCAGTGGCCGTGGCGGGCTGAGACACGCTCGAAGTCCGCTGCCGGCGACGGCTGGGCGGTCTCTTCGACGAGGTTGCGCTGGACGAGGGTGAACAGCAGCACGAGCGCGACGGCGACCCCGAAGACGATGAGGATGCTGGTGAGCGTCGCGCTGGATCACGGCGGCGACCGTACCCGCCGCGAGCGCACGGGCGCCGCGCCGTGCGCCGCTCCGGAACAGCACGAGCACGCCGCTCCCCCACAACAGCGACGGCACGACGAGCGGCAGCGCGTCGCCGGTGAGTCCATCGAAGATCAACCGCGGGTCGTTGTGCAGCACGATGAGGCCGGCGGCCGAGAGCGTGCCCGTGACGAGCGCGGCGATCTGCGCGCGCGCGCTGAAGTAGCGCGCGAGGTCGGGCGCACCGGCGCGCCGGCATAGGCGGCACGGGACCATGAGCAACGAGCGCAAAGACGTGCTGTCATCGCCTCCGGGAAGGAGAACGGCTGTCCGTCCTGGCCCTCCGGATCAGACTTTCGTCGCTGTCGGGGTCGCGCCGCTGCGGGCATCGACGAGGCCGTTGGCCAGCTCGGTCGCGAAGGCCCGGGCCTGCTCGCGGTAATCCGGCTGGAGGTTGGTCGGCGGGATCTTCACGCCGAGGTAGCGCTCGCGATCCACTCCCGTGCCGAAGTAGCTGAGCAGCGACAGCAGCGATCGGACCTGACCGCCGGCGAACGAGAAGTGGATGCCGTCGACGTACTCGCCGCCCTGCGTGGTGCCGAGCTTTCTGACGGTCCGCAGGTTGATGCCCCAGTAGCGCCGGCAGACCACGAAGGCGGCGAAGCGCTTGCCATCGAGCAAGCGCCCGGCGTCCTCGGACTTCAGAAACGAACGGACCGGCACGCTCGTCTTCAGCCACCAGGTCGGCGAGCCGACGCAGGTGAGGTCGTACTCGCCGTCCCGCACGTCGTCCGGGATGTGGATCTCTCCGGTCGCGGCGCGAACCTGGGCCGGCAACATCCCGAAGATGTCGAGGTAGGTATGGCGCAGCGGAAACCTCGTGAACCGGTCCGCGTAGCGGCGTTCCGCGAACTCGATCGCGGCAAGACGGGCATCGCAGCCGCGCTCGCGGAACACGTCAGCCATCGCTTCGGCGACCTTGCGGCTCTGCTGGGTGTAGGTGTAGTAGATGAGCAGCACTCGGGGTTTCGTGGTGCCCGTGTCGTTCGTGGTCTCCATGTCTGTCGGAATCCCGATCGCGTGAGGATGGGCGCAGGGCCCAGGGGTGGAAGGTGCGCTGCTCGTGCTGGACCGACCGTGACGCGGAGCGACCGACCGCGCATCGCACGGATCGGATGAGGTCGAGACGCAGGCACGGTGCACGCCGAACACAAGCGCGCTTCAGTCACGACCCACGGGTGTCGGACGGGTGTCGAACGCGGTGTGGGCGAGCTCACCGAACGGGCCCAGCAGCGGTGCGCTCTCGACGTCCCGTGCGGCGACCTCGACCGTCGCGTGGCCGGCCCGGAGTCGAATGACGATCGGGTGGTCGCCGAGCCGCTTGACCTCGTCGGGGCCTGCTGCATGTTGCTGATCGAGGGCGTCGCCAGGCACGAGCTCGTTGCGGAAGTAGAACGGCGCCTTCGTCCAGACCAGGACATCGCGGACCCAGCGCCCGTACCCGCGTCCCCACGTCGAGCGAAGACCGTCGATCTCGCCGCTCGAGACCCGGATGACGCCGCGGAAGGACCCGCTCTGCCGCTTCACCCAGCGTTTCCGTGAAACGACGAAAGCGAGGAGCCCGACGATGACGATCAGATTGACCCCGAGGACGGCGAGCAGCGCGATGAGCATCTTTGACCTCGGCCTGCGTAGCGGCGGACTTGGTTCCACGGACCAGCATGCGCGACAGCGCACGCTCGGGCCTCATCCGATCGGAGTGATCGTTTCCGGCCGGCGCGAAGAACTTCACCGGAGGGATGGCGGAAGAGCTTCTCAAGCTCGTCGACGCAGGGACGATCCGCATCGTCGACGTCCTGATCCTCGACAAGAACGAGGACGGATCGGTCGACGCCACCGAGCTCTCCGACATCGACCAGCTCGGCGAGATGCAGGCCGTCGAGGCCGAGCTGGCGGAGCTGCTGGCGGCCGACGACGTCGACCATCTCGCAGCCGCGATGGAACCCGGCAGCACTGCCGGTGTGCTCATCTTCGAGAACCTGTGGGCCGCGCCGTTCGCGTCAGCCGCGCGACGCTCGGGAGGCCAGCTCATCGCCAACGGGCGGATCCCGATCCAGGCGATCATCGCCTCGGTCGAGGCCGACCTGGTCGGCGCAAGCACCGAAGGAGACTGAAATGCCGCTCAGAGCAGCACGTGCAGGACGTGTAGGGGTCATCGGCCACCCGGTGGCGAAGACCGCGGTGGTGGCCAAGGCCGTCAGCCCCGGCCCGTCGCCCGTCGCGAAGACCGCCGTGGTCGCCGCGGCCGTCACCCCGGGCCGGGGTATGCGCCGGCGCCGAATCTGACCGCGGCCGGGACGTTGCCCAACGCCGCCCCCGAAGCTTGGTCTCCTCCGGAGCGCTATGGGGGCGGCCGTGGACGCGGGCGCCTCAGTCGCTCGCGCCGGGCGGCTGCTCATCCGGTTCGGGCGATGCGGCCCCTGCATCTGGGTCGCCGCGCAAGCGCGCGCGGAGCCGCCGGAGGCGGTCGCCTTCGACGTGTGCGCCGATGCGGCGGACGAGGCTCGACGGGCCGGTGACGCTGCGCTCGAGCAGGTCCGCCGGGAAGGCGCTGTAGACCGTTCCCGATTCGGCGTAGCGGTAGAGCACCACGGTCAGGACCGCGCGCGCGGCCTGCGTCAGCAGCGCGGTGAGGGCAAGCCCGGCCACGCCGGCCGCGAACACGGCGGCGCCGAGCACGATGGCGCCGTGGCGAACGAGCAGCACGCCGACGACGGCGGCGGCCGCGGCGGGGAGCCCGAACATGACCACCGCTCGGACCCAGAGGTAGACCGTGCTGTAGACCGCGTCGCCCCAGTGGCCGCGGACGAGCCGCAGCGAGTGGCGAGCCGTCGTCAGCGGCGACGCGGCGGTCAGCGCGATCGTCGGGATGGCGAAGAAGCTCAGCAGGCTCCAGCCGAACCCGATGAGGAGCACCGCGAGCTGATTCACCGTCCAGCTCCCCACGAGCTTGCTCGGGATGCCGGCCCCGAGCTCGATGAGCGCCCACCCCGCGATCGTCCGGCGGCGCCGGCGGATGACCTGCCAACCGTCGGCGCTGGTGCCCGGACGCCCTTCCAGCGCGTCCGCCGCCAACGCGGCGAGACCGACCGACGCGGCGGTGACCATCGCCATGAGGCAGTAGTAGGCGGCCATGCCGACGAGCGCGTAGCCCACCGGGCCGGCCTCGCGCCGCAGCGCCACCGCGGTGACCGCGACCCCGGCCGACAGCACGACCACGATCGTGACCGCGACGAGCACAAAACGCTGCAGGACGCGGTTCGCGCGAACGAACCCCAGGGCGGCGCCGCCGAGACGCCACCCGTCGCTCGCCGAGGCGACGATGCCGCTGGATCGGTCCCCGGGTGACTCGGTGGAGGGGATCGGTGTCTGCATCGCTCACGACGACTGCGTCTCCAGGCGACGGCCAGCCCGGCCGCTGCCAGCCCGGCCGCTGCCTTGCCGACCACGCACCGCGTGGGCGATCACATCCGCAAGCACGCGTCGATGTTCTCCCCCGGCTGACCGCCGCGCATCATCCGTTTGAGGGGAGGGTTGTACGACGGCCGCGCAGAAGCGTGAGAAGGTCGGCTACGAGATCGCCCACAGCGCGATCGACGATCACAGCCGCCTGGCTACACCGAGCTGCACCGCGACAAAAAGCCGACACCGTCGCCGGCTTCATCGCCCGGGCGATCGCGTTCATGCGGACCGGTGGCAGCCCGACGCTGTTGTCCTACAACTAACTACGCGTAGGTACACCCCACGCCTTTTCTGTCGTGCGTGGCCGATCCCTTCCGCAGGTACCCGCGGCTAATCGACAACTACGAACCGCTCCTGCCGCAGCCTCGCCGGTGGGTGAGCGGGGGTGCGGTCGTGCTGACCGCCGAGCCCGAGTAGCAGCCGGGCAACGACCTCCTGCTTCATGCTGGCGCTCTTTCGGAGCAGCGCTTCGTCGGCGATGCGCCGAAACAGACCCAGACGGCGTATCGCATCGAGGTTCAACGAAGGGATCAGACGCCGGGATCGGCGTCCATCAACGACATGCCCGACCTCCCGTGACGTTCGATGGTCGGCGCTCATCTCGATGCGAGCGCCGAGTTGGAAGCGTGCTCGCGGCGCACGGTGGGGCAAGCGCGCGCACACCACAGTCGTGGTGCGGTACGCGCCCGCCCGGGCTGACCGCGCCGCGCGAACGCACTCCGGTGGACCCTCGTCGGAGGGCGTTCAGGCGCCTACGCGCGTTGGCACATCACCCGATACGGAGGACGCGCTCCACCCACGGCCCGGACAGCATGGCGGTGAACGACGAGGACGGAGCAGGCAGGCGACGCCAAGGCTGCCGTGCAGAGCACAAGCTGATCAGAACCCGACCGCCGCTGTCGTCCGTTGCGATGGCGGGGCCGGCAGGAACGGAGAGGATCACGGATGTTGCTCGAGGAGTACGGATTGATCGGCGACTTGGAGTCAGCCGCTCTGGTGGGCCGCAACGGATCGATCGACTGGTTGTGCCTGCCGCGGTTCGACTCGGCGTCGTGCTTCGCCGCTCTTCTCGGGGATGAGCGGCACGGACGCTGGCTGCTGACGCCGTCCGGCCAGGTGCAAGCGATCGCGCGCCGCTATCGGCCGGGGACGCTGGTCCTGGAGACCGAGCTCGAGACCGCCGACGGCGCGGTGCGCGTGATCGACTTCATGCCGCGGCGCGGGTCTGGTCCGCCGCGCGTGATGCGGATCGTCGAGGGGGTGCGGGGCCGGGTCCCGATGCGCATGGAGCTGT
>DASYLT010000129.1:0-7860 GCA_036009425.1 Baekduia sp. | reverse complement strand
GTGCAGCAGCAGCCGCTCGGGGCGGTCCATGCGGCCGGCGGCCAGCACCTCGTCCAGCGCCGCCTGCTGGTCGGGCGTCAGCTCGGGCTGCGCCCGGCGCGTGCCGATCGCGGTGTGCTGCGGTGCGCGGCGGCGGCCGCGCGGCCCGATCGCGACCAGCCCGCGCGCCTCGAGGCGGCGCAGCGAGCCGAGGTCGGCGCCGGCGAAGCGCGGCAGCGCCTGCAGCAGCGCGCCCTGCTTGGGCGTCAGGCGCAGCGCGGTGGAGCGCAGGTGCGCCTCGTCGGCGATCGCCGCCTCGCCGTCCTCGGTGCGCTGGGCCCACAGCTGCACCTTCTCGCGCGCGCCGCGCGGCGGGAGCAGCAGCGACAGCGCCCGCGCCGGCGTGGAGGCGTACTCGTGCGCCAGCCAGAGGCCGAGGTCGACGAGGTCGGGCGGCAGCGCGTCGGGCAGGACCCGCAGCGGCGCGACGAGCCGGTGCTCGGACTCATCGGCCAGGCCCGTGACGACGGCCGTCAGCCGCTGGCGCCCGAACGGCACCTCCAGCAGCGAGCCGACGTCGGTGCCCTCGGGGCGCACGTAGTCGAACGGCCCGCGCAGCGCGCGGGCCGTCGTGAGCGGCTCGACTTGGACAATGTGCGTCATGGGCGTCGGAGGAAAAGGAAAGCGATCTCGCACATCGTCCCGCTGATCGGATGCGACACGGGGACAGGTCGAGGATAGGCTCCGGACACCATGGACCTGCATCCCGGGGAAGAGATCGTCTTCGACGGCCATCCGTCGTGGCGCGGCGTGCTCAGCTTCTACCTCAAGGGGCTCGCCGTGGCGATCGTGCTGGGGGCGATCCTGCTGTTCGCGGTCTCGACCGCGATCGGGATCGTCGCCTTCGTGGTCGTGATGGCCCTCGTGATCGTCGCCGGCCTGATCATCCGCACGGCCACCGACTACACGATCACCACCGAGCGGCTGCGGATCCGCCGGGGCATCCTGTCCAAGCACGTCCAGCAGACGAGCATCGACCGGGTGCAGAACGTCAACACCGAGCAGACGCTCGTCGATCGCCTGCTGCGCGTCGGCAAGGTCGACTTCGACACGGCCGGCACCGACGACTCCGACTTCACCTTCCGCGGCGTCGCCGGGCCCGACCAGGTCGTCGCCGCCGTGGACCGGGCCCGGCGCGCGGGCGACGGCACCGCGCAGGCCCGCCCCGGCCTCTAGCCGGACGGACGCCCGGGCCCGGCCGCGGGCGCGGGCGCGGCCGCGGGCCGCTCCTGCTGCCACGGCCAGCGGCCGTCGAGCTCGACGTCGAGCGTGAAGCTCAGGAACGTGCGGACCGCGACGATGATCGCCAGCACGCCGACGCTCTCGAACGTCGGGTCGACGGCGACCGTCCGGATGATGTCGGCCGCGACCAGGAACTCGAGGCCGAGCAGGATCGCGCGACCGATCGCCTGGCGGTAGATGCGGTAGGGCGTGCGCTCCTGCCCGCTCGCGGCATCCGGCGCCAGGACGGCTCGCGCGAACGCCACGGTCGCGAGCACGAGCCCCACGACGACCACGAGGACCCCGACGCCGTCGATGACCTTGGCGATCGCGTCGACCGCGCTCTGGAAGTCCTGGTCGCTCACCTCGGCTCCACGCTAGCCGCCGCCCCAGACGACGAAGGGCGGCCCGGAGGCCGCCCTTCGCGCTGCAGGGTGTCGCTGGGCGGCCGCTAGGCGGTCGCGGGCACGGCGAGGCCGGCGGCCTCGGCGAGGGCGGCGGCCTTGTCGGTCCGCTCCCAGGTGAAGTCCTCGTCGTCACGGCCGAAGTGGCCGTAGGCGGCGGTCTTCTGGTAGATCGGGCGGTGCAGGTCCAGCGCCTCGCGGAAGGCGCCGGGGCGCAGGTCGAAGTGCGCGTCGACCAGCTCGGCGAGCCGGCCGCGACCGATCTTCTCGGTGCCGAACGTCTCGATCATGACCGAGACGGGGTGCGCCACGCCGATGGCGTAGGCGACCTGGACCTCGGCGCGATCGGCCAGGCCGGCCGCGACGACGTTCTTGGCGACCCAGCGCGCGGCGTAGGCGGCCGAGCGGTCGACCTTGCTCGGGTCCTTGCCCGAGAACGCGCCGCCGCCGTGGCGGGCGAAGCCGCCGTAGGTGTCGACGATGATCTTGCGGCCGGTCAGGCCGGCGTCGCCGACGGGACCGCCGATGACGAAGCGGCCGGTCGGGTTGACCAGGAACTCGGCGCGCAGCGCGTCGGCGTCGAACAGCTCGGCCGGGAGGACCGGGAGGACGACGTTCTCCCACAGGTCGGCGGTGATCTGCTCGCGCGTGGCCGACTCGGCGTGCTGCGTCGAGATCAGCAGCTTCTCGATGGCGACCGGCCTGCCGTCGACGTATCGGACCGAGACCTGGGTCTTGCCGTCGGGACGGAGGTAGTCCAGCGTGCCGTCCTTGCGGACCGCCGCGAGGCGCTCGGCCAGCTGATGGGCGAACGTGATCGGGGCCGGCATCAGGTTCGCCGTCTCGTTGGAGGCGTAGCCGAACATCATGCCCTGGTCGCCGGCGCCGGCGACGTCGAGGGAGTCGGTCGAGCCCTCCGACCGCGCCTCGTCGGCCTGATCGACGCCCTGGGCGATGTCGGGCGACTGCTTGTCGATCGCGTTGAGCACGGCGCAGGAGTCGGCGGAGAAGCCGAGGTCGGCGTCCACGTAGCCGATCTTGCGGATCGTGTCGCGGGCGATCTCCTGGATGTCGACGTAGGTCTCGGTGGAGATCTCGCCGGACACGACCACGAGGCCCGTGTTGACGAGGGTCTCGCAGGCGACGCGGCCCTTGGGGTCGTCTCTCAGGACAGCGTCGAGGACGCCGTCGGAGATCTGGTCGGCGACCTTGTCCGGGTGACCTTCGGTCACGGACTCGGAAGTGAAGAGGTACTCGTTGTCGGCGTAGCTCATGAGGTGATGAGGAGGGAGATCTCCGCGGTCGATTCGCTGTCGCTGCCGGACGTGTAGGCGCCGATGGCGCGGACCTGGGAGAGGTCCGCCTTGGCCGCCTGATAGGCCTTGGATTGCGCAAGGCCGGTCTGCTCGCCCAGCGTGAGCAGCCTGCTGAAGTTCAGGAAGAGTAGCGAGGACACCGATTCGGGGTGATTCCCGACCGTCTTTGACCATTGCCCGCCGTCAGGGAGGTGGTCCCCGCCGGCACGGACGGCCGCGATCCCCTTGGGATCGGTGGACACCGCGACCTTGCCGTCGAAGACCGCGGTCGAGAAGCTCTTGCGCACCGCCGCCGGCAGGGCCGCCAGCGTCTTGCGGGTCGCCGCCTCGTCCTTGGCGTGGCCCATGATCGTCAGCACGGGCGCCGGCGCAGCCGAGGTGAGCACGATCGCCGCCTCTGCCGGGAAGACCTTCTTGAGCGGGTCGGCGAGCTGGGTGACCAGCGGCGCGAGCTGGGTCGAGCTGCTGCCCGCGGCGGCGAGGATGCGCTGCAGCGCGGGCGCGACGTTGCTCACGCCGAGGTAGGCCATGGCCGAGGCGGGGACGTCGGCGGCCAGCGTCGGCGTGAACTTCTGAAAGCCCGAGGCGCTCTGCTTGGCGAGCTTGGGATCGAGCTGCGACTTGACCACCAGGTGGGCGCGCCCGTCGGCGGCGCTGAGGCCGAACGCGGCGCCGCGCAGGGCCGGCTGGTCGAACAGGACGCCCACGGCGCCCAGCAGCCCGCCCTGGGGCGCCAGCAGCCGCCGGACGCCGTCGCGCGAGACCCAGCCGTCGGCGACGCGGTCGGCGGGCAGGCCGGCGAAGGCCTTCTTCGGCAGCGCGGCGTCGGCCAGCGAGGCGCCGTCGCCCTTCTGCAGCTTCTGGGCCAGCGCGAGGCTCTCTGGCTGGCCGATGGCCAGGAACTGGCCCACGTAGGTCGAGCTGAGCGTGCCGCAGCCGCGCTGCGTCGCGCCGGGATGGTCCTTGCCGGTGTCGACCAGCACGAGCGAGTTGGCCGTCTTGCCGCCCGCCGTGTCGAAGATGGCCAGCGCGGCCTCGTCGGCGGTCTTCAGCGCCTGGGCGGCGAGGTCGCAGCCGGGCGCCTGAAGGCGCTTGACGATCCCGTCGCGCAGCGCCGGCCAGCTCGGGAACGCGTCGGCGACCTTGGCGGCCGACGCGGTGGCCGAGCGGTCGCGGTCGGTCGAGAGGTGCACGTAGACCAGCGCGTCGGCCGGAACGAGATGCGCCGCGCCGCTGGCGGGCGCCTTGCCGGAGGCGCCGCCCCCGCCCAGGACGATCACGAGCGCGACGACGACCGCCACCACGCCGGCGGCGATCCCTGCGAGGACGGCGGGCCTAGTTGTCGTCACGCCGGTTCTTGCGCTCGTTGAAGTCGATGATCAAGGGGATGCCGTCCATGCCGAAGCGCGCACGCAGACGATTCTCGATGAAATAGGCGTAGTCGCGCGTCACTCGGTTGCGGCTGTTGATCTGGATCGCGAAGCGCGGCGGGCGCGTCTCGTACTGCGCCATGTACAGGAGCCGCAGCCGGCTGCCCTGCTTGGCGGGCGGCTGGCGCTCCTGGACGACCTCGCTGATGAAGCGGTTGAGCTGCGGCGTCGGGATGCGGGTGAGCATCCGGTCGCCGAGGATGATCGCCTCGCGCAGCAGCCGGTCGACGTTGCGCCCGGTGACCGCCGAGACCGTCAGGACCTTCGGCCGCAGGCGCAGCTTGTTGTTGACCCGCGCGCGCTCGTGGTCGAGGTCGGCCTCCTCCATCGGGGCGACGTCCCACTTGTTGAGGACGAGCGCCGTGGCGCTGCCGGCCTTCATCGCCAGCTCGGCGATGCGCAGGTCCTGCGCGGTGACGCCGTCGTGGGCGTCGCAGATGACCAGCGCGACGTCGGCACGCTCCACCGCGCGCTGTGAGCGCAAGGTGGTGTAGTACTCGACCGACTCGGTGACCTTGGACTGGCGGCGCATGCCGGCGGTGTCGACGATGACCACGCGGCGGCCGTCGATCTCCATCGGCAGGTCGATCGCGTCGCGCGTGGTGCCCGCCACATCGCTGACGATGACGCGGTCGGACTTGACGAACTTGTTGACCAGCGACGACTTGCCGACGTTCGGCCGGCCGATGATCGCGAGGCGGATGATGCCCTCGTCCTCGGGCTCGAAGTCGCCCTCGGGCAGCAACTCCACGACGCGATCCAGCAGGTCGCCGGTGCCCAGCCCCTGGGTGGCCGAGACGGCCATCGGATCGCCGAGGCCCAAGGTGTAGAACTCGGTGGCCTGCGGCACGTCCTTGACGTCGTCGATCTTGTTGGCCGCGATGATCACCGGCTTCTTCCAGCGGCGCAGCAGGTCGGCGAGCTCCTCGTCGCCGGGGCGCGCGCCGGCCTTGGCGTCGACGACGAGCACCGCGAGGTCGGCGTCGGCCATCGCGGCCTGCGCCTGCTCGCGGATGGACCCGGCCATCGGGTCCTCGTCGAAGAAGTCCATGCCGCCGGTGTCGATCAGCGTGAAGCGCCGGCCGTTCCACTCGCAGGCGACCTCGTGGCGGTCGCGCGTGATCCCGGCGTCCTCGTGGACGACCGCGATGCGCGACTCGCTGAGCCGGTTGACCAGCGAGGACTTGCCGACGTTGGGGTAGCCGAGGACGGCGACCTTGGGACCTGAGCTACTCATGCCGCACTCGTTCCACGATCTGTTGGACGACCTCGTCGATCGAGAGGCCGGTGGTGTCCAGGGGCCGCGCGCCGGGCGCGGGCTCCAGGGTGGTGCGGCCGTGGCCGCTGTCGCGCTGGTCGCGCATCGCCATCTCCTGTAGGACGACGTGCTGGTCGGCCCCGAGCTCGGCGGCGCGGCGACGGGCGCGCTCCTGCGGCGAGGCGGTCAGGTAGACCTTGACCTCGGCGTCGGGCGCGACCACGGTGGCGATGTCGCGACCCTCGGCCACGTAGTCGCCGTTCTTGATGAGCTGCTGCTGGCGGGCGACCAGCGCCTGGCGCACCTCGGGCTTGGCGGCGACCTCGGAGGCCTTCTCGCTCACCTCGCGCGTCCGGATGGCGTCCGTGACGTCCTTGCCGTCGCAGAGCACGCGATCGCCGTCGAAGGCGATGTCGAGCAGCGCGGGATCGCGCGGCCAGGCCAGCGCGGCGCAGCGGTACATGGCCCCGGTGTCGAGGTAGGTGAACCCGAGCGCGCGCGCCACGGCGCGCGCCACGGTGGACTTGCCTGCTCCGGCAGGTCCGTCGATGGCGACAAGCACAGCCCGGCAGGGTAGGGCTCGGACGGCTGGTGTGGCATCCTCCGCAATCTCATGCGGCTGTTGGGACCGTTGCGGGAACGGGACTTCGCGTTGTTCTGGGTCGGCACGCTCGTGTCGCTGGTCGGCGACGGGATCTACCTGGTCGCCCTCCCCTTCGCCGTCCTGGAGCTCTCGGGCAGCGCGACCTCGCTGTCGCTGGTGGGTGTCGCCTGGTCGATCGGGCTGCTCGCCTTCCTGCTCATCGGTGGCATCGCCGCCGACCACTACGACAAGCGCCGTCAGCTCCTGGTGGCCGACGTCGTGCGGCTGATCGCGGTCGGGACCGCAGGTGCGCTGTCGCTCGGCGGGGCGCTCGAGGTCTGGCACCTCGTCGTGCTGAGCTTCTTCTTCGGCGCCGGCGAGGGCCTGTCGGGACCGGCGATGGGCGCGATCATCCCCGAGCTCGTGCCCGACGAGAAGCTCGTGCAGGCCAATGCCCTGCAGCACTCGCTGCGCCCGATCGCGCTGCGGCTGATCGGCCCCGCCATCGGCGGCGCGGTCGTCGCGCTGATCGACACGGGCGGCGCCCTGCTGGTCGACGCGGGGACCTTCGCCGTGTCGATCGCCTGCCTGGTGGCGATGCGCGCCACGGCGCCGGCCCAGACCGGCGCCCGCGAGCCGCTGCGGGCCCAGCTGCGCGAGGCGTCGGCGTTCGTGCGCAGCGAGACGTGGCTGTGGGCGACCCTGCTGATGGCCGCGATCGCGGTCCTGTTCTTCCTCGGCCCGACCGAGGTGCTCGTGCCGATCCGGATCGACCACGACCTCGGGGGCACCGCCAAGGACTTCGGGCTCGTGCTGGCCGCCGGCGGCGTCGGCGCCACGCTGGGCACCTTCGGGCTCGGCCACGTCGGCATGCCGCGCCGCGAGGTCTCGGTCCTCTACTGGGCCTGGGGCATCGCGGGCTTCGCGCTGTGCGGCTACGCGCTGGCGTCCGCCATCTGGCAGCTCGTGCTGACCAGCTTCCTCTTCGGCCTGCTCAGCGGCCTCGGCAACCCGATCTGGGCGACGCTCATGCAGGTCCGCGTGCCCGTCGCGCTCCGCGGCCGGGTCGCGTCGCTGGACTGGCTGGTCTCCCTGGCGCTGACGCCGGTCTCCTTCGCCCTCACCGGGCCGCTGGCCGCGGCGTTCTCCGCCAAGTCGGTGCTGCTGGTCGCGGGCCTGGTCGCCGGCGGCGTGACGCTGGCGATGCTCTACGTCGTGCCGGGGCTGCGGGCCGAGGACGGCGGGGTGGCGCGGGCGGAGGCGGCGGCGGCTGCGGGCGAGCCGGGCCCCGCGCCAGCGGGGCGGGTGGTGGCGTAGGGGCGTTCAGCTCGGGCGTTCGTCGCGCTGCGGTGCGTTTCTCGGGGCGATGACGACGGAGGTTCGAGTGGGCGCGAGCGCTGTCGGTCCTCCGCCAGCGCACATGGGCGGGTCGCTCGGGAGCCACCTGCACCTCCGGCGGCCGTGGGCCGATTGACGCGGTGCGACCGCGGCGGACGGGCCCACCCGGCGAAGCGCGACGCTCTGCGGTGTCGGTGGGCCCGTTTGACGCGGTGCGACCGCGGCGGACGGGCCCACCGGCGAAGCGCGACGCTCTGCGGTGTCGGTGGGC
>DASYLT010000128.1:0-17969 GCA_036009425.1 Baekduia sp. | reverse complement strand
CGCCTGGTAGACGACGTAGAGCGGCGACGGCGCGCTGGATGCGAACAGCAGGAAGACGAGCGTCGCGGCGACGAGCCAGAACGCCGTGGCCTGGGAGAGCCGGCTGAAGCGCAGGGAGAGCGAGGGGGCGGAGGAGATCATGGGTGCGGGGTGTCGGGTCGCGACGCCGAATCGTAGGTTCGACGGCTGTCGAACAAGCACCATAGCAAGAGTTAGATGGTCGTCGAACAGACCTGGCGCCCGTGGGCCGCCTACGCCGCTCCCGGCCGCTGCACCCGCAGCGCCAGCGACAGCTCGAAGCGCTCGTCGGGATCGTCGAGCGCGCCGCCGAGCAGCTCGCGGAGCATCTTGAGGCGGTAGCGGATCGTCTGCACGTGCAGACCGAGGCGGTCGGCCATCGCCTGGGGCCGGCCCGGGTCGGCGAGCCACGCGGCGAGCGTCTCGAGCATCCGCCCTCGGGCGGCGTCGTCCAGCGCGGCCAGCGGCGCGAGTCGCCGCCGCGCGACCTCGTGCGCGAGGTCCGGTGCCGCGCCGAGCAGCAGCGCGATCTCATGGTCGTCGCACCGCACGACGTCGCCGGCGGCGCGCACCGCTCCGGCCGCCACGTGGCCCAGCAGCGCGATCGCCCGCCCGGCGCTGCGGGCCGCTCCCGCCGGCTCGACGGCCGGCCCGACCGCCAGCGGCGCCTCGAGTCCCAGCGCTGCTGCAGCCCGTCCCAGCCACGTCTCGGCCTCGTCGCCGTCGGCGACCACGAGCGCCTGGCGGCCGTCCGACAGCGTCGCCGCCAGCACGCGGGCGGGCCCAGGGCCGGCACCGGCCCGCAGCGGGTCGGCCGGCAGCGCGCCCACCGCGACGCGCACGCGCGCCGGGAGCGGCCAGCCGGCCGCGCGCGCCGCGCCCTCCAGCGCGTCGGGCGCCGCCGGCGGATCGCTGAGCAGCAGCGACACGAGCCGCTCGCGCAGCGCGCGTGAGCGGCGCCGCGCCTCGGCCTCCTGGGCCGTGAAGCCCTCCGCCGCGGCGACCGACAGCTCGTCGACGAGCTCCAGCAGCGCGCTGCCGAAGGCGAAGATCTCCTGGGCCGGAAGGTGGGTCGACGGCGGCAGCAGGGCGGTCGAGCGCTCCCACATCGCCAGCCCGCCGAGCCGGTAGAACGACAACAGCTCGGTGAGCGTGCGTCCGGCGGCCTGCTGGGCGCGGCCGTGGGCGACGAACAGCTCGACCTCGGCCGCCGCGCGGTCGCCGGCCAGCCGCGCGAGGAAGCAGTCGACCGCCGCGCGGGCGCCGAGGCGCAGGTTGCGCAGCGTCGCGGCATCCGGCGCGCCGTTGGGCCCCTCGCCGGCGCGGAAGCGCTCCAGCACGGCGTCGGCGAGCACGTCGACGTGCTCGCGCAGAAGCCCGCCGAGGTCGATCGCGCCGACCTTCAGCGGCTGCGGATCGTCGGCGCTCGGCATCGTGGGAAACCTACAACTCGGCGCAGAGCCGGCCCCGCGATTGCAGGAGAACCGCGCGCAGCGGAGTAGTGTCCGCCTCGCATGGTCCGCGTGCTGCATTGCGACGATTCCGCTGCGTTCCGGGCGCTTCTGCGCGCGGAGCTGGAGGACGACGCCGACATCGAGATCGTCGGGGAGGCGCCCGACGTCGACGCCGCGATCGCGGTCGCCGGCCAGACGCGCCCCGACATCGTGCTGCTCGACCTGCTCGACGTCGACCGCGACGCCGTCGGCGAGCTGCGCACGGTCGCGCCCGGCGTGCAGGTCGTCGTGCTCAGCGGTCATCCGCGCGAGTACGGCGAGGGCCGGCGCGCCGGCGCCGCGGCCTACGTGGAGAAGGACGCGCCGATCGCCGAGCTGCGGGCGACGGTGCTGCGGGTCGCCGGCGGGTAGGCCACGCGCCGATGGCTCAGCGGCCGCCCCTCGAGGACTACCTCGCCAAGCGCGACTTCTCCGGCACGCCCGAGCCCGCGGGGGCGGGGTCCGGCGACGACGGCGCCGGCGGCAACCGCTTCGTCATCCAGGAGCACAGCGCCACGCGCCTGCACTGGGACCTGCGGCTCGAGCACGACGGCGCGCTGGCCTCGTGGGCGATCCCCAACGGGCTGCCGTGGGCGCAGAAGGACAACCGCAAGGCGGTCCACACCGAGGACCACCCGCTCGAGTACCTCGAGTTCCACGGGGAGATCCCCAAGGGCAACTACGGCGCCGGCACCATGAAGATCTGGGACCGGGGCACCTACGACGTCCTCAAGTGGGAGCCCGACAAGGTCGAAGTCGAGCTGCACGGCGAGCGCGTGACCGGCCGGTACGCGCTCTTCCGGACGGGTCCGGATCCCAAGGACTGGATGATCCACCGCATGGGGGACCCGGCCGAGGATGGCTGGGTGCTGGGCCACGAGCCGATGCCCGACCAGCTCGTCCCGATGCTCGCGCGCGCCGGAACGGTGCCCGGCAAGGACGATGGCTGGGCCTATGAGATCAAGTGGGACGGCGTGCGCGCGGTCTGCTTCAGCGAGCCGGGGCGCATGCGCTTCGTCACCCGCAACGGCAACGACGTCACGCCGCGCTATCCCGAGCTGTCGCGCCTGAACCGGGCGCTGTCGATGCACCGCGCGATCCTCGACGGCGAGGTCGTCGCCTTCGACGCCGAGGGCCGGCCGTCGTTCGGTGCGCTGCAGGGGCGGATGCACCTCACGCGCGAGGGGCAGGTCAAGCGCCTGGCCAAGGAGGCGCCGGTCACCTACATCGCCTTCGACCTGGTGTGGCTCGACGGGCGCTCCCTGATGGATCGCCCGTACACCGAGCGCCGCGCGCTGCTGCGCGAGCTCCTGGACGACGGCGAGCGCTGGCAGGTCCCCGACCACGTCGTCGGCGGGGGCGCGCAGCTGCTGGCCGCGACCCGCGAGCAGGGGCTGGAGGGGATCGTCGCCAAGCGGCTGGACTCCCCCTACGAGCCCGGCCGGCGCACCGGCCACTGGCTCAAGATCAAGAACACCAACCGCCAGGAGCTGGTCGTCGGCGGCTGGCTGCCGGGGGAGGGGCGCCGGCGCGATCGCATCGGCGCGCTGCTGGTCGGCGTGCACGAGCCGGCCTCCGACGGCGACGGGACGCTGCGCTTCGCCGGCCGGGTCGGCACGGGGTTCACCGAGGACGAGCTCGACCGCCTCGCGCTGCTGCTGGCACCGCTGGAGCAGGACGCCTCGCCGTTCGACGTCGTCCCGCCCGGCGTGAAGATCCCGCGCGAGGCCGTCTGGGTGCAGCCGCGCCTGGTGGTCGAGGTCGAGTTCGTCGAGTGGACGCGCGACGGCATCCTGCGGGCCCCGTCCTACAAGGGGCTGCGCGACGACAAGCCGGCCGGGCTGGTCGTGCAGGAGGAGCTGCCCAAGAAGGCGGTGCGCGCCCACGTCGGCGGGCGCGAGCTGCGGCTGACCAACCTCGACAAGCCGCTGTGGCCCTCGGGCCATACCAAGGGCGATCTGATCCGCTACCTGGTGGAGATCGCCCCGGTGCTGCTGCCCCACCTCGAGCACCGGCCGCTGACGCTCAAGCGCTACCCCAACGGCGTGACCGAGCCCTACTTCTACGAGAAGCAGGCGCCCAAGCACCGCCCGGCGTGGGTCCAGACGGCACCGGTGCGGCTCGAGAAGGGCAAGGTCATCGACTACGTGCTGGCCCACGACGTCGCGACGCTCGCCTGGCTGGGCAACCTCGCCGACCTCGAGCTGCACACCCCGATGCACCGCGTGCGCGAGGAGGACCGCGCGCTGACCGGCCCGACGATGGTCGCCTTCGACCTCGATCCCGGCCCACCCGCCGGGCTGCTGGAGTGCCTGCAGGTCGCGGTCGTGCTGGAGGGGATGTTCTCCCACCTCGGGCTGCGCTCGTACCCGAAGGTCTCCGGCTCCAAGGGGCTGCAGGTCTACGTCCCGCTCAACACGCCCGACCTCACGACCTACGACCAGACCAAGGGCTTCGCCAAGGCGGTGGCCGAGCTGCTGGAGGCCGAGGCCGGCGACCTGGTCGTCGCGCGTCAGGTCAAGGCGCAGCGGACGGGCAAGGTGCTCGTCGACTGGAGCCAGAACGACGTCAACAAGACCACCGTGTGCGTGTACTCGCCGCGCGCCAGGGAGCGGCCGACGGTGTCGGTGCCGCTGCTCTGGGACGAGGTCCGGGAGGCGCTGGCCGACGGCGACGCCGACCGGCTCATGCTCGACATGGGCGCCGTGCTGGGCCGCGTCGAGGACCAGGGCGACCTGTTCGCCGAGGTGCTGACGCTGGTCCAGGAGCTGCCGATCGGCTGAGCGGGCGCGGCGCTGCGGGGAGACATCCGTGGTGCCGGTCGACGTGCGAACATGCGTTCGTGTCAGACAGCGGATCCGCCTACAGCCGCTTCCAGCGGGCCCTGGCCACGGGCAACCTCATGATCATCCGCGCGGCGGCGGCCGAGCTGCCCGCGATCCGGCTCGACGACGCGCTGCAGGTGTGCGTGCTGCTGCGCGATCGCGAGCCCGAGCGCTACGAGCGGGCGGCCGTGCGGTGGATCGGGCGCTACTGCGTCGAGCGCGCCGACGCGACGCTCGACGACGTCGAGCACGCCCGGGCCGCGTTCTCGATCATGCGCCGCGATCCGGAGCGGGCGCTGACGATCCTGCAGACGCTGTGCCGTGTGTGAGAGCGGCTGCATGCGGTGCAGGGGCGCCGTCGCCGACACGACGGCCGCGGGCGTCGCCGATCTCGGTCAATGCAGCGGGGCCGTCACGCGCTCCAGCCCGCTGAGCTCGAAGACCCAGAAGTCCCGGCCGAGCACGGGGACCGACACGTTGTAGACCGGGACGTCGCCGATGCTGCCCTCGAACGTGCCGACGTGCGCGTGGCCGTGCAGGACCATGTCGGGCTCGTGCTGGGCGATCGGGGCCGCGAGGCGGTCGTTGCCGAGCATCGTCCAGATCGTCTCGGGCTCGCCGCGCAGCGTGCCGGTGGTCGGCGCGTAGTGCAGCAGCACGATCCGGACCGGGCAGTGCGCGACGGCCTTCAGGCCCGCGTCGAGCGCGGCGACATCGCGTGTCGTCGCGTCGTAGAGCGCGCGCAGTTGCGGCTCGCCGAAGTCGGGCAGGTGCGAGCCGGGGAAGCCGCCGACGAAGCCCTTGAGGCCGACGATGCCGATCTCGGTGGAGCCGATGCAGAGCGTGGCATGGTCGCGGTCGAGGATCGTGATGCCCGCGTCCTCGAGGATCGGGCGGATCGCGGCGATCTGGTCGGAGTGCCAGTCGTGGTTGCCCCACACCGCGTAGATCGGCACGTCCAGCGGACGGCAGGCGTCGGCCAGCACCTGAGCCTGCTCCGGCTGGCCGTAGGTCGTCAGGTCGCCGGCGAGCAGCAGCAGGTCGATCCTGCCGTCGAGGCTCGCGAACGCGGCGCGGGTCTGCTCGGCGCGCGAGGGCTGGCAGTGCATGTCCCCGGCCGCGGCGATGCGCAGGGGCGGAGCGGCTGGGCGGTCTCCGGCGCGGCCGTTGGAACTGGTCAGGCTCACAAGCGCTCGTCTACCCGATGCGCGATGCGCCGAACGCGCCGGCGGGTATGGCACGCCTATGGGCGAAGCCCGCTCGACCTTCGAGGAGATCGAGAGCAGCCTCAAGACCGCGGCGGCCGCGTTGCGCGACGCCGGGCTGCCGTTCGCGCTGGCCGGCAGCGTCGCCTGCTGGGCGCGGGGCGCACCGCAGAGCCGCAACGACCTGGACTTCCTGGTACGGCCCGATGACGCCGAGCGGGCGCTGGCCGCGCTCGTCGAGGCGGGGATGCGGTCCGAGCGCCCGCCTGAGGGGTGGCTGCTGAAGGCCTGGGACCCCGGCGAGGACGGCAGCGAGACGCTCGTCGACCTCATCTTCGGACCGCGCGGCATCCCCGACGTCGGCGCCGTCCTCGACCGCGCGGAGATCGTGGCGGTGGCGGCGCTCGACCTCCCGGTGGTGCACCTCGACGACGTGATGGTCATGAAGTTGCACGCCTTCGACGAGCACGCGTGCGACTTCCGCGGGATCCTCGCGATCGCCCGTGCGGTGCGCGAGCAGGTCGACTGGGAGGACGTGCGGGAGCGCACCGCGGGATCGCCGTTCGCCCGTGGGTTCTTCACGATCGCCGAGGGCCTGGGAATCGTCGGGGACGGCACGCCGCCGCGGCGGCCCACCCAGGCCGGCGCGGGGGCCAGGATCCGGGTCGAAGGCCATCCGGGTGACCAGGCGCCGGCCGATCGGCGCTGGCAGGCGCCGGGGCGCGCCGCGCCGGCCTCGGTGCACGAGCACGGCAACGGCTGAGGGCCGGCGGTGCAGCCCGGGGGCGCGTGGCCGGGGTCAGTCGCGCAGCGTGCCGATGGCCTGCGCGCTGGCGGCTGACGCCTGGCGCGCGGCGGCGCGCGACGCGGCGGCGGCCTCGCCCAGGAGGCGGCGCTCCTCGGGCGGCGCCTGTGCGATCAGCTGCGCCGTGGCCTCGCCGAGCTTGAGGTGCGCCTGCGACAGGCGCTCGAGCTCCTGGGCCAGGCGGGTGAGCGGATCGTCGGCGGCAGGCATCGTGGCGAGTGTGTCACCGGTTCGGCCGCTGCTCAAGCGCGCTGGACGTCAACGGGGACGCGCCGGTCCGGTCCACGTCCAGCCGTGCTCGCGGTCCGGCCGCATCCCTCGCATGGCGGCTCCGATGGACGGGACCGCTACGATGCCGAGGCACGCGCGAGTAGCTCAGTGGATAGAGCGCCTCCCTCCGGAGGAGGAAGTCGGGGGTTCGAATCCCTCCTCGCGCGCTGCAGGTTCTCTAGGCCGGCACCGGACCGGCCGCCACGCCCACCTCCTCGGTGCAGAACGCGCACCGGCGCGCCGCGCGAGGGATCTGGCTGAGGCACGCCGGGCACTCGCGCGTGTGCTCCTCGACCGGCGGCTCGGTGCGCATGCGGTCCAGCAGCAAGTTCATCGGCTTGATGATCAGGAAGAAGACGACGGCCGCGACGGTGACGAACGTGACGACCGCGTTGAGGAAGTCACCGTAGTAGAAGTGACTGTGGTTGATGGTGAAGCTCAGGGTGCCGAAGTCCGGCGTGCCGCCGATGGCGGCGATCAGCGGCGTGACGATGTCGCGCACCAGCGCGGTCACGACGGCGCCGAAGGCCGTGCCGACGACCACGGCGATCGCCAGGTCGACGAGGTTGCCGCGGAGCAGGAACTGGCGGAAGTCCTTGAGCATGGGGCGGACCCTATCCACGCCGATACGCTGCAGGCCCGCTCCCGATGGACCTCTCGATCTTCTTCGCCGGCACCGCCGGCTCCGTTCCCACCGCCCGTCGCGGACTGCCCGCGACGCTGATCCGCCGTGGCTCCGACAAGGTGCTGATCGACTGCGGCGAGGGCACGCAGCGCCAGCTCGTCCGGTCCGTCGGGCTGCCGGAGATCACCGAGGTCTTCCTGACGCACCTGCACGTCGACCACTGGCTCGGCCTGCCCGGGATGGTCAAGTCCTTCGACCTGCGCGACCGGACCGCGCCGATGACGGTGTTCGGCCCGCCGGGCACCGCGGCGCTGATGGAGGTCATGCGCCGCACCGTGCTCGGCCGCCTGAGGTTCCGCTTCACCGTGGTCGACCTGGAGCCCGACGCGATCGTCGAGCTCGACGGCTACGAGATCCACGCGTTGCGCGTGCGCCACCGCGGCGAGGCCTACGGCTACGCGCTGATCGAGGACGACCGGCCGGGCCGCTTCGACGCCGAGCTGGCGACCTCGCTCGGCGTGGAGTTCGGCCCGGACTTCGGGCGGCTGCAGCGCGGCGAGACCGTCAACGGCGTGACGCCGGAGCAGGTCGTGGGCCCGACGCGCCGCGGGCGGCGCCTCGTCTTCTCCGGCGACACGGCGCCGTGCGACATGGTGCGCGTGGCCGCCGACGGCGCCGACGTCCTCGTCCACGAGGCGACGTTCACCTCCGAGGAGCGCGGGCGCGCGATGGAGACCGGCCACTCGACGGCCGCCCAGGCCGCCGAGCTCGCCCGCGAGGCCGGCGTCGAGCTGCTCGCGCTGACGCACGTCTCCACGCGCTACATCGGGCGCGAGATCCGCGACGAGGCCCGCGCCATCTTCCCCAACACCGAGGTTCCGCGCGACTTCGACCTCATCGACGTGCCCTTCCCCGAGAAGGGCACACCCGAGCTGCACCGCTGGGACAACGGGCGCCAACTCCCGGCGACGCCAACGCCCTAAACCACGGGGGTCTGACCCCTATTCGCACTGCCACTGCATAAAGGGGTCTGACCCCTATTCGCACTACCACTGCATAAAGGGGTCTGACCCCTTAAGGCGTGAAGGGGCGGAAGCCGGGTGCGGTCAGGGGCCATGGGTGGGCCAGCTCGATCGCGTGGGCCAGGCCGAGGGCGAGGCCGTCGCGGCGGCGGGGTGCGATCAGCTGCATGCCGAACGGCATGCCGTCGGGGTCGCGGCCCCAGGGCACGGACACCGCGGGGTGGCCGGTCATGTTCAGGTCGGCGCAGTTGAGCGCCACGAGCGGATCGCCCACGCGGTCGCCGGCGTGGTCGGGCAGCGGGCCCTCCGCCGGCCAGGACGTGGCGTTGGCCGTCGGCGTGAGCAGGACGGTGTCGTCGCCCAGCAGCGCGTCCAGCCGCGCGCACTGCGCGAAGCGCTGCCGCTCGGCGGCGACGTAGTCGAAGGCGCCGACCTGCGCGCCGATGTCGAGCTGCAGCTTCAGCGACGGCTCGGCCTCGTCCCAGCGGTCGCGCAGCTCCGTCAGCGACTCGGCCAGCTGCACGCAGGCGATCATCGCCCACCACAACGCCGTGAGCGGGTCGACCGGCTCGTCGACCACCTCCAGCGGGAGCCCGAGCGTGTCGGCCACCAAGGCGCACGCGTCCTCGAAGCCGTCGGCGATCGGCGCGTCGACCGCGCCCGGACCGCGCAGCGACGGGCACGCGATCACGCGCCGCGGCAACGCCGGGACCAGGTCGACCGACTCCACGGCCAGCAGGTCGCCCGGCACCGGGCCGACGACGACCGAGGCCTCCAGCAGCACGTCGGCCACGCTCGGGCCCGCACAGCCCATCGTCGAGAAGTCCATCCACCGCGGGATCACGTTGCGCCCGATCGCGCCGTTGGTCGGCTTGTAGCCCACCAGCCCCGACAGCGACGCGGGCCCGCGCACCGAGCCGCCGCCGTCGCTGGTGGTCGCCAGCGGCACCATGCCCGCGGCCAGCGCCGCGGCCGACCCGCCGCTGGACCCGCCCGGCGAGCGCTCCAGGTTCCAGGGGCTGCGCGTCGTGCCGAAGACCAGGTTGGTGGTGAAGGCCGTGTGCCCGAACGCCGGCACGTTGGTGCGGCCGACGACGATCGCCCCGGCGGCGCGCAACCGCGCCACCGCCGCGTCGTCCACGACATCGGGCGCGCGGTCGGCGAACCACGGCGACCCGTAGGTCGTGACCATGCCCGCGCACGAGGCGAGGTCCTTGACGAGCAGCGGCAGGCCGGCCAGCGCGCCGGTCCGGGGAGCGCGCGACGCCTCGGCCAGCGCCTCCTCGGCGCGGAGCGCGACGACAGCGTTGAGCGGACCGTCCAGCGCCTCGATCCGCGCCAGCGCCTCGGCGACCAGCTCCCGCGGCGAGACCTCGCCCCGAGACACCGACGCGGCGACGGCGGCGCGCGCACCGCGGCTGGACAGATCCTGCGGGATGGCCTCCATGCCGCGGCAGCCTAGAGGCGGCGACCACGCCCCGGCGCCGCCTCCGCGCTCAGGCCCGGCGGCCCACTACCAGCAGGTACTGAAACGCCCACCGCGCGCGGCCGCCCGGCTCGCCCAGGTTCGTGCGCTCGGCGTGCGCGAGGAAGTCGGCCTCCAGCGCGGCGCGCCGCTCGGGGTCGTCCGCCGTCCGCGCATAGGCGACGAGCGTCGGGCCGAAGTTCTCGCGGTAGTAGGACACCAGGTCGCGCGGCTCCGCGAAGCGCTCGACCGACTGCACGCGCTCCTCGAATCGCAGGTCCGTCACGCGGTCGCCGAAGAGCTCGCGCACGTGATCCGGCAGTCCCCAGGCGACGGGCGGGACGAACCCGGGCGGGGGCGGCGGCATGTACGGCGCCATCATCATGAAGAACTGCCCGATCGTGCCCTGCGGCGTCCAGTTGGTCATGGCGATCGTCCCGCCCGGGCGCACGACACGCAGCAGCTCGTCGGCGACGACCTGGTGGCGCGGGGCGAACATCGCGCCGAACGACGACAGCACGACGTCGAACGACGCGTCGTCGAACGGCAGCGCCTCGGCGTCGGCCTCGACCCACTCCAGCTCGACGCCCGCCGTTGCGGCCGTCGCCCGGCCTGCCTCGAACAGCTCGGGCGTGAGGTCGGAGGCGACGACCGACGCGCCCGTCTGCGCCGCGGGGATCGACGTCGCGCCCGATCCGGCGGCCACGTCGAGCACCCGCTGGCCGGGCTGCACGCCGGCGGCGGCGACGAGCGCCGGCCCGACGTCGCCGATCGTCTCCGCGGCGATCCTGGGGAAGTCGCCGGAGGCCCACATCGCGCGGTGGCGGGCCTTGAGGTCGCGGTCGTCGGTGGCAGGGGAGTCGGTCACCGGCCGACCCTACGCCACCGGTCGCCCACCGGCCAGTGGTCGCGCCCGTTCCGTCCGCGCCCCGCTGCTAGGTTGATGGGAGACCACCACCCACCTTTAACCCGGTCCCGTGAGGCCAGGAAGGCGGAAGCACTGATGGACCATGAGAAGGTCGTCCTCGACGAGGACGACATGCGTCGCACCCTGGTGCGCATCGCCCACGAGATCGTGGAGCGCAACGACGGGGCGGGTGGGGCCAATTCCCTCGCCATCGTGGGGATCCACCGCCGTGGCGCGATCCTCGCCCGCCGGATCCACGCCCTGCTCGGCGACCTGCTCGAGCGCGAGGTGCCGATCGGCGACCTCGACATCGCCTTCTACCGCGACGACGTCGGCCGGCGGGGTGGGTGGGATCGGAATCCGACCGTGCACGCCTCACACGTCGAGTTCCCGCTCGACGGCCTGACCGTCGTGCTCGTCGACGACGTCCTGTTCACCGGGCGCACCGTGCGCAGCGCGATCGAGGCCCTGTTCGCCTATGGCCGCCCGGCCAAGGTGCAGCTCGCGGTGCTGGCCGACCGCGGCCACCGCGAGCTCCCGATCCGCCCCGACTACGTCGGCAAGAACCTGCCGACGTCGCGCGCCGAGCGCGTCAACGTCCACGTCGAGGAGCTCGACGGGGTCGACGAGGTCCGCATCGCCGCGCTCAGCGAGGTCGCCGCGTGACGATCTACGCCCCGACGACGAGCGTCACCACCGTCATGCGGTGCGCCGCATGAAGCACCTCATCTCCGTCGAGGACCTCGACCGAGCCGACATCGAGCGGATCTGCGACCGCGCCGCCTCGTTCTCCGAGATCGCCGACCGCGAGATCAAGAAGGTCCCGGCGCTGCGCGGCCGCACCATCCTCAACCTCTTCTACGAGGCCTCGACGCGCACCCGCTCCTCCTTCGAGCTGGCCGCCAAGCGCCTCAGCGCCGACGTCGTGAACTTCAGCGCCTCGGGCTCCAGCGTCGAGAAGGGCGAGTCGCTCAAGGACACCGTGTTGACCCTCGGCGCCCACAAGCCGGACGCGATCGTCATCCGCACGCCGTGGGCCGGCGCCGCCGAGCTCGTCTCCGGCTGGACGCCGGCGGCCATCGTCAACGCCGGCGACGGAAAGCACGAGCACCCGACCCAGGCGCTCCTGGACGTCCACACGCTCCGCCAGCGGCTCGGCGGCCTCGACGGCCTCAACGTCTGGATCGTCGGCGACGTCCTGCACTCCCGCGTCGCGCGCTCCAACATCCTGGCCTTCCAGAAGATGGGCGCCAAGGTCACGCTCGCCGGCCCGCCGACCCTCATCCCGCGCGGCATCGAGGCGCTGGGCTGCGAGGTCCGCTACACGCTCGACGACCTCGGCCAGGCCGACGTCGTCTACGCGCTGCGGATGCAGAACGAGCGCATGGACGAGAGCTGGGTCCCGTCGCTGCGCGAGTACGCGCACTGGTACCAGGTCAACGGCCGCCGCCTCGGGCCCGAGCAGGTGCTCATGCACCCCGGACCCGTCAACCGCGGAGTGGAGCTGAGCGCCGAGGTCGTCGACTCGCCCCAGGCCGTCATCACCGCCCAGGTCGCCGCCGGCGTCGTCGTCCGCATGGCCGTGCTGTTCGAGGTCCTCTCGACGACCCAGACCCCCGCACCGACGTTCCAAGGAGTCCCCGCCTGATGGCCGCCCCGTTGCTCGTCCAGGCTCCGGCGCCCGCCGCCGACCTGCTGATCTGGGACGCGCACGTGCTCGATCCGCGCTCGGGGATCGACGGCCGCCACGACGTGCTGATCCGCGCGGGGGAGATCGCCGAGATCGCCCCGGCCGGCACGCTCACCGCCCCGGAGGGCACCGAGACCATCGAGGCCGCCGGCCGCCACCTCTTCCCGGCGTTCGTCGACCCGCACGTGCACCTGCGCGTCCCCGGCCAGGAGCACAAGGAGGACCTCGAGTCCGGCACGCGCGCCGCCGCCGCCGGCGGGTTCTGCGCCGTGCTGGCGATGCCCAACACCGACCCGGTGGTCGACTCGGCGCCGCTGCTGCGCTCGCTGCGCGACACGGCCGCCACCGACGCCCGCATCCCAGTGGGCTTCGTGCCGGCGATCACGCGCGGGCTCAACGGCACCGAGATGACCGAGATGGCCGAGCTGCGCGCAGAGGGCGCGGCCGGCTTCACCGACGACGGCCGCCCGGTGGTCAGCGCCGGCATGCTGCGCAAGGCGCTGCAGTATCAGCGCCTGTGTGGCGGGATCATCGCGCTGCACGAGGAGGACCCGTCGCTCAGCGGCAAGGGGGCAATGCACGAGGGCGAGGTCAGCGCGCTGCTCGGCGTCACCGGCATCCCGTCGATCAGCGAGTCCACCATGATCGCGCGCGACGCGATGATCGCCGGATACGAGGGCGGCCGCATCCACATCCAGCACCTCAGCGCCCGCGAGTCGGTCCAGGCCGTGGCGGACGCCAAGGCGCGCGGCGTGCAGATCACGTGTGAGGCCTCGCCGCACCACCTCACGCTCACCCACGAGGCCGTGCGCACGCTCGACACGCGCATGAAGATGAACCCGCCGCTGCGCGATGAGGCCGACCGCCAGGCGCTCATCGAGGGCCTGCGCTCCGGCGTGATCGACTGCATCGCCACCGATCACGCCCCGCACGCCCGCGACGAGAAGGAGGTCCCGTTCGAGCAGGCGCCCATGGGCACGACCGGGCTGGAGACCGCCTTCGCCGCGGTGTACACCAACCTGGTCCTGACTGGCGACCTGCCGCTCGCCCTGGTCGTGCAGCGCCTCAGCGACGGCGCGGCGCTGTTCGACCTGCCGACGCCGTCGATCGCGACCGGCGAGCAGGCCAACGTGACGCTGATCGACCTCGACCGCGAGTGGACCGTCGGCGACGGCGGCTACGAGTCGCGCTCGGCCAACTGCTGCTTCGACGGCCAGACGCTGCGCGGCAAGGTGCTGCTCACCGTGGCCGCCGGCACGATGGCGTTCCGCGCGCGGCAGTTCGAGGTCGCAGCATGATGATCTCCCGCGGCCGCGCCGCGCTGGTCGTCGTGGACGTCCAGGAGGGCTTCCGCTCCTACGACACGTTCGCCGAGGTCGCGCGCCAGTGCGGCCGCCTGGTCGCGGGCGCCGGCATCCTCGGCGTCCCGGTGATCGCCACCGAGCAGTACCCCAAGGGCCTCGGGCACACCGCGCCCGAGGTCGGCTTGAGCCACGACGTCGCGCCCCTGGCCAAGTCGGTCTTCAGCGCCGTCCGCGCCGACGGCTTCGACCTCGCCGGGCGCGACCAGGTCCTCATCTGCGGCATCGAGACCCACGTCTGCGTCGCGCAGACCGCGCTGGACCTCCTCGACCAGGGCGTCGCCGTCCAGGTCGTCACCGACGCGATCGGCTCGCGCCACGCCACCGACCGCGAGGTCGGCCTGCACCGCCTCGACCGCGCGGGCGCGACGCTGACCACCGTCGAGGCGGCGCTGCTCGAGCTGTGCGAGCGCGCCGGCACGCCCGAGTTCAAAGCCGTCCAGAAGGTGATCCTGTGAGCAAGTCATCGGCCTACGTCCTCCTGGAGGACGGGACCGTCTTCGAGGGTGATGCGTGCGGGGCCGCCGGCCACGCCGTCGGCGAGGTGGTCTTCACCACCGGCATGTCGGGCTACCAGGAGTCGTTCACCGACCCCAGCTTCGCCGGCCAGCTCATCACCTTCACCTACCCGCACATCGGCAACTACGGCGTCTCGCAGGCCGCGATGGAGTCCGACGGCGTCTGGGCACGCGCGGCGATCATGCGCGAGGCGGTCAACCGCGAGGACGCCCCCGGCGCCGAGCGCGGCTGGCTGGACTGGCTGATCGACTGCGGGATCCCGGCGATCAGCGGCGTCGACACGCGCGCGCTCGTCCGCCACATCCGCGACGCCGGGGCGATGCGCGGCGGCGTCTTCCCGGGCGCCATGGCGCTCGCCGACGCGCACGACCTGATCGCCGCCGAGCCGCCGATGGCCGGCCAGGACCTCGCGCGGCTCGTGACGCCCAAGCAGGCCCACACGGTGGGCGCCGCGCCGGGAGCGACCAGGATCCACGCGATCGACACCGGCATCAAGTCCTCGATCGTCCGCCACCTCGTCGCGCGCGGCGCGCAGGTGACGCTGCACCCCTGCACGGTGACCAGCGAGGAGCTGCTGGCGACCGACGCCGACGCGTTCTTCCTGGCCAACGGCCCCGGCGACCCCGCCGCGCTCGGCTACGTCGTCGACACTGTGCGCGACCTGATCGGCAAGCGCCCGGCCTGGGGCATCTGCCTCGGGCACCAGCTGCTCTGCCAGGCCGTCGGCCTCGACACCTACAAGCTGCCCTTCGGCCACCGCGGCGGCAACCACCCGGTCAAGGACCTGCGCACCGGCAAGATCGAGATCACCTCGCAGAACCACGGCTTCGCCGTGAAGGCGCCCGACGGCACCGGGCGCGTCGAGGCCGACGAGCCCGTGCGCTGGAAGACGGACTTCGGCGAGGCTGCGCTGACGCACGTCAACCTCTACGACCGCACGGTCGAGGGCCTGCAGCTGCTGGAGGTCAACAGCGCGACCGTCCAGTACCACCCCGAGGCGGGTCCCGGCCCCAACGACGCCCTCTACCAGTTCGACCGGTTCCTCGACGCCGTCCGGAGCGCCTGACTTGCCTCGTCGCAACGACATCCACAAGATCCTCATCCTCGGCTCCGGGCCGATCGTCATCGGCCAGGCGGCCGAGTTCGACTACTCCGGCGTCCAGGCCTGCAAGGTCCTGCGCGAGGAGGGCTACGAGATCGTCCTGGTCAACTCGAACCCGGCGACGATCATGACCGACCCCGAGTTCGCCGACGCGACCTACGTCGAGCCGTTGCTGCCGGGCCCGGTCGCCCAGGTCATCGAGAAGGAGCGCCCCGACGCGCTGCTGCCGACGCTCGGCGGCCAGACGGCGCTCAACCTCGCCAAGGCGCTGCACGAGGACGGCACGCTGGAGAAGTTCGGCGTCGAGCTGATCGGGGCCAACTACGACGCGATCAACACCGCCGAGGACCGCGAGCTGTTCCAGGTCGCGATGGCCGCGGCCGGGCTGAAGATGCCCGCCAACGCCATCGCGACGACGGCCGCCGAGGCCGAGGCCGCTCGCGAGCGGATCGGCCTGCCCGCGATCGTCCGCCCGGCGTTCACGCTCGGCGGCCGCGGCGGCGGCATCGCCCGCACCGAGGACGAGTACCGGACGATCGTCGCCCGGGGTCTGGCCGCGTCGCCGATCACCCAGGTGCTCATCGACCAGTCGGTGATCGGCTGGGGCGAGTTCGAGCTCGAGGTGATGCGCGACCACAACGACAACGTCGTGATCGTGTGCTCGATCGAGAACCTCGACCCGATGGGCGTGCACACCGGCGACAGCGTCACGGTCGCCCCGCAGCAGACGCTCACCGACCGGCTCTACCAGCAGCTGCGCGACCAGGCGATCGCCTGCATCCGCGCGGTCGGGGTCGAGACCGGCGGGTCCAACGTGCAGTTCGCGGTCAACCCGGAGACCGAGGAGATCCTCGTCATCGAGATGAACCCGCGCGTCTCGCGCTCCAGCGCGCTGGCCTCCAAGGCCACCGGGTTCCCGATCGCCAAGATCGCCGCGCGCCTGGCGGTCGGCTACTCGCTGGAAGAGATCCCCAACGACATCACCCAGGTGACGCCGGCCAGCTTCGAGCCGACGATCGACTACGTGGTCGTCAAGTGGCCGCGGTTCGCCTTCGAGAAGTTCCACGGGGCCAACGCCGAGCTGTCGACGCACATGAAGTCGGTGGGCGAGGCGATGGCGATCGGCCGCACGTTCGGCCAGGCGTTCCTGAAGGCCATGCGCTCGCGCGAGCTCGACGCGCCGCCGCAGCTCGACGCGCTCGACGCCGCCACGCTGCTGACGATGCTCGACCGGCCGACGTCGGACCGCTACGACATCCTCCTCGAGGCCTACCGCAAGGGGGCCACGCGCGACCAGATCCACGAGAAGACGTTCATCGACCCGTGGTTCCTGCGCGAGCTCGAGGCGCTGGCCCACGACCCGGGCAAGCCGTTCACGGGCGAGCGGTCCTACAAGGCCGTCGACACCTGCGCGGCGGAGTTCGCCGCCGAGACGCCGTACTTCTACTCGGGCTGGGAGCGCCAGGCGCGTCACGAGGTGCAGCGCGGCGACAAGCCGTCGGTCGTGATCCTCGGCGGCGGCCCCAACCGCATCGGCCAGGGCATCGAGTTCGACTACTGCTGCGTGCACGCCGCGATGACCGTCCGCGCCAGCGGCCGCGACGCGGTGATGATCAACTGCAACCCCGAGACCGTCTCGACCGACTACGACACGTCGGACCGGCTGTACTTCGAGCCGCTGACGCTCGAGGACGTGCTCGGCGTCATCGAGATCGAGCAGCCCGAGGGCGTCATCGTGCAGTTCGGGGGACAGACCCCGCTCAAGCTCGCCCACGGGCTGCAGGAGGCCGGGGTCAAGATCCTCGGCACGAGCGTCGACTCGATCGACCTCGCCGAGGAGCGCGGCCGCTTCGGCGACCTGCTCGAGCGCCTCGGCTACCAGGCGCCGCCGTACGCCACGGCCTCGACGATCGAGGGCGCGCTCGACGCCGGCGACGTCGTCGGCTACCCGCTGTTGGTCCGCCCGAGCTACGTGCTCGGCGGCCGCGCGATGGAGATCGTCTACTCGCGCGACGGGCTGGCCGACTACCTGCGCCGCCATGCCGACCCGGCCCCCACCCGCGCGCGCGACATCTACCTCGACCGCGTCCTGGAGGACGCGATCGAGGTCGACGTCGATGCGCTCTGCGACGGCGACGAGGTCTGGGTCGGCGGCATCATGCAGCATGTCGAGGAGGCCGGGATCCACTCCGGCGACAGCGCCTGCGTCCTGCCGCCGCACTCGCTCGGCCCGGAGATGCTCGACCAGATCCGCGCCGCCACCCGCGGCATCGCGCTCGGGCTCGGCGTGGTCGGCCTCATGAACGTCCAGTACGCGGTGCACTCCGGCGGGCTCTACGTCATCGAGGCCAACCCGCGCGCGTCGCGGACCGTGCCGTTCGTCTCCAAGGCGATCGGCGTGCCGCTGGCCAAGATGGCCTGCCGCATCATGCTCGGCGAGCGGATCGCCGACCTCGGCCTGCCCGCCGAGGACGCGCCGCTGGACCACGTCAGCGTCAAGGAGGCGGTGCTGCCGTTCGACCGCTTCGAGGGATCGGACGCCGTGCTCGGCCCGGAGATGCGCTCGACCGGCGAGGTGATGGGCGTGGCCCGCGACTTCCCGACCGCGTTCGCCAAGGCCCAGGCCGCCGCGGGCGCCGCGCTGCCCGACGGCGGGACGGTG
>DASYLT010000127.1:0-69163 GCA_036009425.1 Baekduia sp. | reverse complement strand
GGCCGCTCGCGTGCAGCGACGCCACGAGGCTCGGCGCCGTGTCGAACAGGTCGATGTCGTACATCTGCGCGTCGACGGACTGGTCGACGGTCCCGCTGAGCTGCCATTGCCAGGTGATGCCGGGCGCCGGGATCCAGCGGGTGCCGGGCGCCGCGGGCGTGCCCGTGGCCACCGGGGCAGCCGTGACCGGCGGCGCCTTGACGGCCGGCGCTGCCGGCGCGCCGGGGGCCGCCGGAGCGGTCGCGGCGCCGACGAAGTCCAGGCGGTCGATCCGCACGCTGCGCCGGCAGTGCGACGAGCGGTGCGGGTTGGCCAGGCGTAGGGTGACCCGGTGCGCCCCGGCGGCGATCGTCGCGCCGGCCTTCGCGGTCGACCAGCGGCGGCCCTTCACGGCGCTGGAGATCACGCGGGCGCCGTCGATCGCGACGACCAGCCGCGGGCCGCCGGAGCAGCGCGCGGCGCGCGCGACGACGTCGAGTCGCGACTCGCGGGTGACGCTCACGCGAATCCGGGCCGTCCCGCGGCCGGTGAGGAGCAGCGCTCGGCGCCCGCTGGCCGATGCGTCGCGCACGACGTGGCCGGCGGCGCGCGAGACGTGCAGGCGCTCGGCCTCGAGCTTCTGGCGCGGCGCGGAAGACGATGCGGATGAAGGGGCCGGTACGACTGCGGGGACGAGCGCCAGAGCAGCGGCGATCAGCCCGAGCAGGCACCGGTGGACGCCCGGCGAAGCAGCGTCACGACGGCAGCGGGTCAAGAGGGACTCCCCGTTGGGAAACGTCGGCGACGGAGCGGGCAGCCTATAAAGCCGCCCACCCGGAACCGGCGCTCGTCCGCGCGGGAATCCAGAGGATCGCCATGCCATCGGCGATCCCGCCTCGCCCTCTGCCGGCGCGCCGCGGCGCGGATCAGCCGGAGTCGTCGAACGCAGCCGTGGGCTGCGGCGCGCGGGCCGCCGGCTTGGGCGCCGGCGTGCGGATCGGGGCAGGCCTCGGGGCCGGACGCACGACGACGGGCGCCGGGCGGCGGGTCACGGGCGCCGAGATCGCGCCACCACGGGCGGAGGCCGGCGTCGAGGCCGGGCGGGCGGCCTGCACGGCGGGGGCGTGCACGATCGGGGCGGCCGCCTGGACGGCGACCACCGGCGCCGTCGCCTGGGACGCCGTCGCGACGTGATGCGGGCGGCGAGGACGGGCGTGTGCGCGTCGCCCCGCGGCGCTCAGCGACGGCGTCGGCCACCGCGACGCGCTGCTCGTGGCACCGATCGCCAGGGAGGTCCGGACCACCGGTGCCGCACGCTCCTCGGCGATCGCCGGTGCGCCCCGCGGGGCGGCCGTCGCGCCGGGGTAGAGGCTGCCGGCCACCGTGACGCCCGCCAGTCCGCCGCCGAGGACGCCCGCGCCGGCGAGGGCCAGCAGGGCGACCTGCGCGGGTGAGTGCCAGCCGGTCACGCCGAGGGGCACGACATCGGCGTCTTGCGGCCGGGCCGCAGGCAGAGGTCGCTGCGGGCCGGGGCCGCGTTGGCGCGCACCGTGAACCGCGTGTACTTGCCGATCCGGCCGGGCGCCGTGATGTACACCTCGATGATGGTGCCCGGCTTCAGCGACCGGTGCTCGAGCGTGCGCAGGCGCACCGGCGCGCGGGCGACCTTGACGCGCAGGTCACCGCGTCTGGGCGCACAGCTGCTGCCGCGGCAGCGGACCCGGATCGTCGTGCCCGGAGGCGCCTGGACCTTCAGGAGGCTGATCCGCACGACCCCGTGGTAGAGGAGCCCGCGGATGCGCACCACCGGGAACGGCGTGAGCAGCGGAACGCGATTTGAGCTCGGCGCCGGGACGCGGGGGATGGGCGTACCCGACGCCGAGCTCGGCAATGGCGGGGGCGCCGACGATCCCGTCGGCGATTCCGTCACGCTGGTTGGAGCGACGAGCGCCGGCGGCGCCGTCACGGTGATGGTCCGGAACGCGATCGTGGCCACGCCGCGATCGTCGGTCGCCCGGACGGCGACGATGTGCGAACCGGCCGTGGGGAAGGTCCAGGTCGCGGTCGGGCCGGCCGCGTCGTCGAACGCGCCGTCGTCGTCGAGGTCCCAATCGACCTTGGCGACCGTCCCGTCCGGGTCGGAGGCCGTCGCGGTGAAGGTCGCCTGCTGGCCCGCGACGGGCACGGCCGGGGTGGTGGAGAAGTCCACCGCGGGCGGCTTGTCGGCCACGACGGTGATGAAGGCGTCGGCGGTGGAGACGCCGCCATGGCCGTCGCTGACCTGCACGCCCACGCGGTAGACGCCCGGCGCGTCGTACTTGACGGACTGCAGCGCGCCAGTGGCGTCGACGTAGGTCCCGTTGCCGTCGAGGTCCCAGCCGTAGGTGAGCGGATCCTGGTTGGGATCGGTCGAGCGCCCGGCGTCCAGCAGGACCGGGGTGCTGATCGCCGCCGGCGTCGACATGATGTTCAACACCACCGTCGGCGGTCCGTTGACGATGACCGCCTGGGTCACGTTGCCGTTGCCAGCGGGGTTGGTCACCTTCAGCGTCACGTTGGAGGTGCCGACCGGGAGCGCCTGGGCCGGCGGCGACTTGACCTTGGAGGTGGTTCCGTTGGGGAACGTCCACGCCCAGGTGGTCGGCTCGCCCGTGGAGGTGTCGGTGAACTGCACGGTCCCGTTGGTCAGCACGGTGCTGGTGAAGGACGCCACGGGCTTGGCATAGACGTGGAACTGCGCCTGCGCCGTCGCGGGGGCGGTCATCAACGGGTCGTCGTCGGTGGCGCTGAGCTGGGCCGTGTAGTTGCCGGCGGCCGGGAACGTCGGCGTCGCGGGGTTCGTCGTCGAGGTGGCGACGACGTTGTTGGCGGCGTCGACGATGGTCCACGACCAGTGGGTGCCCGTGCTGCTGGTCAGCCGCATCTTCAGCGGGTTGGGCTGGGCGACGGTGATCGTCGGAGTCGCGGGCGTCGCCTGGGCGACGCCGGTGAGGGCGAGGCTCGCGAGGGCCCAGCTGGCCACCACGGCCACGATGGCGCACCTGGTCCTAGACATGCGAGCTTCCTTGTTCTCCGGCGTAGACGTCCTGTCCCTTTCACAAGGGGGAACGACCACGCCCCCGCGCTGTTCACGCGGTGGGGAAAACTTAACCAGCGGGCGGCGTTTGCGGCCCGCAAACGCCACCGCTAAAGGGTTGGGCCGCCCCGGTTGAACTCGTGGGCCGCTTCGCGGAGGCCTTCGCCGCGGCTGGGGCGCAGCGTGGCGGTCACGTGGCGCCAGTAGCGCTTGGGGTCGTGGCCGGGGACGACGGTGGCCGCCGCGGCGCGGACGACGTAGGCCCATGCGGTGAGCAGGCGGACCACGAACGCGGCGCCGGCGCTGTGGTGCTTGCGCATGTAGCGGTCGCGGTTGCGCGAGAGCTCGACGATGCGCCGCTCGGGGACGGCGCCGGTCGACAGCTGCTCGTGGTGCACGGCCTCGGCTGACGGAACCCAGAGCGTCGCCCAGCCGGAGTCGGCGAGCCGGCGGCAGAAGTCGACCTCGTCGGAGTAGACGAAGAACTGCGGGTCGAACCAGCCGATGTCGCGGGCGGAGTCGCGGCGCACGAGCAGCGCGGCCGACTGCGCCCAGTCCACGATTCGCGTGCGCCGGCCGCGGCTCTGGACCGTCAGCCTGCGGTGCAGGAACAGCGCGCCGATCAGGGCGGTCGCCGGCGTGGGGAAGCGCCACGCCGATGGCTGGACGGTCCCCTCGGGGCGCAGCAGCTTGGCGCCCGCCGCGGCGGCCTTGGGATGCTCCTGCAGCGCCGCGTGCAGGGCGGCGGTCGCGCCCGGGCGGAGCTCGGAGTCCTCGTTGAGCAGCAGGCAGAACCGGCCCCGGGCGCGCTGCAGCAGGTGGCTGTCGTTCTCGCCCTTGCCGCGGCGCTGCTCGAGCGCGACGACCTCGGTCACCGTCGGGTGGCGGCGCGCCGCGCCGGCCGAGCCGTCGGTCGAGGCGTTGTCGAGGACCAGCACCTCGGTGCCGAAGGGCAGCGCCTCGCGCTCCGCGGCGATCGCGTCCAGGCAGCGGACCAGCAGCTCGCGCTGCTGGGTGTTGACCACGCAGAAGGAGACCTCGACGCCCAAGGAGCGTCAATCTCGCACATCGGCGCGCGCGATCGGCGCCTCACCGATGAGGTTCAACGCGGTCACGGTTCCGCCCGCCCAGACCGCATCGCCCACGGGATACAGCACCACGGTGCGGTCCGCACCGGGGACGAGATCGAAGGCGTCGTCGGCGGGCACGAACCCGGGCGCGCTGATCCGCACGCCCCAGGCGAGTCGGTCGGTCGCCAGCGACACCGCCAGGGAACCGTCGCCCTTTTCGCAGCCACCCTGCACAAAGGGGTCAGACCCCTTTTCGCAGTGCGACTGCATAAAGGGGTCAGACCCCTTTAGGTTCGCCGTGAGGGTGAAGGCGGTTGGTTCGAGCGGCGGGCCGGTCGGGAAGTGGATCGCCTGGGCGAGGGTGGTGCCGGCGGTGGTGCGCAGGGTCGCGACGACGGTGTCGTGCGCCGGTGGTCCGAAGCGGTAGGCATAGGAGGCGTCGGCGAAGCGGCCGAGGATCGCCTCGGCGTCGTGGCATGCGGTGGCGTGGGGCGGGATCGTCACGGTGGTGTTCGCCTCGGCGATCGCGTGGGCCCCGCCCGCCAGGAGCGCCACGTGCAGCTCGGCCTCCAGCGGCTCCGGGCCGTCGTTGGCGACGTGGACGTCCAGGCCGTTGAGGCCCTCGCCGACGATCCAGACGGCGCGCGGGGCGAGCGCCCGGCGCAGGTGCGAGAAGGCGACCTTCGGCGCGCCGCGGTGATCCAGCACGCCCCAGCCTGCGCCGGGCGCGAGATCGCGCAGCCATAGGACGATCGCGCCGGCGGTGGGCGACGCCGCCCGCCGCCACTCGCCGAACGTCGCCGCCATCACCTCGCCGGTCACCTGCCGCCCCAGCGCGAGATAGCGCTCGCGATCGGCGTCGCGCAGCGCGGCCGCGTCGATCCCGTACACCTCGCCCAGGTAGTGATCGCGCACGTCGGCGAAGTCCCAGTCGGCGCCGACGTCGCGCACGACGCCCGCGCCGTCGGCCACCGGGCCGTCGGGCAGGTTCGCGAAGGCCAGGCACTCCGAGGCGAAGCGCAGCTCGGCGCGCCGCGCGTCGTCCAGCGGCCGCCGGTAACCGCCCACGCCGAAGTAGTTGGCGACACCGCCGCCCGGGTGGAACGGAAGCGCGCCGCCGCACGGCGCTGACGGCACGTACGGCACCTCGGCTCCTGCCTCGCGCGCCAGCCGCGGCAGCAGCTCGCCGAACAGCTCCCCGCGCCCGAGCGCCGGATCGACGCCGAACATGGCGGCCTGCTGCTCGACCTCGCTGTTGCCGCAGAGCACCGCGAGGCTCGGACGCCCCGCGACCTGCGCCAGCGCCGCCCGCGCCTCCGCCTCGACGGCCGTGCGGAACGCCTCGTCCGCGATCGGGTAGTCGAGGTTGGCGAACATGAAGTCCTGCCAGACGAGCAGGCCGAGCTCGTCGCAGAGGTCGTGGAAGGCGGCGTCCTCGTAGACCCCGATGCCGGGCACGCGGACGAGGTTCATGCCGCCGTCGCGCATGGTCGTGAGCGTGGCGCGCAGCGCGCCCTCGGCCACGGGGGTCCACACGGCGCCGCGGGCGAAGACAGGCACGCCGTTGACGGCGAGCGCGAGGCCGTCGCGGTCGACGTCGTGCCCAGGGCCGGGCGTGAGCGCGCGGAAGCCGGTGCGGCCCAGGCCGACCTCGGCGTCGCCGTCGAGGATCAGCGTCACGTCGTGCAGGACCGGTGCGCCGTGCGTGTGCGGCCACCACCGCTCGACGCGCGGGAGTCGGAGCTCGCCGTGCACCGCGCCGTCCGGGGCGATCGCCAGCGCCGCGCGGTGTTCTCCGACCGCCACCTCGGCCCGCCGGGGCAACGCGTCGCTGCCGCCCACGGCCCGCAGCGCCCCGCGCACGGCGAGCACGCCGTCGTCGCCCTCCAGCCGCGGGCGCAGCGCCACGTCCTGCACGGCAACGCCACGGCGCCGCACGAGCCACACCGGCCGCCACGGCCCGACCATCGGAGGCCCCGGCGCGAACCCGGGCGCACGCCCGATCACCGCCGTGCGCACGAAGCGCAGCGCGCCGTCGGCCACGATCTTCGTGCGCCAGCGCTGGCGCGGGCGGCGCGGAGCCTCGGCGAGCACGTCGCGCAGCGCCCGGCAGCGGATCTCCAGGACGTTGGCCCCGCCGCGCAGCACGGCGCCCACGTCGACCTCGAACCCCGCGAACATCGAGCTTCCCGTCGCGATCGGCACGCCGTTGAGCCGCACCTCGTAGGACGTGGCGATCCCGTCGAACGCCAGCGCCACCTCCTCGCCGGCGGTCGCCGCGACGGCCGAGAACTCCAGCGTGAAGACGCAGTCGCGCTCGTCGCTTCGCGGGCCGTCGGCGACGAAGCCGTCCAGCCGGGCCACTTCCAGCCCCGCGTGCTCAGGCCAGCGCGGCATCGAGGCCGCCGACGGCACGCACCCAGGCGCCGGCGAGGTCGGCGATGACCGGCGCGGGATCGAACGCCCGGCGCCGCGCGAGCTTCAACGACAACAGCTTGGTCCCGTCGACGATCGCGTTCATCGCCGCCACGATCTCCGCAGACGCGTCCTCGCCCAGCAGCCACTGCGCCTGGGCGGCGAGCAGCTCGAAGCCCGAGCCGACCATGCGCACCGTGGCGAACGCGTAGGCGTGGTAGCCCGCCGCGTCGCCGGCCAGCAGGCCGGGGAGGTCGCGCGTCAGCGCGGCGCCGAAGCGCTCGAACGGGTTGGTCTGCGGGCGCAGCCCAAGGTGGTGGCGCAGCAGGTCGCGCGCGGCCTCGCGCAGCTCCTCGCCCTCCAGCCGCCGGCCGGCGTCGAAGCGCGCGAGCTCGGCGTAGGGCGGCAGGATCGCGGGATCGGGCTCGCCATCGAGGCGGAACACGCCGCGGTAGTCGGCGCCGCGCAGCTCGTAGAGGCTCGCGTTGTGGAAGTAGCGCAGGACCTGCGCGTCGCGGTCGATCGCCTCGGCGATGACCGACGTCTTGACGTGCTCGGTCCCGTAGCTGGTCGCCGCGGTGTCGGGCAGGTGGAACGCGTCGAGTTCGACGATGATCGTCCGGCCCGCCGCCAGCTGCTCGGCGATCTGGTCGGGCAGCGCGCGGTAGGGCTGCATCTCGTGGATGTCGAGCCCGTAGAGCCGCTCGAGGTCGCCGGGCGCCGGCTTGAAGAACGTCCACTGGTCGCCCTCGAAGTCCATGCGCACGGTCGCGCCCATCGCCGCCAGCGGCTCGTCGCCGCGGGCGTGCAGCAGCTCGATCAGGACGTCGGAGTAGCAGTTGGTCTCGCGGTAGGTCCGGTCGCCGGCCGCGTGCACCGGGTGCGGGACGTAGGTCGCCGGGTCGGCGCCGAACAGGCTGATCAGGCCCGTGCCCACGGCGCTCACGCGTTGCCCCAGAGCGCCTCTCGCACCGGCGCCGGCCACGTGGCGACGTCGAGCCCGTGCGTGTTGAGCAGCGCGATGACGATCCGCTCGTGGCCGAAGCCGAGGCACGCGGTGTGCGCGGGCTCGCCGTCGGCGGTCGTGATCCCGTAGATCCCCGAGAAGTGGTCCTGGTGGTAGTTGAACGACGCGACCGCGGTGGGCTCGGGCCCGGCGATCTGCACCAGGATCTCGAACTTCAGCGCCTGCTCGCGCTGCGAGGCGGCCATCATCCGGCCGCTGCGCCCGAAGAACGGGTCCGACGCGACGTCGAAGTCGGCGTCGAGGCCGAGCCCGCGCAGCAGCTCCAGCGCACGGTCGCGCCAGCCGTCGCGCCACGCCTGCACGGTCTCGGGCTCGGCGATCCGCACGAGCTCGCGCATGTGGAACATCTGCAGCCGCGCGGGATCGCCGGAGGGCTCGTGCCGGAAGGCGTAGGAGCCGCCCGGGTCGATCGTCACGCCGCCCTCGGGCAGCGTGCCGCGACGGGCGATCGCGGGGTAGACGGGGTAGCAGACGGCCGGCATGAGGACGAGGTCGGTCATGCACTGGTGCTCGGTCCAGTCCTCGTGCGCGCCGGCGCGCTCGGCCTGGGCGCGCGCCTGTGCCTCGGTGCCCTCGAAGGCGAAGACGGTGCCCGCCAGGTGCGGGAAGCTCTCCAGGTACCCGAGGTCCTCGAGCTGCTTGCGCGGCAGGACGGGCGGGAAGCGCAGCGTCTCGGGCGTCTCGCCGGCGGCGGTCGCCACGCGGGTCACGTGCGCGTCGAGGCCCATGCGGACCGCCTCGAAGTCCGAGCCACGCCCGTAGACCCCGGGCACGCCGGACGGGATCAGATGCCCGGCCGCGACCAGCGCGTCCAGCAGCTCCGCCTGGTCGGGCGTGGCCTCGCGGTAGGCGGCCATGTCAGACGTCCTTGGCGATGAGCAGCAGACCGGCGTTGGTCTGGTGGATGCGGTCGTTGGCGACCATCAGGCAGGCCGACATCGCGTCGCGCAGGTGGCGGCCGACGCTGAACGGCGTGTCGTTCTTGAAGCCGACGATGCCGGTGGTGGTCAACGCGCCCTGGCAGACGCGCGGCGCCTGCTCGGAGGCGGCCAGCTTGAGGTTGTTGAAGCGCAGCGCGAAGGCCATGGTGGCCATCCGCTCGCGGTCCTCGTCGGCGAGGAACTCGTCCAGCGCCCCGCGCACCTCGGCGCGCAGCAGCGACAGGTCGCTCATGACGTGCGAGAGGCGCAGCGCCGCGGGGATCGGCTCGCCGGGCTTCTGGCGGGCGGCGGCGCGGACGAAGGCGCGGGCGCGGTCGAACGCGTCGGTCGCGACGCCCAGCCACAGGTGCGACCACAGGATGTGGGAGACCGGCACCATCGACTCGGTCATGATCGTCGCGAACGGGGCGGCGAGGACCTGGTCGGGCGAGAGCGTGGCGCGCACGACGTAGCCGGGCGAGCACGTGCCGCGCATCCCGAGCGGGTCCCAGGTGCCCTTCTGCTCGAGCGTGTGCTGGTCGTTGCGCGTCAGCGCCGCGATCTGGTCGCCGGGGCCGGCGTCGGGATGGGCGCGCAGCGTGGTCAGCAGGTCGTCGGCGTAGGCGCCGTAGCTCACCGTCGGGGCCTGCTTCTCGAACGCGGCCGTGCCGTCGCCGTCGGGCGTGAGCGCGGCGACCGAGCGACCCATGTCGCCGCCGGTGCCGACCTCGGACGTGACCGAGGCGATCAGCCGCTGCTCGGAGGCGACCGCGCGCAGGTGCTCGTGGAAGAACGAGTCGTCGCCCTGGGCGTCGAGGTGGCGGACGATCGTCACGACCTGGATCTGGTGCATGGCGAAGACCATGCCGCTCGCGCCGCAGCGGCGGCCCAGCTCGAAGCAGGCGGTCGCGATGGCGCGCAGCGAGACGCCGTCGCCGCCGAGGTCGGTGGGAACGAAGGCCGAGAGCGCCCGCCGCTCCCGCAGCGCGTCGATGGCCTCCACCGGGAAGCGGGCGTTGCGGTCGACGTCGTCGGCGTGAACCTTGGCGATCGTGTCGGCGACCTCGACGACGTTGGCCAGGAACGCGGTGTCCTGGTCGGTGAAGACGGTCATGCGGCCTGCACGTCCAGCTGCTGGAGCGCGGCGGTGATCGAGCCGACCGACTCGAAGACGCTGCGCTTGAGCATCTCGTCGGGGAACTCGACGTCGAAGGCGTCTTCGAGCGCGAGCATGACGTTGACGCTCGCGTGCGAGGTCATGCCGGCCTCGTAGAGGCTGGCCTCGTCAGGCAGCGTGGCGAGGTCGACCGCAAGGCGGCCGTGCTCCTGGACGATCTCTCGGACGGCGGCAGGCACGTTCCTGATTATCGGTGTTCTGGGCCGCCATCTTGACCATTGGTCCGATCACGCCTGCGCGACGACCACCGCGGCGGCGTAGGCGGCCTCGTGCGTGAGGCTGATCGCGAAGGTCTGAAGGCCCGCTGCGGCGGCCAGCTCGGCGGCCGGGCCGTGCAGGGCGAGCTCCGGCGCGCCGCCGGATCCGCGCACGGTCTCGATGCTCAGCAGCGGCACCGCAGCGTCCCCTACGCGCAGCACCTTCATCGCCGCCTCCTTGACCGCGAAGCGGGCCGCCAGCCGCAGCGGATCGCCGCCGCAGTCGGCGATCTCGCCCTCGGTGTAGACGCGCTGCAGGTAACGATCGCCGTGCGCGGCGAGGGCGTCGGCGACCGTGCTGGCGGCGACGAGGTCGATCCCGACACGGAGCGGCATCGGGCCGATCCTGCCAGCCGCAGCGGCGTCTGCCGAACCCTCGACCACCCTCAACCCTCCTAAAGGGGTCTGACCCCTTTAGGTTGGGCGGCGCTCGTGCGCGTCGATCTCGTCGATCCCTCCGCCTTCACGCCGCCCTATGACCGCGCGCTCGCCGCGGCGCTGGCGCGGGCGGGCACCGCGGTGACGCTGGCCACCAGCCGCTTCGCCTACGGCGACGTCCCGCCGGCCGAGGGCTACGCCGTCGACGAGCGCTTCTACCGCCGCGCGGCAGGGATCGGCGCGCCCGGCTCGCGCGCCCGGCTGCTGGCCAAGCTCGCCGAGCACGTCCCCGACATGGTGGCCTACCGGCGCGCGGCCGACGGCGCCGGCGGCCCCGACGTCGTGCACTTCCAGTGGCTGACCGTCCAGCCGCTGGACGTCCATCTGCTGCCGCGACGGCGGCCGACGGTCCTGACGGCCCACGACGTCCTGCCGCGCGAGCCGCGGGCCGGACAGCGGCGCGCGCAGCGCCGGCTCTACGAGCGCGTCGACCACGTGGTCGTGCACTCCGAGCACGGGCGCGCCCGCCTCACGGACGAGCTCGGCCTGGATCCCGCGCGGATCACCGTCATCCCGCACGGCGCGTTCACCCACCTCGCCGGCCTCGACGCGCGCCTGCCGCCGGAGCTGCCCGACCCCGGCCCCGACGTGCCGGTCGTCGCGCTCACGGGGCTGCTGCGCCCCTACAAGGGCATCGACGTGCTGCTCGACGCGTGGCGCCGCTTCGGCGCCGACCCGCCCGGCGAGCTGTGGATCGTCGGGATGCCGCGGATGCAGCTGCCGGACGCGAGCACGCTCCCGCCCGGGGTCCGCCTCGTGCCCCGCTTCGTCTCCGATCCCGAGCTGGCAGCGGTCCTGCGCCGCGCCGACGTCGTCACGCTGCCCTACCGCGAGATCGACCAGTCCGGCGTGCTCTACGCCGCGCTCGGGCTCGGCCGTCCGCTGCTGCTCAGCGCGGTCGGCGGCTTCCCCGAGGTGGCGGGCGCCGGCGCGGCGCAGCTGGTCTCACCGGGCGATCCCGCCGCCCTGCACACCGCGCTCGCGGAGCTGCTGGCCGACCCCGAGCGCCGGGCGACGCTGGCAGCGGCCGCCGCGCGCGTCGCGGCGACGACCTACTCCTTCGACGCCGTCGCGCGGCGGCACATCGAGTTGTACGGCATGCTGAGCACCGCGTGAGGCGAGCGATCTTCTGGACGACGGCGGGCCTGCTGGCCTGGGCGCAGGCCGGCTACGGCCTCGCCCTCGGCGCGCTGCGGCGCCACCCGCGCCAGGCCTACCCGCCGCCCGGCGACGACGCCGACGCCGCCCTGCCGACCGTCTCGCTCATCGTCGCCGCCCACGCCGAGCGCGACGTCATCGCGGCGAAGGTCGCCAACGCGCTCGCGCAGGACTACCCGCGCGACCGGCTCGAGGTCGTCGTCGCCTGCGACGGCTCCACCGACGGGACGCCGGAGGCCGCCCGCGCCGCCGGCGCCGACGTCGTCCTCGACCTCCCGCGCGGCGGCAAGGTCCGCGCCCAGGACGCCGCGGTCGCCCGCGCGACCGCCGACGTCGTGGCGTTCTCCGACGCCAACGCGCTCTGGGAGCCCGGTGCCCTACGCGCCCTCGTCGCGCCCTTCGCACAGGATCCGCAGATCGGCTACGTCTGCGGGCGCGTCACGTTCGTCAACCCCGACGGCGGGACCAACCAGGAGGGCGTGTACTGGCGCTACGAGATGTTCCTGCGCAGCCGCGAGAGCGACCTCGCCTCGGTCACCGCCGGCAACGGCGCGATCTACGCGACGCGCCGCGACGCCTACGTCGAGGTCGACCCCGTGATGGGCCACGACCTCAAGCTGCCCTTCACGCTCGTGCGCGCCGGCTGGCGGTGCGTCGAGCAGCCACTGGCGCGCGCGACCGAGCGGATGGTCCCCGACATCGAGGGCGAGGCCGCCCGCAAGCGCCGGATGATGAGCCACGCCTGGGCGATCGTCCTGCAGGGCGGGCTGCTGGACCCGCGCGGCTGGCCGGCCGCGTACACCATCATGATCGCCAGCCACCGCTGGCTGCGCTACTTCGGCCCGCTGCTGCACCTCGTCGCGCTGGTCACCGCGCCGCGCGCGCTGCGCCGGCTGCAGCTCATCGGCCTGGCCGTGGCGCTCGCGCCGATCTCCAGCCGGAGCCGGGCGCTGCTCCTGGCCCGCTACTACGTCCTGACCGAGGGTTCCATCGCCCTCGGCCTGCTCGACCACCTCCGCCACGGCACCGCCGCCGGGTGGGACCCGCCGGAAGGAACCAGGTGACGCGGAAGACCTCGCCCAGGGGCTCGGCTTCCGGGCGGCAGCTCGCCGCGAAAGCCTCGCCCAGGGGGCTCGTTTCCGTGGGGCTCGCTCCCGCGGCCGACGGAGGGCGCCGACCTTGAGGGAGCCACTCCGCCGCGCGTTCGACGTGCTCGTCAGCGCGACCATCCTCGCGCTGACCTCGCCGATCCTCGCGGTGGCGATCGTCGCGATCCGCCTGGAGTCGCCGGGCCACCCGATCTACCGCCAGCGCCGCATCGGCCGCGACGGCGCGCCGTTCGACGTCCTCAAGCTCCGCACGATGGTCTCCGGCGCCGAGCAGATGGGCGCGGGTCTGGCGGTCGACGACGGCGACAGCCGCATCACCCGCATCGGGGCGCTCCTGCGCCGCACGTCGATCGACGAGCTGCCCAACCTCGTCAACGTCCTGCGCGGCGAGATGTCGATCATCGGCCCGCGCCCGACCGTGCCGGTCCAGGTCGCGCAGTACACCGAGCGCCAGCGCGGCCGCCTCGCGCTCAAGCCGGGGATCACCGGCTGGGCGCAGGTCAACGGGCGCGCGTCGCTGCCGTGGCCGCAGCGCATCGAGCTCGACCTCTGGTACGTCGAGCACGCGACCACCGCGCTCGACCTCCGGATCCTGTGGCTGACGGCGCGGATGCTCGTGACCGGCCACGGGCTCTACAAGGGCGAGACGGGCGGGTGGGTCGACCCGCCCGGCGGCGCGACGGAGTAGGCCGCGCGCGCCGGCCCGCGCGTCCCGGAGGCCGACCTGCGGGTAGCGCCTCCCGACCATGGGCACCGCGGGCGCCAGAGCGACCCGGCTGCGAGCGGTGGTGGCCGCGGCCCGGCGCAAGCCGTACCGCCACGCGATCGGCGTGACGCTGCTGGTGGTCGTGCTCGGCGGGCTGTTCCTCACGTCCTACGGGCTCGCGCTCGGACGGCCCAAGCCGCACCACGTCGACGGTGTGATCTCCGGCGACCCCGCCACGGCCCGCGGGCTCGTGGCGCACCTGGAGCGCAACCTCGGCGGCGAGCTGCGGCTGCGTCGCGTGCCGTCGGCCGCGGCCGCCCGGCAGGAGATGCTCCAGCAGCACGCCTACGCCGGCCTCGTGCTCGGCGGCCGGCGGCCGCGGATGCTCGTGGCCAGCGCGACCGGCGCCTCGGTCGCCCGGCTGCTCAACCAGGCCGCCGAGCAGATCGAGGACACGACCGGCCCGCCGCTGATCGTCGAAGACGTCCGCCCGCTCTCGCCGAAGGACCCGCAGGGCCTGGTGTTGTTCTACGCCATGCTCGCCGCGACGATCGCCGGGTTCATCCTGACCTTCCAGCTGCGCGCCAACGCGTCGGGCCTGTCGCTGCGCGCCTGGCTGGGGTTCGTCATCGCCGGCGTCGCCGTCGGCGGCCTCACGATCGCGATCATCGCGGGCCCGGTCCTCGGCGCCCTCGGCGATCGGGTCCCGATCCTGTGGGCGATCCTCTCCACGCAGATGTCGATCGCGGCGCTGGTGAACTCCACCAACCTCGCGCTCCTGGGCGGCTGGGCGATCCTGCCGACGTGGCTGCTGTTCGTCATCGTCGGCAACGCCGCCAGCGGAGGCGCGGTCGCGCCGCCACTCCTGCCGCCCGTCTACGCGTTCGTCGGACGCTGGCTGCCCTCCGGCGCGACGGTCGAGGCCCTGCGCAACGTCGTGTACTTCCCCCACCACGACACGAGCGCCTACGCCGTGCTGGCGGCGTGGCTGGTCGCGGCGATCGCCTCGCTGGCGATCGTCACGCGCGTCTGGGGCAAGAGCCCCATCTAGACGCCCCGGACAGCCGGCATCGCCGCGGGCTGCCAGACTCACCGACCGATGAAGGCCGTCCTCCTGACCGGCACGGGGAAGCGCTACGACATCGTGTCGGCGTTCGCCCAGCACACGACCGTGGTCGCGTGCGATCCCAACCCGCTGGCGCCGGCGCAGTACGCCGCGACCGTCCGCACGTCGGTGCCGATGATCAAGGACCCGCAGTACGTGCCGGCGCTGCAGGAGCTGTGCGCGCGCCACGACGTCGGTGCGATCGTCCCGCTGACCGACCTCGACATCGACGTGCTCGCCGAGGCGCGCGCCGACGGCCGGCTGCCGCAGGCGCTGGTGCCCGATCCCGACATCGCTCGCCGCACGTTCGACAAGCACGAGTGCCACCTGCTGTTGCAAGAGCACGGGCTGCCGTCGCCGCCGACCGTGCTGCCCGGCACCGAGCCGGCCTCCTATCCGGTGATGGTCAAGCCGATCCACGGCTCGGGCGCGCGCAACATCTTCTCCGCGGCCGACGCCCGCGAGGCCGCGTTCTTCGTGGACTACATCGACGAGCCGGTGATGCTGCAGCGGCTGATGGACGGCCCCGAGTTCTCCATCGACTGCCTCAGCGACCGCGACGGGCGCTGCCTCAACGCCATCCCGCGGACGATGCTCGAGTCGCGCGGTGGCGAGTCGATCAAGGGCACGGTCATCGCCGACGCCGAGCTGATCGACCTCGGCCGGCGCGTCGTGGAGGCCTTCGGCGTCCGCGGGCCCGCGACGGTGCAGGCGTTCCGCGATCGCGAGCTGGGCCTGGGGATCACCGACGTCAACACGCGCTTCGGTGGCGCCTTTCCGGCGCCGGTCTACGCGGCGCACCCCGGCCGCAGCTACCCGGAGCTGATCGCCGCGATGGCCAACGGCGAGCCCGTCGAGCCGCACGTCGGCGAGTTCGACGCCGGGCGCACGTTCACCCGGTACTTCTGGCAGCTGGAGCTCGACGAGCAGCTGCAGCCGACCGGGCGCGACATCGTCGCGCCGCCTGGGCCGCCGGCGCCGCGCTGAGGCGGCGCCGGGCCCGCGGCGGGCCTACGAGATGAGCTCCGGGCCCTTGTTCACGAAGCGGTCCTCGAAGGCGCGGATCGCGTCGGGGACCTGTGCGTTCATCGTGGGGCAGCCCAGCAGCTGGGTCCAGGCGACGGCGGCGACCTCGAACGGCATGTTCGTGTTGTTCTCGAACATGAGCTTGTGGTAGCCCTCGACGCCCTTGAGCTTCTCGTTGAAGAGGGCGTTGAGCTGGCCCTGGACCTGCTTGGTCGCGCCCTTCTTGTACTCGAGCTCGATGCGCCCGTGCTCCAGCGCGTGGACGGCGTTCTCCTTGTCGGGCGAGTTGCCCGGCGCGTAGACGCCGTCCTCGGCCGGCGTCGGGCGGTGGTCGCCCGAGGTCGGCGGGTTGGTCTTGTACTTGTTGTTGACCGCCGTGTCGGAGGGCAGGTGCGTGCGCCCCTCGCTCGGGTACGTCTTGAACGTGCAGCCCGCGGCCTTCACGGCGGCGTCGAAGTCCGAGATCTTCTTGGCCGGCAGCGAGGCGTTGACGTAGTCGGCGGAGGCCTTGCTGCTCCCGCTGCTGCCCCCGCTGGAGACGACCGCCGCGATCACCGCCGCGATGGCGGCGAGCCCCAGCACGCCGCCGGCGACCAGCTGCAGCCGGCGCTTGCGGGCCGCCTTGCTCGCCTCGGCCTGTTCGCGCGCCTGACGCTCAAGGCGCCGACGCTCCTTCTCTTCCTGACGGCTCGACACGCGCGAGAGCGTAGCGGCGCGCGCATGAATTCGGCGTAAAGCCGGTTGCCGGTCCGTCAGGAGGCGGTCGCGCTGCGGCGCCGCGTGGCTCCGCCGGCCTTGCGGCGGGGCTTCCAGCAGTCGTCGAGGAACTCGCCGATCTCGGTCGTCAGGCGCTCGGGGGAGAGCCGCAGCTCCAGCAGGGAATCGGCGCGCAGCAGGCGCGCGTCGGGCAGCTCGGAGACCAGCGCGTCGGAGTCGCTGAACGGGTGGACCGGGTCCCGGTCGTGGCCGATGACCAGCGCCGGCGCCGCGATCGTCTTGCGGACCTCCTTGTGCGGCGCGACCCGCCCGAAGAAGAGGCCCTGCAGCACCGCGGCGCTGGGACCGGGCTGCTGGCGGACGGTGTCCAGCAGGATCTCGGCGCCCCAGACGCCGCCCGTCGGGACGCGACGCGTGAGCCACGAGACGCCCTTCATCACCGGCTCGCCGAAGGTCAGCGCGCACATCAGCGGCGTGAAGGCGATGGCGCAACCCAGCAGCGCGTTGTCGAGCACGGGCATCTCGAGCACCATGCCGCGCACGCGGTCGGGGTGGGCGGCGGCCGCCTCCAGCGTGGCGTTGGCCCCCAGCGACGTGCCCGCCAGCACGGCCTCGTCGAGCTCGAGGTGGTCGAGCAGCGCGATGACCTGCTCGCCGAAGAACGGCATCGAGTAGGCGCTCATGTCGCGCGGGCGGTCCGACTGGCCGTGACCGAGCAGGTCGAGCGTGACGACGCGGTTGCCCCGCCGTGCCAGCGCCCTGGCCAGCGGCCGGTGCATCTTCTGCGACAGCAGCAGCCCGTGCAGCAGCACGCACGTGCGCGGCCCTGCGCCGTAGACGGTGTAGGCGAGGCGGTGACCACCGTGCACGAAGTGGGGCATGGACGTCCGAGGCTACTCCCGCGGCAGGTCGTCGCGCCCCGCCTGATCGGCCAGTCGCTCCAGCGCCCAGCGGGCCCAGCCGACCCGCGCCTGGGTCGCGCGCAGGCCCGCCTCCAGCGCGATCCGCTGCGAGCGCTCCGCCGGCGTCGCGGGGCGGCGGCGCGCCGCCAGCAGGCGCAGGCCGTCCAGCGACGCCTGGGCCGCGTCGAGCTCGCCCTGCACGTGGTCGCGCGCGGCCTCGGGGGTCATGAGCCAGAGGAAGAAGGTGCGCAGCGCGGCCTCGTCGCGCACCGTGCGGTCGGGCTCGGTCTCGGCCAGCCACGTCTGCACGGCATCCCGGCCGGCGGCGGTGATCGCGTACGTCTTGCGCCCGCGCCGCCCGGGCTCGCCCGCCTCGACGAGGCCGTCGCCGGCGAGTCGCACGAGCTCGGGGTAGATCTGGCTGTGCCCGGCCGACCACGTGCTGCCGACCGACGCGTCGAAGCGCGTCGACAGCTCGTAGCCGCTCATCGGTTGATCGGCCAGGAGTCCGAGCAGGGCATGCCGGAGGACTTGGCGGCGTGGGACGGGCGCCGGTATGTCAGAAGTTTGACATGTCCAAGTCGACTGGTGATGAAGCGGAGGTGAAGACTACGAAGCCGCCTGCACCGCCTCCGCCGTCCGCGACGCCAGCGCCATCGTGGTCAGCATCGGGTTCGTGCCGCTGGCCGTCGGGAACCCCGAGGCGTCGCCGATCCACACCCCCGGGACGTCGTGCAGCTCGCCCCACGGTCCGGCCACCGAGGTCGCGGGGTCGGTGCCCATGCGGGCCGAGCCCATGTGGTGCAGCGAGAAGGTCGCGTGCTCGTAGGGCGACAGCGGCGCGGCCGACATCCGGTCGGCGAAGGCCTCGATCGACTCACCGCCGCCGCGCACCCACTGCTGGCGCTTGCGGTGCAGCGACTGCACCTCCGACGCGCCCGCCGCCGCGTGCATGAGCGCCGTCGTCCGCAGCCCGTGGCGGAAATGCTCGACGTCCAGCGGGTCCGACAGCGGGTAGGTGTGGACCGGGTTGCCGGCGGCGTCGATCGTCACGCGCCCGTGGCCGCGGTCGCGGATCAGGAAGACCATCGCCGCGGAGACCGGCCCGCGCACCATGTCGCCCTTGTGCTGCGCGCCCGACTCCCACGGCACCGACGCGCCCGTGACCCCCGGCGACGCGTGCGAGGTCTCGACGAGGTAGCCGTAGCCGTCGGTCAGGTTCGCGTACTCCATCGACAGCGCGCTCTGGGGCGGACCCCACCACGCCTGCTGGGACTCCTCGTAGACGCCGTTGACGGCCGTCGCCGGGTGCAGCCGCAGGTAGTCGCCGGCGGCCGGCCCACCGATCCCCGACCGCAGCAGCAGCGCCGGCGTGTCCAGCGCGCCGGCGGCGACCACGACCTGCGGCGCGCGCACGACCACGCGGGCGACGCGGCCCTCGGCGTCCAGGTATGTCCCTTCGACGCCGGCCGCCCGGCCGTGCTCGACCAGCACGTGCTCGACGCGGCAGTTGACGACGAACCGCGCGCCCGCGTCCGCCGCGTCCTGCAGGTAGGTCTTCAGCGTCCCTTGCTTGGCGCCGGTGACGTCGCCGAAGCCCATCAGCCCGGCCAGATCGGCGTCGTACCTGTCGGGATCGGCGTTGCGGGTGATCGCGCGGCCGTCGATCCCCATGCGCGCCGCGGCGTCCAGCACGCGCTGATTGGGTCCGTTGGGCTCGGAGCAGGTCTCGGTGACGCCGATCCGCGCGCTGACCTCGTCGAGGTGCCGGTCGAACGCCGCGCCGCCCAGGCCCTCCAGCCCGTGGTCGCGCTCCCACTCCTCGCGGACCCAGTCGTAGGTCCGCAGGCAGTTGGTCCAGTTGACCGTCGAGCCGCCGCCGAGGTTGGCGCCGGTCATGAGCGCGATCTGCCCGTCGGCGGTCTGCGACAGCCCGCCCGCGCGGTAGAGGTTCTGGTAGGCCCACAGCTCGAGCTGGTTGAAGTCGGCCTCGTTGTAGTAGCCGCCGGCCTCCAGCACGACGACGTCGCGCCCGGCGCCCGCGAGCTTGCCCGCGATCACGCCGCCGCCCGAGCCCGAGCCGACGACCACCACGTCGGCGGTCAGCTGCAGCGCGTCGGACTCCGGGCGCGTGATCGGGATCGTCTTCGGCGCTTCTGCTTCCGTCGGCGGCACGGCGCGCGGGCCCGGGTAGCCGATGGCCTCCCAGTTGGGGTTGCGTCCCGTGGCCGGATCCGGGATGGCGTAGAAGAGCAGGAACGTCAGCGCCCGCAGGCCGCTGAGCCCGGCCAGCGCGGCAGGGTCGGCGTCCATGAAGCCGTGCAGGATCTGCTCGCGGGCCTCCTGCGGTGCGTCGTCGAAGCCCTGGGCGGCCAGCGCTTCGAGCAGCTGGCGCAGGCCCTCGACCTGGTCCTCTCCGACCGCGCCGGACGAGAGCTGCTGCGCGATCGCCTGGTCGACGCCGAGGTCCGAGCCCTTGCGGGCCCAGAAGCCGGTTGGGTCGTCGTCGACCGCGACCGCCGGCGCGAAGGTGTCGACCAGCCGGCGCAGGGTGGCCAGCTGGAGCTCGGAGAGGACGACCGCGACTGGGGTTGACACCGTGTCAGCCTACCTCGCACGGTCAAGCCCGTGGTGGTACGGTGACGCCCCCGTCACCTTTGCTCGAGAGGTCTCTGTTCCATGGCCAAGCAGCACCGCATCCTCACCGGCCAGGTCGCCGCCATCACCGGCGCGGCTCGCGGCATCGGCCGCGCCACCGCCGAGGCGTTCCTGCGCGAGGGGATGAAGGTGGCCATCGGCGACCTCGACTACGCGACCGCCCAGCAGACCGCCGCCGACCTCGGCCACGGCACCGTCGCCCTCCCGCTCAACGTCACCGAGCGCGACTCCGTCAAGGGCTTCCTGGACGCGGTCGAGGAGCAGCTCGGCCCGATCGACGTCCTCGTCAACAACGCGGGGATCATGCAGGTCGGCCACCGCATCTGGGAGGAGGACGACGCCACCACCCAGCGCATGATCGACATCAACGTCAACGGCGTGATGTTCGGCGTCAAGGAGATCGTCCCGCGGATGCTGCCGCGCAACCGCGGCCACATCGTCAACATCGCCTCGACCGCCGGCAAGGGCGGCTTCCCCGGCGGCGGCACGTACTGCGGCACCAAGCACTACGTCGTCGGCCTGTCGGAGGCGCTGCGCGCCGAGCTGCGCGAGACCAACATCGAGGTCTCCTGCGTCATGCCGGTCGTCGTCAACACCGAGCTCGCCTCGGGCCTGCAGGAGACGCGCGGCGTCAAGCAGGTCCAACCCTCCGACGTCGCCGACGAGATCGTCACCGCGCTGAAGGAGGCGCGCTTCGACGTGTTCGTCCCGCGCTCGGTGGCCGGCATCACCAAGGTGATGAACCTGCTCCCGCGCGGCGGGCGCGAGGCGCTGAGCCACGCGCTGAAGGCCGACCAGGTGCTCGCGCAGGTCGACGTGGGCCGCCGCGCCGCCTACGAGCTGCGCGCCTCGCACTCCGACCCGGCGCTCGACGCCGGCGAGCCGGTCAAGCAGCTCGCCCCATAGGCGGGCGTGATCGCCCGGCGGGGCGACCGCCGCTGCCCGCCCCACCGGGCGATCAGGCGCCCGGTGGACGGTGGAACGGGGCCCGTCGGCGGGTAGGTTGTCCTGCTATGGAAGCCGCCTCTCCCTCCACCTCGGTCGACCAGCTCAGCGTCGACACCATCCGCACGCTGTCGATGGACGGCGTCCAGAAGGCCAACAGCGGCCATCCCGGTCTGCCGATGGGCATGGCTCCTGCCGCGTACGTCCTGTACGCGAAGGTCATGAACCACAACCCGAAGGACCCGGACTGGCCGGATCGCGACCGGTTCGTCCTGTCGGCGGGCCACGGGTCGATGCTGCTCTACAGCGTCCTGCACCTGTCGGGCTACGACCTTCCGCTCGACGAGCTCAAGCGGTTCCGCCAGTGGGGATCGCTGACCCCCGGCCACCCGGAGCGCGACCGCGTGCACGTCACTCCCGGCGTCGAGGTCACCACGGGCCCGCTCGGTCAGGGCTTCGCCAACGGCGTCGGCATGGCGCTCGCCGAGCGCTTCCTGCGCGAGCACTTCGGGTCCGAGGTCATGGACCACTTCATCTACGCGATCGTCTCCGACGGCGACCTGATGGAGGGCATCGCCTCCGAGGCCGCGTCCTTGGCCGGCCAGTACGGCCTCGGCAAGCTCGTCTACCTGTACGACGACAACTCGATCTCGCTCGACGGCCCGACGTCGCTCAGCTTCAACACCGAGAACGTCCCCCAGCGCTTCGAGGCGTACGGCTGGCACGTCCTGGAGGTCCACGACGCCAACGACATCGTCGCGCTGGAGGCTGCCATCACCGAGGGGCAGCGCCAGACCGACAAGCCGACGCTCATCAGCGTCAAGTCGATCATCGGCTACCCGTCGCCCCACAAGCAGGGCACGAGCAAGGCGCACGGCGCGGCGCTCGGCGAGGACGAGGTCCGCCTCACCAAGGAGGCGATGGGCTGGGATCCCGACAAGCACTTCTACGTCCCCGACGACGTCTACGCCGACTTCGCCAAGGCCGCCGAGCGCGGCGCCGCCAAGCAGGCCGAGTGGGAGTCGCGCCTCGGCGAGTGGAAGTCCGCGCACGAGGACCTCGCCCAGGAGTGGGACCTGGCGTGGCAGGGCGGCTCCTACGGCGGCCGTCCGCTGCCGGGCCTCAAGGAGGCGCTGCGCTCGATCGACTGGGGCGACAAGCCGAAGATCGCGACGCGATCGGCCGGCCAGAAGGCCATGGCGGCCATGTCGCCGTTCGTCCCGACCCTCGTCGGCGGCGCGGCCGACCTCTCGGAGTCGACGAAGACCGAGTTCCCCGGCGGGGACGCCGAGCGTTACACGAAGGCCAAGGCCGGGCGCAACATCTTCTTCGGCGTGCGCGAGCACGGCATGGGCGGCGCGGTCAACGGCATGGCCGCCCACGGCGGCATCGTGCGCCCGTACGGCTCGACCTTCCTGCAGTTCGCCGACTACATGCGTGGCGCGATCCGCCTCAGCGCCCTCACCGGCCTGCGCGTCGCCTGGGTCTACACGCATGACTCGGTCGGACTGGGCGAGGACGGCCCGACCCACCAGCCGGTCGAGCACCTCGCGGCGCTGCGCGCCATCCCGGGCCTGACGGTCATCCGGCCCGCCGACGCCAACGAGACCGCCGAGGCGTGGCGCGTGATCATCGAGGACCTCGAGGGCCCCGCGGTCATGGCGCTCTCGCGTCAGGACCTGCCGATCCTCGACATCGACCCCGACAACGTCGGCAAGGGCGCCTACGTCGTCTCGCCGGAGCTCGATGCCGCGCTGCCGGCGCGCGTGACGCTCGTCGGCACCGGCGCCGAGGTCCACACCGCGATCGAGGCGCAGCGGCTGCTGGCCGAGGCGGGCATCGCCTCGCGCGTCGTGTCGATGCCGTCCTGGGAGCTCTTCGCCCAGCAGGACGACTCCTACCGCGACGAGGTGCTGCCGGCGACCATGCCGCGCGTCTCGGTCGAGGCCGCGATCACGATGGGCTGGGAGCGCTGGGTCGACCGCGCGGTCGGCATCGACCGCTTCGGCGCCAGCGCGCCGGGCCCCGAAGTGCTCGAGAAGCTCGGCATCACCGGCAGCCACGTGGCGCAGGTCGCCAAGGACCTGCTGGGGGCGATCGGCAGCTGAGCGCGGGCGCCGTGGGCTGGGGTGGGCCTGTTGGCGGACGCTGGACGTCCGCGTTCGGGCCCACCGACCCGGCGCGGCGCCTTGGGTGGGGGTGGGCCTGCGGGTGGGCCTGTTGACCGCGGCGCGGCCGCGCTGAACAGGCCCACCAGCACAACGCCAGGGCTCGGCGGGTGCGTGGGCCTCTTGGCCGCGGTGTCGCCGCGCTGAACAGGCCCACCCCCACCGGAGGCGCCGGCGGCAGGCCGACGGCGCCCGCGCCCACTCGCACCTCCGTCGTCATCGCCCTCTCCGGCGTTCGCAGCCTCCGGAGCGCCGGCGCCCACCCCACGTCCCCTACGGCAGATCCGCCGCGCGTGGGCCGGCCGTCACGTGGATCGTGGCCGGCTCGCGCGCCCAGGCGATGAGGTCGAGCGCCGTGAGGCGGTCCAGCCAGAACTGCACGGCCTGGGCCTGCGCCGGCGTCCGGTAACGGCGGCTGAGGTCGAAGGCGAACCCGGTCGTGTGCATCGACGGCGCCGCCTCGGCGCCGAAGACGCCCTGGCTGTCGCGCTGCTCGGCCGAGACGCTGCGCGACGCCGAGGTGACGACGATCGGCGCCGTCCTGGAGACCTCGCGCACGCCCAGCGCGAGGTAGCGCAGGACCTTCAGGGCGTCCTCGCGCACCGCGCGCCGCGGGGCCGGCGCCGCGGCCAGCGCGCGCGACAGGCGCAGCGCCGGCCCATCGACCACGACCAGGTCGGACGTCGCCAGCGCCGCGTCGTCGGCGAAGCGCGGCGTCTTGCTCGGCGGACGGAGCACGTCCTCGCCGCTCGGGCTCTCCTGCACCGCCGCCTGGGCGACGACCTTGGCCGGGTCGTCGCGGTAGAGCGACATGATGGCCTTGGCCGCGCCGATGCGCCACAGGTAGGTGGAGGAGTCGTCGCCGAGCGTCGCCAGGACCTTCCAGGCGGCCGCGTGGCGCAGGGGCGTCGAGTCGAAGAAGAGCTGGGCGTAGGGGATGTCGGACTTCCCGTACGCCTTGAGGGCGTTCTGCACGTTGCCGACGCCCATGTGGTAGCTCTCGACCGCCAGATCTGGGCGGCCGAGCTGGCCCTGGGCGAACTCGAGGTAGCGGGTGGTGGCCTCCAGCGCCTTGCGCGGGTCGAAGCGCTCGTCGACCCGGCGCCGCCGGGCCTGCAGCGTCCGGATCCGGCCGGCCGGGCCGCCGCGCAGGATGCGCGCGGTGAGCTTGGTCGAGGCGGCGACGTCGACCTTCAGGCCGAGCAGCCCGGTGGCGGTCTGGGCCAGGATCTGGGTCAGGCCGACGGCCGATGAGAGGTCGTTCGAGGCGCGCGCGTCCGGGCGCCCGGCGCTCTCCAGGAAGACGATCGCCTCCAGGGTGTCGGGGTCCTGGTGGGCGCGGCGCGCGACGTCGTCGATCAGCGGCCGGTACCGGGCCACGCGCGCCGCGGTGGCCGGCGCCCCGCCGGGGCTCTTGGCGTAGAGGACGTGGGCGAGGCCGGCCGCGCCGCGCGCCTCGAACTCGGCCTGGCGTCCGGCGTCGTAGGCGAGCGGATCGCGCGTCGCGTCGGTCGCCCCCCGGCCGGGCGCCAGGCGCCGCGGGCCGGGCGGCTCGTTGCTGCCGCCGATGAGCGCCACGACGGCCGCGGCCACGAGGACGACGACCGCGAGCAGGGCCAGCCGTGCGGTCGGTGACCGCCGCGACCTCAACATCGGTGGCGCACGGCTGACGGCGCGAGTCGCCTGCTTCGCATCGTCCGGGCACCGTGGCAGATTCGCGCACCGTGCGCGTCGTGCGAGATCACACGAGCCCCCTGGCCCTGGATGACGACCTGCTGGTGCAGGGCGAGAACCTGGCGGTCCTCCCCCGGCTGCCCGGCGGCGCGTTCGACATGGTGTACATCGACCCGCCGTTCAACACCGGACGCGCCCAGTCGCACGGCCGGCTCCGGGCGGTCGCCGACCCCGACGGCAACGTGACCGGCTTCGGCGGCCGGCGCTATCGCACGGAGGAGATCGGCCGCATGGCGTTCGCCGATCGCTTCGACGACCTCCCGGCCTACCTGGCGCCGCGCCTGGTGGAGGCGCGCCGCCTGCTGGCCGATCACGGCACGCTCTACGTGCACCTCGACCCGCGCGAGAGCCACTACGTCAAGGTGCTGCTCGACGAGATCTTCGGCCGCCGCTGCTTCCTCAACGAGCTGGTCTGGGCCTACGACTACGGCGCCAAGGCGCGGCGGCGCTGGCCGGCCAAGCACGACGTGATCCTCGTCTACGTCAAGGACCCCGAGAACTACTGGTTCGACAGCGAGGAGGTCGACCGCGAGCCCTACATGGCGCCGGGGCTGGTGACCCCCGAGCAGCGGGCGCGCGGCAAGCGGCCCACCGACGTGTGGTGGCACACGATCGTCCCGACCAGCGGCAGCGAGCGCACGGGCTATCCGACCCAGAAGCCGGCGGGGATCGTGCGCCGGATGGTCACCGCGTCCTCGCGCCCGGGCGGCTGGTGCCTGGACTTCTTCGCGGGCTCGGGCACGCTCGGCGCGGTGGCGCGCGAGCTGGACCGCCGGTTCGTGCTCGTCGACGCGTCGCCCGCGGCGATCGAGGTCTGCGAGCAGCGCCTCGGCGGCGACGCTACGCCGGGGTCGCGGACACCAGCCGCGCGCTGATGACGATGCGCTCGGCGGCGCTGTACAGCGGATGGCAGGCGGTGAGCACGAGCCGCCGCACCCCCGCGTCGGCGCGCAGCGCCGAGGCGTCGGCCGGCGACGTGATGCGCTTGCTGAACACCTTGTAGGTGAACTCCCCGTAGGGCATGTTCATGACGATGCTCGACCCGGTGCGCAGCTGGTCGACGTGGCGAAACGGCGCGCCGTAGGTGGTGCGGTGGCCGGCCAGGCCGACCGTCCCGTCCATGCCGGGCAGCACGGTCCCCTTGTAGTGGCCGGGGCCCTTGGTGAGCGCGTCGTGGTCGGTGGACTCGACGACGACGGTCTTCAGCCCGATGCGCGGGATGTCGAGCGTGCCGAGCGCCGAGCCGGGCGACCGCGAGTGCAGGAGCCTCAGCGCCTGGCGGTACATGCGGTCGGTCTTGGTCAGCCGGGTCGTCGCGGGGACCTCGGCGGCGAGCGCTTTGCGCAACCGCGGCAGGTCGCTGCGCAGGACCGACTGGCTGTGCGACTGCTGGACGGCGGTCAGCGGCTCCTGCCAGAAGATCGTCAGCAGGCCGTCGGTGACCAGGGCGACCCCGGCCAGCAGGCCGGCGAGCAGGAGCGCGCGCCGCAGCGGGCTGCGGCGGCGCGGCGGGGGCGAGGCGGGCGGCGCGGCGGACCCGGGGGACGCACCCTCCGGCTCCGCCGCGCTGCGCCCGATGCGCACGGCTACTGCTGCGAGCGGCGGCGGTCGCGCACGAGGAACGTGGCGGTGCCGCCGGCGAGGGCCAGGCCGAGCGCGATCAGCAGGAGCGGCTCAGCGCCGGTGAAGGCCAGGCTCTGCGGAGCGGTGCCGGCGGGCTGGGCGGCGACCGACGGTGCGACGCTGGTGCCTTCCTCGCCCTGTGCGGCAGGCGCGGACTCGCTGGTCTGCGTCGGTGCGGCGTTCGTCGTCGCCTGCTGGGTATTGGTGTTGGTGTACCCGCTGGTGGGGTCGGTGGCGGTGGTGTTGGTGTCCTGAGCTGAGGCGACGCCGGCAGCGCAGAGGAGGCCGGCGACCATCAAGGCCAGGGCAAAGCGGATGCGCACGATCGAAGATCCCTTGTTCGGTCGGGGAGGACTGACCGTGGATCGTACCCCTATATGCCGCCGATGCACCACGGGGTTGTCCATCACGATGACCAGCGACGCCTATGTATGCCTTGACAGGCATATGCACGACTGGGAATATAGGATGCGTGACGACGATCACCTTCAGCGTGCTGGCCGAGCCGGCCCGGCGCGACATCCTCGATCTGCTGCGCGACGGCGAGCGCTCCGTCGGCGACCTCGTCGACGCGCTCGCCCTGCCGCAGCCCGGCGTCTCGAAGCACCTGCGGGCGCTGCGCGAGGCCGGGCTCGTGCGCGTGCGTCCCGAGGCGCAGAAGCGCTGGTACGGGCTGCGCCCCGAGCCGCTGGCCGAGCTGGACGCCTGGCTGGCGCCCTACCGCCGGCTGTGGGCCGGGCGGCTCGACGCGCTGGAGCGCCATCTCGACGACGACCAGGAGGCAGCGACATGACCACGACCGATTCCCTCGGAACCCACGAGCGGCGCGAGGACGGCACGCACGTGCTGCGCTACGAGCGCCGGCTGCGCCATCCGATCGACCGCGTCTGGCGCGCGCTGACCGAGCCGTCGGAGGTCGTCGGCTGGCTCGCCGACGCCGACATCGACCTGCGCGAGGGCGGCCGCGTGCAGTTCCGCTGGCTGAACTCTGGCGACGGCGGCGAGCAGGCCGTGGCGACCGGCACGGTCGCGCGCCTCGACGCGCCCCGGCTGGTGGAGTACGACACCGACATCCATGGGCTGGTGCGGTTCGAGCTCGAGCCCCAGGCCGACGGCGCGACGCGCCTGCGCCTGATCGTCGAGCACCCCGATCTGGACGAGCACCTGGACTCCGTGCTGCCCGGATGGCACGTGCATCTCGAGCATCTCGACGCGGCGCTCGACGGCGATCCCGTCGACTGGCCGCGCTGGGGCGCCGAGCACCGTCCGCGCTGGCAGACGCTGCACGACGAGTACCTGGCGTAGGTCTGATCGCGGCGCTGTGAGAGGGTGGCGGCCATGGCCGCCACCCCGCCCGCCGCCGGGCGCCTCGACCTCGCGCTCCTGGGCGCCACCGGGTTCACGGGCGCGCTGACCGCCGCCGAGATCGCCGCCCGCGCGCCCGAGGACCTGCGCTGGGCGCTGGCCGGGCGCAATGCCGGCAAGCTCGAGGACGTGCGGGCCCGGGTGGCCGCTGCCCATCCCGACGCGCCCCTGCCGGAGCTGATCGTCGCCGACGTCGACGACCCCGCGTCGCTGGCCGCGCTGGCCCGGGCCACGCGCGTGCTGACCAGCACCGTCGGCCCCTACGTCCTGCACGGGGCCGCGGTCGTGGCCGCGTGCGCCGAGGCGGGCACCGACTACCTCGACCTCACCGGCGAGCCCGAGTTCGTCGACCGCTCCTACGTCGATCACCACGCCCGCGCGCAGGAGACGGGCGCCCGGATCGTCCACGCCTGCGGCTTCGACTCCATCCCGCACGACCTCGGGGTCCAGTACACCGTGGGCCTGCTGCCCGAGGGCGTGCCGCTGAAGCTCCGCGGCTACGTGCGCGCCGGCGGGCGCATCAGCGGCGGGACCCTGCACTCCGCACTGCTCGGGTTCTCGCGGCCGCGCCAGAACCTCGCCGCCGCCCGCGCGCGCCGCCGGGCCGAGCCGCCCGCGCCGGCCGGGCGCACGGTCACCATCGAGTCTGGGACGCCGCACCGGGAGCTCGGCGCCTGGGCGGTGCCGCTGCCGACGCTGGACCCGCAGATCGTCGGCCGCTCGGCGGCGGCGCTCGAGCGCTACGGCCCCGACTTCTCCTACGGGCACTACGCCGCCGTCAAGCGGCTGCCGATCGCGGTCGGCTCGGTCGCCGGGATCGCCGCGGTCTTCGGCGCCGCGCAGGTCGCGCCGCTGCGGAGGGCGCTGCTGTCGCGCCTGCCGGGAGGGGAGGGGCCGACGGGTGAGCAGATGGACGCGGGTTGGTTCTCGCTGCGGATCGTCGGCGAGGGCGGCGGCCGGCGCGTGGTCACCGAGGTGCGCGGCGGCGACCCGGGCTACCGCGAGACCTCGCGGATGCTCGCCGAGGCCACGCTCTGCCTCGCGCTGGACGACCTCCCGCCGACCGCCGGCCAGGTGACGACCGCGGCCGCCATGGGCGATGCGCTGCGCGAGCGGCTGGAGCGCTCGGGCATCACGTTCTCGATCATCGAGCAGGGCGCGAGCGCGCCCTGAGCGGTCGCCCTATGGCCCCGCTCCCCGTGCTGCTCGTCTGCGGCCTCTACGCGACGAGGCGCAGACGGCGATGCGGCGCGCAGCGATCGCGCTGCTGCGCGAGGAGCGCTTCGCGGAGGTCGTCGAGCAGTCCTTCCCGCGGCTCGTACACCCGTTGCGGGTCGACGACGCGGCTCTGCGCGCGATCCAGCTCGACATGCTGCGCGACACCGGCGCCGAGGCCGCGATCCGTCAGCAGACAGCGATCATCCACCGCCCCGATGCGCGCCCCGGCCTGGCCGACGTCGACGTCCCGGCGCTCGTGCTCGTGGGCGACAGCGACCAGATCACGCCCCCGGAGCGCGCGGTCGAGCTCGCCGCGGGGATCGCCGGCGCCAGGCTGGTCACGGTGCCGGAGTGCGGGCACCTCTCGACGTTCGAGCGGCCGGAGGCGGTCACCCGGGCGCTGGTGGAGTGGCTGTCGGCGTAGCCCCCGTTGCTCAGCCGCCCCCGCTGAGGCGGGCGTGGACGGCCGCCACCGCGGCGCGGGCGTCGTCGGCCAGCCCGCGCGTGATCTCGGCCGCCGGCCGCGGCGCCGCCAGCGCATGGGCCTGGCCGGCCCAGAGGTTGATCAGGTCGGCGTCGCCGCTCGCGCGGCCGTGCGCGCGCAGTGGCGTGGTGAGGTGGTGAAGCTCCGGGTAGGCGCGCGGCGCGGCGGCGCCGTGCTCGCGATGGAGGCGGTTGACGATCCCGCGCGCGAGGCGCCCGCTGAACGCGCGGGTCAGCGTGGTGGGCGTCGTCGTCGCCGTCGCCGCGCGCTGGGCCGGCGAGGTCCCGGCCTCGTCGGCGAGCAGGTAGGCGGTGCCGGCCTGGGCCGCGGACGCACCGGCCACCAGCGCGGCGCCGACTGCGGCGCCGGTGCTGATGCCGCCGGAGGCCACGAGCGGCACGTCGACGGCCGCGCGCACCAGCTGCAGCGCTACGAGCAGCGTCAGGTCCGAAGCCTGCTCGTCGTCGACGAGCACGCCACGGTGGCCGCCGGCCTCGACGCCTTGGACGATCAGCGCGTCGGGGGCGAGCTCGGCCGCTTCGCGGGCCTCGTCGGGCGACGTCACGGTGATCCAGACCTCGGAGCCGGTGGCGTGCAGCCGCTTCACCGCCTCGCGGGTCGGCAGTGCGAAGGTGAACGACACCACCGCGACCCGCAGCTCGGCCAGCAGCTCGAGCTTGCCGGCGAGGTGGTCGTCGTCGAACCGCGGCTGTCCGAGCGCGACGCCCGCGCTCAGCGCCTCGGCCTGCAGGCGCGCGGCGTAGGCCGCGACGAGCGCGGGCTCCGCGGGCACGCCGCCGCCGGCGAAGACGTTGACGCCGAACGGGCGGTCGGTCAGCGCGCGGGTCGCCTCGACGTCGGTGCGCACCGACTCGACGTCCTTGTAGCCCGCCGCGAGGAAGCCGAGCCCGCCGGCGTCGCTGACCGCCGCGGCCAGCTCCGGCGTGGAGGGCCCACCGGCCATGGGCGCCTGGACGATGGGAAGCAGGAGGTCGTCGAGGAGGGGCATGGCACAGGCATACTCGATCACGCGGGCGGGCTCCATGCCGAGCCGTGGCGCCAGTTGCGCTCGTACGCCCGCGACGCTCCTGTGGGCTTACGGTCAGGAGCGCTGACGAGGCTCAGACGGACTTCAGCTCGACCACGCCGGGCGCCGCGCCGGTGCCGCCGCCCAGGTGCGCCGCCGACCACTCGTACAACGTCATCAACAGGCCGGTGATGCTCCAGCCCAGCGGGGTCAGCGAGTACTCGACGCGCGGCGGGACCTCCGCGTAGGCCAGCCGCTTCACGAGCCCGCGACGCTCGAGCGAGCGGAGCGTCTGGGTCAGCGTCTTCTTGGAGATCTCGCCGACGTCGTAGAGGATCTCCGAGTAGCGGCGCGTGCCCGAGGCGAGGAGGTACAGCACCTCCACCGACCACTTGCTCGAGATCAGGGCCAAGGCGTCGCGGGTACCCTGGACCATCTCGTAGTCCGACACCTCGGGCACGGGCGGAACGCGGTGGATGGGCTGTGCGCTCATGGTGAGCTTCTCCTCGCGGACGCGCCGCGCTAGCCGAGCGTCAGGTGCAGGGTGTGCGGCGCCTGGACGTTGGCGGCGTAGTCGATCGCCCGGGTCTTGACGACGTAGGAGCCGTGGGGCATGCCCTTCGGCAGCTTCAGGCGCCACTGGCCGGTGCCCGAGGCCATCAGATAGCGCGCGGCCGAGCAGCCGGTGGGGTCGGCGAGGCGGCCGCTGGAGGTGAGCACCTGACAGTGCTTGCCGTGGACGCGCGCGATCGAGATCGTCACCATGGCGACACCGCAACCCCGGTCGCCGGCGGTGCCGCGCAGCACGCGGGTGCGGCGGGCGGCGCTGGCGGACTTGGCGCCGAAGCCCGACGTGGGGGAGGTCTGGTCGACGCACTGGCCCAGCGCGGTCTGGATGGCGGCGGTGGACGGCGCGTCCTGCAGCGCGGCCGGAGCGGGCGAGTCCGTGGCGAGCGCCGGCGCCGCCGCGGTGGACAGCGCGGCGAGCGAGGAGACGATGATGGGGGCGCGGCTGCGCATTGACGATGGTCCTCCCGGTCGGTTGCCCTTCAGGAGACCGCCGCGGGGCGGCCCGGGCAACAACCACCAGCGCTCATCCAACACGCGGGTTCGATCACGTCCCTGCGGCTTCCAGGCCGGTGATCGGCGGATGCGCTCATTTCGGCGCACGGGCGGCGGCGGCCCAGGGGGCGCCGTGGTGCCCGGAGATCGGCGGTGCCCGCCATAGCGTTCCGGCATGACCTACGCCTTGCTCCGACGCGCGCTGGCGCCGGGCCTTGCGGTGGCAGCCGCCGTGGCCGTCCTCGCGATCGGCGCGTCGTCGGCGGCGTCCGTGACGCCCTACCTGCCCGACGACGCGGGGGTCAGCGGCCGCCCCGGTGGCTGGAGCAGCGAGCAGTGGAACTTCAGCGGGCCCTTCGGGGTCGACGCGCCGGGCGCGTGGGCCAACCTCCGCGCGGCCGGCGCGCCCGGAGGCACGGGCGTCGTCGTCGCCGTCCTGGACACGGGCGTCGCCTACGCGAACCAGCCGCCGCTGCGGCGATCGCCGGACCTGAGCCCCGCGCACGTCGTGCCCGGCCACGACTTCGTCGACCACGACGCCTACCCGCTGGATCGCAACGGGCACGGCACCCACGTCGCGTCGACGATCGCCGAGCAGACCGACAACCACATCGGCCTGACGGGCCTGGCCTACGGCGCGCGGATCATGCCGGTCCGGGTGCTCCGCGACGACGGCAGCGGCGACCCGGACGTGATCGAGAGCGGCGTGCGCTTCGCCGTCGACCACGGGGCCAAGATCATCAACATGAGCCTCGACTTCGGACCGCAGGTCACCGCCGACCAGATCAGCGGGCTGCTGGACGCCATCGCAGCCGCACGCTCGCGTGGCGTGCTGGTGGTCGGGTCGTCCGGCAACGCCGGCGCGGGGGTCGTCGCGGAGCCGGCGCGCTCGCCGGACGTGATGGCGGTCGGCGCGACGACCGAGCACGGATGTCGCGCGGCCTACTCCGACCACGGCGCGCGGCTGGATCTCGTCGCGCCCGGCGGCGGTGACGACGCCGCGCTCGCGGGCGACCCCAACTGCCGGTCGGGGCGCGGCGGACGCCCGATCGAGCAGGTGACGCTCGTGGCCGGGCGGCGCGCCGGCCCGGTCGGCTACGTCGGCACGTCGATGGCGGCGCCGCACGTCTCCGCAGCGGCGGCGCTCGTGGTGGCCAGCCGCGTCGTCGGCCGCGATCCGTCGCCGGCCGCCATCGGAGAGCGGTTGGAGGAAACGGCGCGCGATCTCGGCCCTGCCGGGCACGACGACGACTACGGCTGGGGCCTGCTGGACGCGGCGTCCGCCACCGCGCCCGGGCCGGCACGGCGGCCCGCGCCGGCCCCGGCATCGGCGTAGTCAGCGCCGGCCCTCTCGGGGTCGAGGGCGATCACGGCGTTGAGCATCGCGTCACGCGCGCCCATGGTGCGGTACAGCGTGTGCGACAGCGCGTCGACGACGCACTGCCGGTCGCTACGTCGCCAGCGGCAGGTCGGCGATGACGCGGGTCCCGCCGGCCGCGGGGCTGTCGATCCGGAGGCGACCCTCGAGCATGCCGACGCGGTCGACGAGCCCCGAGAGGCCGTGGCCGTCGGTGCGCGCGCCGCCGACGCCGTCGTCGCGCACCTCGATGTGGAGCACCTGTCCGGTGATGACCGCCGACACGGTGGCGCTGTTGGCCTGGGCATGCTTGACGACGTTCGTGAGCGCCTCGGCGACGACGAAGTACGCGGTGGCCTCGATCGGCGCCGGCAACCGCTCGCCGGGCACCTCGACCGTGATCGGGAGCGGGGCGTGGGAGGTCAGCTGGCCGATCCCGCTCTTCAGGCCGCCGCGGGTCAGCGTCGACGGCAGGATGCCCCGTGACAGGTCGCGCAGCGAGACGGTCGCCTGCTCGGCGTGGTAGAGGGCTTCGCCGAGGAACTGCGCCGCCGACGCCGCGTCCTCGCGTTCCAGCGCGCGCCGGGCGAGCTTGAGCGCGATGACGGTATGGACCAGGCGCTGCTGCGCGCCGTCGTGCAGGTCGCGGACCACCCGCCGGCGCTCCTCGAACACGGCGTTCAGCACGCGGGCGCCCGAGTCGCGAACCTGCTCCAGCCGGAGCCGCTCGGTCTCAGCGCGGCGCAGCTGGGCCTCCAGCGCCAGACGTTGGTGCGCCTCCTCGGCGCGCCGGCGGGCGCGGTCGGCGATCACGCCGGCGACGACGCAGACCAGCAGCAACACGTTGATCGCGGCGAAGTCGGAGCCCTTCATCCGCAAGCTGTGGTAGGGCGCTGCGCGGAAGTAGGCGAGGGCCAGCACGCTGGCGACCGCGGTCGGCAGGCCGAGCCACAGGCCCCAGTAGCTGGAGACCAGCAACACGCCCAGCACGTACAGGGAGCCGCTGGACACGCCGGGATCGACCCCGGACAAGGGGTAGAGCACCAGCGTGACCACGGTCACGACGGCGCTGGCGACCAAGACCCCCGCCAGCCGCGACCGGGGTCGCTCGGTGCGATCCGTGGCGGCGGTGGGGGACACGTTGCGAGTCTGAACGGAGCCCGGACCCGCTCGATACGACTTGGCGATCGAGCGGTCGGGCCCGCCGGCCCCGCGGCCGTGGGTCAGGCGGCCACGGAGACCAGGCGGGCTCGGTCCGGCACGGCGTTGAGCCGGCCAGCTCTGGTGAGCGCGTGAAGGAACGTGTCGGTGGGCCCGTGGCCGGCGTTCGCCCGGGTCACCACGGCGGTCTCGCAGCGCAGCTGGGGCTCGGCCAGCGGGAGGAACCGGATGCCCGGCGCCGCGTAGCGCTCGGCGACCGACTCGGGCAGCAGCGCCATGCCGGCCCCCGACGACACGGCCAGCAGCGCCTCGTCGACGTGGGCCTCGGCAAGCTCGACGAGCATGGGGCTGATCCCGGCCTCGCGGCACGTGGCGACGACGGCGTCGTAGAACGCGGGGTTCGCGGGACGGGGCAGGAGGACGATGCGCTCGGGCGCCATCTGCTCGAGGTTGATCTCCGCGCGCACGGCGCGGGCGTCGCCTGCGGGCAGCGCCGCCACGGCGTGCTGCGCTCCGAGGGGCAGGACGTGAAGCCCGGCCACCGGAGCCGGCAGGCAGACGATCGCGGCATCCAGGCGGCCGTCGCGTACGGCGTCGATCAGGCTCACGGCCGGCCCGGTCTCCAGGCTGGCCTGCACCCGCGGCGTCGAGGTCGCGAGGCTGCGCAGCGCGCGCGGCACGGCGCTGGGTAGCGCGTCGCCGAGATAGCCGACGCGCAGGCGCTGCGTCGTGCGGTCGCTGGCCGTGCGGGCGGCCTGCTGCGCGACCTGCGCCTGGCGCAGCACGTGCCGGGCCTCGGTCAGCATGGCGGAGCCGGCGTCGGTCAGCTGGACGCGGCGCTGGTTGCGGTCGAAGAGCCGGACGCCGAGCTCCTGCTCGAGCTTGCGCACCTGCTCGCTGACCGCGGGCTGCGCGACGTGCAGCCGCTCGGCCGCGCGCCGGAAGTGCAGTTCCTCGGCGACGGCGACGAAGTACCTCAGATGGCGGAGTTCCATGACGCTGCTCCCTGGTTGCGGTGGACGCGGTGGACGCGCGGGCGCTCGCGAGTCGCGCCGGGGCTGGAGCGGAAGGCCAGCGCGTGCACGGCAGCCACGAGGTCGGTCGGCGCGCTGTCCTTGACGAGGAACCGGCACGGCGCGCCGCGCCGGCCCGACGGGGTGTCGCCGTCGGGGTCCGACGGCGTCAGGATCAGCACGCCGACGCCGGCGAGCTCCGGCTCGGTGACGATCTCCCAGGCGGTCTCGAGGACCTGAAGCGGGGTGACGCCGAGGTCGAGCACCACGACGTCGGGGCGCAGGTCGCGCGACAGCGCCGCCGCGTCGGTGCCGCGGCGGGCCTCCCCGACCACGACGATGTCGTCCTCGCCTTCGAGCAGGGCGCGGAGGCCGGCGCGATGCAGCTCGAGGTCGTCTGCGATCACCACGCGGAGGGTGCGCGGCGCGACGAGCCGGAGATGCCGGCGGGCCGCGACGCGATCGCTGCTGGGAAGGTCGGCGATCGTCGCGAGTCGGAGAGCAGAGGGCATGGCGAGAATGTCCTCGCCGCAGCGGTGGCGCGCCAGCCCCGGCAGCCGGATCTCTGTATCCGACTGCCCTGACGGGTGGGTAGGGCTAGCCCGACTGCCCTGACGGGCAGGTAGGGCGAGCTGGACTCCGCCACAGAAATCGGGTTGTCCCTACCCCACGGCCTCCCGTCGGGTGAGAAGATTGGCCTGGTGGACACTTCTGTACTCGTCGTCGATGATGATGTGGCGTTCCGCGGCCTTGCGCTGCGCATCCTGAGGTCCTTCGGATTCGCCATCGTCGGCGAGGCGGGGACCGTCGAGGCAGGCATGTCGGCGGCGCTGTCCTTGCGGCCCGACGCGATCCTGGTCGACGTCCGGCTTCCGGACGGCAGCGGCATCGCCCTGGCCAAGGCGCTCCTCGTGCTGCCGTGGACGCCGCGCGTCCTGCTGACCTCCAGCGACGATGACGCCGCCGGCGAGATCGCGGCCGACCGCAACGGCCTGCCGCTGACCTTCGTGCCCAAGGACGAGCTGCCCAACGCGCCGCTGGTGCGGTTGCTGGCCGGCCCCTAGCGAGCTTGCGGGGGGTCGGAGTACCCTGGCAGTCGTGTCGGAAGGCGTCAGGGTCGTGATCGGCGAGGACGACGTGCTGCTCCGGACCGGGGTCGTGCGGGTGCTCACCGAGGCCGGCTTCGAGGTCGTGGCCCAGGCGGGCGACGCCGATGACTTCCTGCGCAAGGCGCTGGCCCACCGGCCCGACGTCGCGGTGGTCGACGTGCGGATGCCGCCGGGCCTCGACGACGACGGGCTGCGCGCGGCGCTGGAGCTGCGGCGGCGGCGTCCGGAGATCGGGATCCTCGTCCTCTCGCAGTACTACGAGGAGGACTACGCCATCGACCTCATCGGTCAGCGTCCGGAGGGCGTCGGGTACCTGCTCAAGGAGCGCGTCGGGGACGTCGAGGCGTTCGCCGACGCCGTGGGCCGCGTGGCGGCGGGGGGCAGCGCACTGGATCCGGAGGTGGTGGGCCGGATGCTCGGCCGGCGACGCGGCGACGGCCCGCTGGATCAGCTGAGCCCGCGCGAGCGCGAGGTGCTCGGCGCGGTGGCCGAGGGCAGGTCCAACCACGGGATCGCGCAGGCGCTGTTCATCTCTGAGGCGGCGGTGGAGAAGCACGTGACGCACATCTTCGGCAAGCTGGGGCTCACCCAGAGCCCCGGCGAGCACCGGCGGGTGCTGGCCGCTGTCACCTACCTGCGGAGCGAGGGCCGCTGACCGATGCCCCTGCCGCGGCGCGCGGCAGGGTGTGGGGTTCACGCGGACGCACGGGCTGCGTCACGGCGTGTCCTTGGCGAACCAACTCGGTGATGTGGGGCGTGAGCATGGTGTACATGCTCCGCGGTGGCGGGTCGCGTGTCGCCCAGGGCAGTCCCCGTTCGGAAGTCGGGGTAGCCGGACATCGGCGCTCATGCGGGCCCGAGCGGTCGCAGCAGGCTGCTCGTTCTCAGCGAATTCTCAGGTAGGTCCGGGGTGCGACCCAGCGCCGTAGCTGACTGTCTGCGACATGCTGAATCGACGTCACCGTGCGGCCCTGCTGTCGTCTGTCGCGGCCCTCGCCGTCGCCGTCGGCGGCGCGCCCGCCGCACAGGCGTCGACCGCCAGCACGGCCACGAGCACCAACTGGGCCGGCTACGCCGCGACGCGCAGCGGCGTGAAGTTCCGCCACGTCAGCGCGACGTGGGTCCAGCCGGCCGTGAGCTGCACGTCCGGGAGGAGAACGTACTCGTCGACGTGGGTGGGGCTCGGCGGCGACAGCGCGGCATCGACGGCGCTCGAGCAGATCGGCACCGAGGCCGACTGCAGCGCCTCGGGCACCGCGCACTACTCGACCTGGTACGAGCTCGTGCCCGACATCTCGCACAGCGCCAAGTTGGTGTTGAAGGCCGGCGATCAGCTGCACGCATCCGTCGCCGTCAAGGGCACCCTCGTCACCGTCAAGCTGAGCAACCTCACTCGCGGCACCAGCTTCACCAAGACGCTGCGCGCCGCGGCGGTCGACACCACCTCGGCCGAGTGGGTCGTCGAGGCGCCGTCGCTCTGCTCCGGCACGTCGACGTCGAGCTGCACGATCGGTGCGCTGGCGAACTTCGCCACCACGAGCTTCAGCGCCGCGACCGCGACCACCACCGCAGGCCACACGGGCGCGATCTCCGACTCGGCCTGGCACGCGACCGCCATCAACCTCACAGGGGGGCCGCAGGGCAGGCGGCGCTTCGCCGGCGAGACCTCGGCCAGCGCCTCTGCCGTCCAGGCGTCGACCGGCGCCCTCGACGGCACCGGCTCGGCGTTCACGGTCGCCTTCCAGGAGAGCACCGCGGCGACCACGGCGTCGAGCGCAAGCATGGCCGGCCGTCGTGCCGGCTGAGCCGCACGATCAGCCGGTGCGCCGGCAGCGCCTCGCGCCGTGCTACGGCTCGGTGTGGACCACGACGTCGGCGATGTAGTCGCTGTCGCGGCGGACGTCGTCCTCGATGCGGCGGGCGAGCTCGTGCGCGTCTCGCAGCGTCGCGGTGGGCCCGACGCGCACGCTGACGAAGACCACGAGGCCCACGTCGGTCCGCAGCAGGCGCAGCTCCTCGGGTCCATGGCCCGTGCGGTCCTCGACGATCCGGGCGATGCGTTGGCGTTCCAGATCGTCGCGTGGGTCTCCGGGCTCCGGGGCGCGCGCGGCGACCGGAAGCTCCAGCGGCTCGAGGTGGGTCTGGACGGCCTCCACGTCGGGCCTCCGCTCCAGGTCGGCCTCGACGCGCTCGGCGACGTCGTGCGCTTCGGCGAGCGCGAGGTCGGCCGGCATCTTGAGGTGCAGCGACACGCTGCGCCGATCGCCGCTCTCGTAGATGACGATGTCGTGGGCTTCGCGGACGAGCGGTTCGGCCAGCGCGGCAGCCAGCGCGTGGTCGCGTAGGTCCAGGCCGTCGCGCTGGGGCTCGAGGTGGACGACGACGTCGGTGTCCGGCAGCGCCTGCCGCACGGCATCCTCGATCGCGTCGGCCTGGGAGTGACCCTCGACGATCGCCTGTGCCGGCGGCACGCCGACGACGACGTCGGCGAAGAAGCGCCCGCCCGATTCGCGCAGGCGCAGGCGTCGTAGGTCGACGTCATTGCCCAGCGCGCGGATGGCGGCCTCGGCGCGGCCCTGGGCGTCGGCGGGTGCGGTGTCCATCAGCACGCGGGCGTTCTCGTAGATGAGCCGCGCGGCTGCGCCGAAGATGATGAACGCGATGACGAGCGCCGCGACGGCGTCGCCCTGCTGGAAGCCGGCGCGGACGGCCAGCAGCCCGCACAGCACCGCGAGCGAGCCGGCCATGTCGGCGGCGAAGTGGAACGCGTTGCCGCGCAGCGCGGCCGAGTTGTACTTCCTGGACGTGCGCACCGAGACGACGATCCGGCTGACGTCGACGATCAGCGCGATGCCGATGACCAGGAAGACGAACCACTTCGCCTCCAGCGACTCGCTGCCGTGCAGCAGCTGGCGGATGGCCTCGAAGACGACGATCGCGCCGCCGCCCAGCAGGATGCCCGCCTCACCGAGGGCGGCGAGGTTCTCGGCGCGCCGGTGCCCGTAGGGGTGGTCGCGGTCGGCGGGACGGGAGCCGAGCCGGATGGCGAAGAACGTCAGGATCGCTGCGACGACGTCGCCGCTGGACTCGATGCCCGCGGAGATCAGGCCGAGGCTGCCAGTGACCAGGCCGGTGCCGAGCTTGAGGACGACCAGCAGGGTCGCGGCGGCGATGGACGCCAGTGCGGTTCGGCGCTGTCCTCGACTGTCGGCTGTCGCGCTCATGCGCATCGATCCTGGCAAGTCCCGGCGGGTGGCCGCAGCGCGACCCTCGCGCGCACTCACCGTCCTGCGCGCCCGCGCGTCGCAGGTCGGCTCAAGGCGCCCGCGCGAAGCGCCGATGACCCGTCTATGCCGGACCTTGCCGACAACATCTCCATGTGGAACGAGGCCTACGACTGGTCGCAGCGCGGCGATGAGTGGTCCGACGCCTGGGGCGGGGTGTCCCATCAGTGGTGGGTCACGCTGTTCTCGCGGATCCAGGGGTTCGTTCCGGCCGGGCGGATCCTGGAGATCGCGCCCGGGTACGGCCGCTGGACGCACTACCTGCGCGACCTGTGCGACGAGCTGGTCGCGGTCGACATCGCCGAGACGGCCGTGGCCCATTGCCGCGAGCGCTTCGCCGGCGACGGGCATGTCAGCTTCCACGTCAACGACGGCACGTCGCTGGCGATCGCGGAGGACCGATCAGTCGATCTGATCTTCAGCTTCGACTCCCTCGTGCACGCCGAGCAGGACGTCATCGCCGGCTACCTCACGGAGTTCTCGCGGGTGCTCGCCGCCGACGGCGTGGCGTTCATCCATCACTCCAACATCGGCTCCTACGAGCCGGGAGCCTACGACCCGCACAACATCCACTGGCGCGCGACCACGGTCTCGGCGGAGCTCGTCGAGCGCCTGGCCCGAGCCGCGGGTCTGCGCTGCGTCAGCCAGGAGACCGTCGCCTGGGGCAACGACACCATCCTGAACGACTGCTTCTCGGTCATCACCCGCGCCGGCTCGCGCTGGGATCGCGAGAACGACGTGGCCGCCAACATGGACTTCTCGCGCCACGAGATCGCCGCGTCGCACCGCATCTCCACCCTGTACCCGCGCGCCCGTCCATCGCTCGCGTTCCGGGCGCAGGAGCGCCCCACGACGGACGGGACCCACGTGGCCGCGCTGGAGCTCGCCGCCGCCGGAGACGCGGCCGCCGCGCGGTCGCTGCTGCACGACGCGGTGCGTCGCCAGCTCGATCCCGAGGCGCTCAACGACCTGGCGGTTCTCGCGCATCGCTGCGGCGACGACGAGGCGGCGCTCGCCCTGCTCGAGGCGCTGGTTCGCCTTCACCCCGAGCACACCGGCGGGCAGGAGAACCTCGCCGGGCTGCTCGAAGCGCGCGCGTAGCCCCGAGCCGGCCGGCGCCGGCTTGTCTCCCGCGGTGCCCGCCCTACCGCCAGCGGCGAGGCCACGGAGGGGAGAGGCTCATGACGACGACTGTCCTACACCGATTCAGGGACCGCGTGGAAGCGGGACAGGCGCTCGCGGAGCGATTGCGGCCCTACGCGGGGCGCGACGACGTCGTCGTGCTCGGGCTGCCGCGGGGCGGCGTGCCGGTCGCGTTCGAGGTCGGCCGGGCGCTCGACGCCCCGTTGGACGTCTTCCTCGTGCGCAAGCTCGGCGTGCCCGGCCACGAGGAGCTGGCCTTCGGGGCCATCGCCACCGGCGGCATGCGCGTCATCAACAAGCAGTTGGTCGAGTCGCTGGACCTGCCGCTGGAGTGGATCGAGGCCATCGACGCCAAGGAGCGGCGGGAGCTCGAGCGCCAGGAGCGGACGTTCCGCGCAGATCGCCCGCCGCCCGACCTCAGCGGGCGCACGGTCGTCCTGGTTGACGACGGCCTGGCCACGGGGTCGACGATGGTCGCGGCCGTGCAGGCGGTCCGGCAGGAGGAGCCGGCGAGGATCGTGGTCGCGGTGCCGGTCGCCGACCCGGATGTCTGCGAGGACCTCCGGTCGCTCGCCGACGAGGTCGTCTGCCTCCAGACGCCGCGCCCGCTCGGCTCGGTCGGGCAGTGGTACGAGGACTTCTCCCAGACCAGCGACGACGAGGTGCGCCGGCTGCTGGCGCGGGCCCGCCGCCCGCCGGCCGAAGGACCACTCGCGGGGCTGCGGCCGGTCACCGGCGCACCCGACGACTACGACGCGCTGGTGGCGCGGGCGGTCCAGGCGCGGCACGTCCTCGTCGGCGAGGCGTCGCACGGCACGCACGAGTTCTACCGTGAGCGCGCCGAGCTGACCAAGCGCATGATCGTCGAGGCGGGCGTCACCGCCGTCGCGGTGGAGGCCGACTGGCCCGACGCCTATCGCGTCAACCGCTTCGTCCGGGGCGTCGGCGACGACGCGTCACCCGAAGAGGCCTTGGACGCCTTCGAACGGTTCCCGACATGGATGTGGCGCAACACCGTCGTCGCGGAGTTCCTGGGCTGGCTGCGCGACTACAACGACGGCCTGCCCGCCGGCGCCAAGGTGGGGTTCTACGGGTTGGACCTCTATAGCCTGCACGCGTCGATGACGGCCGTGGTGGACTACCTGGAACGGGTCGATCCCGAGGCGGCCGAGCGGGCCCGGCAGCGCTACGCGTGCTTCGACCAGTTCGGGCACGACCCGCAGGTCTACGCCTACGAGGCCGGCCTCGGCGGGGCCGAGCCGTGCGAGGAGCAGGCCGTCCAGCAGCTCGTGGAGCTGCGCGACCGGGCCGCCGAGCTGGCCGCGCGCGACTCCGACATCGAGGCGGACGGCCACTTCTACGCGGAGCAGAACGCCCGGTTGGTGGTCGATGCCGAGCGCTACTACCGTGCGTCGTTCCGCGGCGGAGTCGAGAGCTGGAACCTCCGCGACCGCCACATGGCGCAGACGCTGGAGGAGCTCGCCGGGCATCTCGAGCGCACGGGTGGCCGTCCGGCGAAGGTGGCCGTCTGGGAGCACAACTCCCACCTCGGCGACAACCGTGCGACCGAGCTCGGCGGCACCGGCCAGCTCAACGTCGGGCAGCTGGCGCGCGAGCGCCACGGCGACAAGGCCTTCCTGGTCGGCTTCACCACCTACACGGGCACCGTCACCGCGGCGTCGGACTGGGGTCGCCCGGCCGAGCGCAAGCACGTCCGTCCGGCGCTGCCCGGCAGCTGGGAGGAGCTGTTCCACGAGCAGGACCTGCCCGCGTTCCTGGTGGACCCGACGACGCTTCACGGCCGGCGGCTGCAGCGCGCGATCGGGGTGATCTACCGCCCGGAGACCGAGCGGATCTCGCATTACTTCAACGCGCGGATCGCCCATCAGTTCGACGCCGTCATCCATCTCGACGAGACGCATGCGCTCGAGCCGCTGGAGCGCACCGGCCAGTGGGAGACCGGCGAGCTGCCCGACACCTATCCGTGGGGCGTGTAGCGGGTGCAGCGCGCCGCGGCCCAGCGCGAGCGGCCGATCGCCATCGACGCGGCCGGCGCCCGGCTGCTCGGCGACCTCACCCTCCCGGCGCAGCCACGCGGCCTCGTGGTCTTCGCGCACGGCAGCGGCAGCAGCCGGACGAGCCCGCGCAACCGCGCCGTCGCGCAGGTCCTGGTCGACGCCGGCCTGGCGACGCTGTTGATGGACCTCCTGACCGGCGACGAGGAGGCGGTCGACCTCAGGACGCGCCACCTGCGCTTCGACGTCGAGATGCTGGGACAGCGGGTCGTCGCCACCGTGGACGCGGTGGCTTCGGACCCGGCGATCGGAGCGCTTCCCGTTGGAACCTTCGGAGCGAGCACCGGCGCCGCCGCGGCGCTGATCGCCGCGGCCGACCGGCCCGAGCGCGTGCGTGCGGTCGTCTCGCGCGGCGGGCGCCCCGACCTCGCCGGCGACGCGCTGCGCCGCGTCACGGCGCCGACGCTGCTCATCGTCGGCGAGCGCGACCCCCAGGTGCTCCGCCTCAACCGCGAAGCCCAGGCGCTGCTCGCCGGCGAGTCCCGTCTCGAGATCGTGCCCGGCGCCACCCACCTGTTCGAGGAGTCCGGTGCGCTGGAGCGCGTCGCCGCGCTGGCGCGGGAGTGGTTCGTGCGGCATCTGGGGGTGGCCTTGACGACGACGGGATGAGCCCGCGCCTGGTGGGCGCGTCACGACTGCACGGATCGCGCGACGCGGAAGCCGACGTCGTCGATCTGGAACGTCGGGTGGCTGCGGCGCCGGACCGACGCGCGGCAGCTCCAGTGCTCGTCGCTCCACCCGCCGCCGCGCAGCACCCGGTAGGAGCCGTAGACCTCGGGGTCATAGACGTCCCAGCACCATTCCCAGACGTTGCCGAGCATGTCGTGAAACCCCCACGCGTTCGGCGCCTTGCCGCCCACCTCGTGGATCGCGTCGCCTGCGTTGTCGCGATACCAGGCGATGTCGGCGAGCTCGCCGTAGCGAGGGCCGGTCGTGCCCGCGCGGCATGCGTACTCCCATTCCGCCTCGGTCGGGAGGCGATAGCCGTCGGCGGACGCGTCCCATCGGACGTCCGCGCCGGCGCCCGTCGCGACATAGGCCGGTGTGAGCTCCGCGTGCTCTGACAGCGCGTTGCAATACCGGGCGGCCGCGAGCCAGGAGACGCATTCGACCGGGAGCTCGTCGCCGCGGGCGGCACTCGGTGACTGCCCCGTGACCTCGGCGTAGCGGGCTTGCGTGACCGGCACCGGCGCAAGCAGGTACGGCGCCAGCTCGACGGTCCAGGCCTGCCGCGTCCGGCGATCGGTCAGGGCCACCTGCCCCGTGCCGACCGCGATCATCTGCTCGTGTCGAGCGTCGTCGGTCATCGGCATCGAACCTATCCGGCGCTGCATCCGCGGCGAACCTTGCGGTCCCGGTCGTGCGTGCTACGGTTAACCCGATGGTGAACGATCCATTCAAGGCGCTCTCGCATCCGATCCGCCGCGGCATCGTCGAGCGCCTCGCCGCAGGTCCGGCGACGGTCGGCGAGGCCACCGGCGGCTTCGGGGTGTCGAAGCCGGCGATCTCCAAGCACCTGAAGGTGCTGGAGGAGACCGGCGTCGTGACGCGCGTGGTCGAGGGCCGGACGCATCGGCTCTCGCTCGAGCCGGAGGTGCTCAGCGTGGCCGCCGACTGGATGGATCGCCAGCGCGCTCTGTGGGGGCGCCTGTTCGATGTCGTCGATGAGTACCTCAAGGAGGAAGACCCGAGATGAACATGCCGCCGATCGTGTCGCCGCAGGCCTGGAACGCCGCGCGCGAGGAACTGCTGGTCAAGGAGAAGGAGCTCGTCCGTGCTCGCGATGCGCTGGCCGCCGAGCGCCGCCGGATGCCGAGGATGGCCGTCGAGAAGGACTACGCCTTCGATGGCCCGGCCGGCCCGGCGAGCCTGCTCGAGCTGTTCGACGGGCGCCGTCAGCTGGTCGTCTACCGCTTCTTCTTCGAGCCCGGCGTCGCCGGCTGGCCGGAGAGTGGCTGCCGCGGTTGCTCGTTCATGGCCGACCAGGTCGCCCATCTCGCACATCTCAACGCCCGCGACACCACGTTCGTGAACGTCTCGCGCGCGCCGCAGAGCGAGATCGAGCGCTACCGGGCGCGGATGGGATGGGACATCCCCTGGTACACGATCACCGACGACTTCGACGTGGACTTCGGCGTCGACGAGTGGCACGGCACCAACGCGTTCTTCCGCGACGGCGACGAGATCTTCCGCACGTACTTCGTCGACAAGCGCGGCGACGAGGCGCTCGGCAGCGCCTGGAGCTACCTCGACATCACCGCCCTCGGCCGCCAGGAGGAGTGGGAGGACTCGCCGGAGGGATACCCGCAGACGCCGCCGTACCAGTGGTGGAACCTCCACGACGAGTACGACGAGGCCACCGTCTTCGAGGCCGCCCTCTCGGACGCCGCCGCCTCGCAGCGCGGCTCGAGGGCGCGCTCGTGATCGCGCACGTGGGAGGCGTGCCGCTGGAGGAGATGCTGCCGACGCTGGCCGGCACGAGCACCGCTCTGCTGCTCGGGCGCGCATGGCTGACGCTGCGCCTGCGACGCCGGCGGGAGCCCGGGGCATGACCGACACCAAGACGCTGCGCATCGAGCGCACCTTCCAGGCGCCCGCCGAGCGCGTGTTCGACGCGTGGACCAGCGAGGAGGTCATCCGCCGCTGGTGGCAGGCCGAGCACGGCTGGGAGACGACCGAGGCCGAAGTCGATCTGCGCGTCGGCGGTGTCGTGCGTGTGGTCATGCGCGATCCGGACAAGGAGGTCGAGCACGGCGGCGGCGGCACCTACACCGAGATCGAGCCCCCGACCCGCCTGGCGTTCACCTGGCTCTGGGACGGCGACACGAGACGGACGCTGATCGAGCTCGACTTCGAGGAGACCGACGGCGTCACCACGGTCAGCTTCGTCCACCGCGACCTGTGGGACGAGGAGGCCGTGCGCTCGCACCGGCGCGGGTGGAGCACCATCTTGGACAACTTGGGACGCACCCTGGAGGCGGCTCGCCCGGAGGCATGACCGCCCGGGCGGCCGTCCGGCGCGCTCAGAGCGCCTTGCGGAGCAGCGTCACGATGGTGGCGGCGTCGGCCTCCGTCAGGTCGCCGAAGAAGGTTCGGGCCATGTCCTTGCTGAGCCGCTTGACCTCGGCGGCGGCCTCGCGGCCCTTGGGGGTGATGTCGACGAGGTTGGTGCGGTTGTCGGCATCGTCCTTGCGCCGGCCGACGTAGCCGGCCTGCTCGAGGCGTTTGAAGGCCCGCCCGGCGTTGCTGCGGTCGACGGAGAGCCGGCGCGAGAGCGCGTCCTGGGTGGTTGCGCCCGCTTCGTCGCCGAGCATCTTCAGCAGCCGGGCCTCCGTGTGGTTGAGGCCGAGGGACGCATAGGACCGCTCGGCGGCCTGGTACCGGCGGCGGGCGAGCGCGCCGATCAGCTCGAACAGGTCAAGGCGGGGGCTCGTCTGGCGCTCGCGGTTGGGCATCGGGATCTCTTTCGGGTAACGTGTGCGTGCGCACGCATCTTTCGGCGCTGTGCGGTTCAGCGCCTTCGAGGCGTCTCCACCACGACGTATGTGCGTGCGCACGCATATCTAGCAGACGAGGAGGACGCGCTCGATGACCACGACGACGACAGACCACGCCGGCGCCACGCACGGGGACGGGACGCACGCAGCGCGCGGCGCGCTCGCCGGCCTCTCGCTCGCGATCCTGCTGGCGTCCCTCGGGACGAGCATCGCCAACGTCGCGCTGCCGACGCTGGCACAGGAGTTCGACGCGTCGTTCCAGGAAACGCAGTGGGTGGTCCTGGCGTATCTGCTGGCAGGCACCACCCTGATCGTCAGCGTGGGGCGGCTGGGTGACCTCATCGGTCGCCGCCGGCTGCTGATCCTGGGCCTCGCTCTCTTCACGACCGCCTCGGCCCTCTGCGGCATCGCGCCCACGCTGTGGGCGCTGATCGCCGCGCGCGCCGTGCAGGGGCTCGGCGCGGCGATCATGTTGGCCCTGGCCATGGCGTTGGTCACCGAGACCGTTCCCAAGGCGAGGACCGGGAGCGCCATGGGCCTGCTCGGCACGATGTCGGCGATCGGCACCGCACTCGGGCCATCGCTCGGCGGACTGCTGATCGCCGCGCTCAGCTGGCGGGCGATCTTCCTCATCACCGTCCCCGTGGGCGCCCTGACCGGCCTGCTGGTCTCCCGCCACCTCCCCGTCGATCGACGAGTGCCGAGGATCGAACGGACCGCCTTCGACGTTCGCGGGACGCTGCTGCTCGCCCTGACCCTCGCGTCCTACACGCTGGGAGTGACGGTCGGCCGCGGACGCTTCGGTCCGCTCAACATCGCGCTGCTGACGGCCGCCGGCATCGCGCTCGGTCTGTTCGCGGTCGCTCAGACCAGAACGCGCTCGCCGCTGATCCGGCCCGCGATGTTGCGCTCCCGGCGCCTCAGCGCCGGCCTCGCCACGAGCACGCTGGTCTCGACCGTCCTGATGACCACGCTCGTCGTCGGCCCGTTCTACCTCACCGGCGCGCTCGACCTCGGTGCCGCATCCGTGGGGCTGGTCATGTCGATCGGGCCCGTGGTGGCGGCGCTGACCGGTGTCCCGGCCGGTCGCATCGCCGATCGCTTCGGCGTGCAGCGGACGACGATCATCGGCATCACGGGCGTCGCCATGGGCTCCCTGGCCCTCGCCGCCATGCCGACGTCCCTCGACGTCGCCGGCTACATCGTCGCGATCGTCGTCATCACCGCCGGCTACGCGATCTTCCAGACCGCCAACAACACCAACGTCATGTCCGATGTGAGCCCCGACCAGCGCGGCGTCACCTCCGGGCTGCTCAACCTGTCGCGCAACCTGGGGCTGATCACCGGCGCATCGGTCATGGGCGCCGTGTTCTCGCTCGCTGCAGGCACCGGCGACATCGCGACCGCATCCTCCGGCGCCGTCGCCACCGCGATGCGCATCACCTTCCTCGCGGCCGCAACCCTGATCCTCGCCGCGCTCGCCATCGCGACCGCGAGCGGGACGCGAGCACCCGAGATCGACGGCACGGCCGCTCCAGCCCATCGGCTTTGGGGCAGGCGCCTTTGAGCCCTCGCCGATGGTCACGCCGGTGCCCGCGCACCGCGGCCGAGGTCCGGCGCATCGCCGCCGGCGCACGGTGAGGCTCAGGCGTCCTCCGAGAGCCAGTCCAGCAGTTCGTCGAGGACTCCTTCCTGCCCGGCGGGCGTGCCGTCGGTCGCGGCCCGGACGAGCTCGCGCTTGCGGTCGATCACGGCCGCGATCCGCTCGTCGATCGTGTCGGCTGCGAGCAGGTACCAGGCGGTGACGGCCTCTTCCTGGCCGATGCGGTGCACCCGGTCCTCGGCCTGGTCGTGGGCGGCGGGCGTCCAGCCCAGCTCCACGAACGCGACGTTGGACGCTGCGGTCATCGTCAGCCCGACGCCCGCGGCGTCCAGCGAGCAGACGATGAGCCGGCAGGCGTCGTCTGACTGGAAGCGGTCGACCTCGGCGGCGCGGCCGTCGGCGTCGAGGCGGCCCGTCGCACATGCGGCGCCCGGGAAGGCCTCCAACAGCGCGTCGCCGATCTCGCGGTGGCGGGTGAAGACCACGAGCTTCTCGCCGGTCTCGACGAAGTTGGCGATCCACTCCTTGGCCCCGTCGAGCTTGCCGCGCGCGGCGAGCAGCGCGAGCTGCGTGATCCGGACGAGCGCCTGGGCGCGGCGGGCGCGCTGCTCGGCGTCGCGGCCGCGCTCGCGGATCGCGCCGGCCCGGGCGTCGTCGTCCAAACCTGCGATCTCGCGGGTGAACGCCTCGTCGGCCTCGGCCTGCGCCCGGACCCACCGGGCGACGTCGGACTGCGCCGCGCGGTACTCGCCGCCGTTGGCGATCGCGACCGGGACGATCACGCGCTGCTTGGCCGGGAGGTGGCGCAGGACGTCGGCCTTGCGGCGGCGTACGAAGCAGGTCCGGCGCAGCCGGCGGTTGAGCGTGTTGAGCTCCTGCCCGCGCGCATAGACGCGGGCGAAGCGCCGCGCGCCGCCGATCGCGTCGAGGCGGCCGAGGATCTTCAGCTGTGCCGCCAGCTCGTCGGGGCGGTTGAGCACCGGCGTGCCGGAGAGCAGCAGGACGATCGCGTCGTCGGGCAGCGCGGCGGCGATCGCGGTGACGGCCTGCGTCCGGCGGGCCGTCGGGTTCTTGCAGAAGTGCGACTCGTCGAGGACCAGCGCGCGGGGCGGGGCGGCAACGGCGCCGTCGACCAAGGTATGGGTGATCTCGTAGCTGGCCACGGCGATGTCCTGGGCGCCGATGGCGTCGCCCCCGGACAGCCCGGCGCGCGTGCGATGCGGCAGCCAGCGCTCGGCCTCGCGCAGCCAGTTGAGGCGCAGCGACGCGGGCGCGACGATGAGCGCCGGGTAGGCGTCGGCGGCCTCGAGCGTCGCCAGCGCCTGGATCGTCTTGCCGAGGCCGGGCTCGTCGGAGAGGAACGCCCGCCGGGCGCGCAGCGCGTAGTCGACGGCAGCGCCTTGGAACGGGCGCAGCGGCGCCGTCAGGCCGTCGATGTCGATCCGGCCGTCCTCGGCCGACGAGAGCACTTCGAGCGCATCGGCGGCGCCCGCCCGGACGGCGGCGTCGTCGAGGGCCGGAAGGACGTCGTGGCCGCCCTGCAGCTCCGGGCGCGCCTCGAGCAGCGCGCGCAGCCGCCCGTCGCCGTGGATCGAGACCCACCACGAGTCGAAGGTGCGCGTGACCAGGCCGAGCGGGGTGAGCTCGGGCTCGAGGTCCGGGTGGCAGCGGCGGCAGAGGCGGAGGCCGACATCGCCCGCGACGTTCTCGACGACGGCCACGTCGCAGCGGTGCGCGACGTCGACGACGGCGGCCATCGAGAGCGACGGCTGCTCATAGCGGCCCACGCGCTTGCGGACCTCGGGCGTCGCGGCGAGCGTGCCGATGCGGTCGAGCTCGTCGGCGAGCGCCTCCAGCGGGCCCTCGCGCGCGGGGATCCACCAGCGGTCCAGCACCGGATCGCGGCGGCGTTCGGGCAGCTGCTCGAAGGCTGCGCGCAGCTCGGGATCGGGCTCCATCGCGATGACGACGCCGGGCACGCCGGGCTTGTGCTCGCAGAAGTGCGCGACGGCCGTCGCGGCCTCCGGCAGCTGCTCGACGGCGCACAGCAGTCGCTCGGCCTCCGGTTCGACCTCGATCCACGGGTGCATCGCGACCAGCCCACGCACCGCACGCACGACGAGCGGCACCGCCGGCGCGCTCCAGCGGTGCGGCTCGCGGAGGGGATCGCGCAGGACGTGGGGCAGCGTCGCCAGCGCACCGGCGAGGCCATCGCCCGGCACCGTCGTCACGACGAAGTGCGACCCCATCGGCTCGATCCCGACCGTCGCGTTCGGTGGCGAGGGCCGGACCATCCGTCCCAGGCTATTGCGCAGCCGGGCGGAGGGCGCCGCCGTGCCCGCGTGAGCTCGCCGCGGCGATGGTTGAACGGGCCCGCCGCCCGGGTACTGGCGCACCGATGCCCACGCGCGCGGAAGTGCTCGAGCTGCTGGAGAGGGGAGATACCTACGGCGCGGTCGGACAGGCGTTTGGGATCGCGCCGGGGAAGGCCTACATGATCGCCACGGGCCGGCCGGCCGACGGCGCGCCCGACGGCGACCAGGCGCTCGTCAACCCGCGCGCGCACAACCCGACCGAGAAGCCCGCGGTCGTCGCCTGGGTGCGAGAGCGCGCCCCGCGCGAGCTCACGCGGCCGGAGCCGTCGTGACGCCTCGGCTCCCGGCGCCGTCGGCCTGGCCCGTCGTGCGCCAGCTCCGTGGCGACGACCCCAGCGCGCGCGGCGACGCCGCGAAGTCCCGCCGCTCCGCGACGTTGCAGCCCCGCACGGCCGATGCCGACCGGGTCGTGAAGTCCGTCTGCCCGTACTGCGCCGTCGGCTGTGCCCTCAACGTGTACGTCAAGGACGGCAAGGCGGTGCAGATCGAGGGCGACCCGGACGCGCCGCACAGCCGCGGACGGCTCTGCCCCAAGGGCTCGGCGACGCTCCAGCTCACGACCGGATCCGCGCGCGAGCACCATGTCCTCTACCGCCGGCCGCACGCGACCGACTGGGAGCGACTCGACCTCGACACCGCCATGGACATGGTCGCCGACCGCATCGTGGCGGAGCGCCGTCGCGGCTGGCAATGGGAGGTCGGCGAGGGTCAGGACGCCAAGCGCGTCCGGCGCGCCATGAGCCTCGCCGCGCTCGGCGGGGCCGCGCTGGACAACGAGGAGAACTACCTCATCAAGAAGCTGCTGACCGCGCTCGGCGTCATCCAGATCGAGAACCAGGCGCGCGTCTGCCACAGCTCGACGGTCGTCGGCCTCGGCACCTCGTTCGGGCGTGGCGCGTCGAGCACGATGCCCGGCGACCTCCAGCACTCCGACCTCATCGTCCTCGAGGGCTCCAACATGGCCGAGGCGCATCCTGTCGCCTTCCAGTGGGTGATGGAGGCCAAGGCGCGCGGGGCGACCGTGGTCCACATCGACCCGCACTACAGCCGCACGAGCGCGCTGGCCGACGTCTTCGTCCCGCTGCGCGCCGGCACCGACATCGCGTTCCTGGGCGCGATCATCAACCACGTCGTGTCCAACGACCTGGACTTCCGCGAGTACGTCCTCAGCTACACCAACGCGCCGACGATCATCCGCCAGGAGTTCGAGGATGCCGGCGCCGACGGGCTGTTCTCCGGCTTCGACCCCGAGCTGCGCGGCTATGACCCGACGAGCTGGCAGTACGAGGGCGCCTACGTCGCGGCCGCCGCCGGCCAACGCGACCAGGAGGGCAACGTCCGCCTCCAGCACGGGCAGGGCGAGCACGGGCCCGAGAGCCGCGGGACGCCGACGCTCGACCCGACCCTCCAGCACCCGCGCTGCGTGTGGCAGATCCTCAAGCGCCACTACGCGTCCTACACACCCGAGATGGTCGAGCGCGTCTGCGGCGTCCCGCAGGACCTCTTCCGCCAGATCTGCGACCTGTTCGTGAACAACTCCGGGCGCGAGCGGACCACGGCGTTCGTCCACGGCGTCGGCTGGACGCAGCACACGATCGGCTCGCAGTACATCCGCGCCGCGTCGATCCTCCAGCTCCTGCTGGGCAACATGGGCCGCCCGGGCGGCGGCGTGATGGCGATGCGCGGGCACGCGTCGATCCAGGGCTCGAGCGACATCCCGACGTTGTTCGACACCTTGCCCGGCTACATCCCGATGCCGCACGCCCACGCACACGACGACTTCGCCTCGTTCGTGACCGCCGACGCGCCGGCCAAGGGCTTCTGGGGCGACATGCCGTCCTACTTCGTCAGCCTCCTGAAGGCGTGGTGGGGCGCGGCGGCGACCAAGGACGACGACTGGGCGTTCGACTACCTCCCGCGCCTGACCGGCACCCACAGCACCTACGACACCGTGATGGAGCAGGTCAAGGGGACCGTCAAGGGCTACATGCTGTTCGGCCAGAATCCGGCGGTCGGCTCGGCCAACGCGCGCATGCAGCGCCTCGGGATGGCCAACCTCGACTGGCTGGTGGTCCGCGACTTCTCGCTCATCGAGAGCGCCACGTGGTGGAAGGACGGCCCGGAGATCGAGTCCGGCGAGTGGGCGACCGAGGACCTCGCCACCGAGGTGTTCTTCTTCCCCGCCGCCGCGCACATCGAGAAGGAGGGCACGTTCACCAATACCCAGCGCATGCTCCAGTGGCACCACAAGGCGCAGGATCCCGTCGACGATCAGCGCAGCGACCTGTGGTTCATGTACCACTTGGGCAAGCGCATCCGGGAGCGCCTGGCCGGCTCGGAGGACGAGATGGACCGGCCCGTTCTGGACCTCACATGGGACTACCCGACCACGGGCGACCACGAGGAGCCCAGCGCCGACGCCGTGCTGGCCGAGATCAGCGGCTTCAACGCCGACGGCGAGCTCATCTCCGCCTACACCGAGCTGAAGGACGACGGGTCCACCGCGTGCGGCTGCTGGATCTACTGCGGCGCGTACGCGGGCGGCGTCAACCAGACCGCTCGCCGCACGCCCGCGCGCGAGCAGAGCTGGACCGGAAGCGAGTGGGCGTGGGCGTGGCCGGCCAATCGCCGCATCCTCTACAACCGCGCCTCCGCCGACCCCGAGGGCCGGCCGTGGAGCGAGCGCAAGAAGCTCGTGTGGTGGGACGCCGACCAGGGCAAATGGGTGGGCGAGGACGTGCCCGACTTCGAGGCCGACAAGGCGCCGGGCTACCGGCCGCCGCCCGATGCGCGCGGTCCAGACGCGCTCGCCGGCGACGATCCGTTCATCATGCAGGCCGACGGGCGCGGCTGGCTGTACGCGCCGGCGGGGACGGCCAGTGGGCCGATGCCGACGCACTACGAGCCCCAGGACTCGCCGGTGCGCAATCGCCTGCACCGCCAGCAGCGCAACCCGGCTCGCCAAATCTATGAGCATCCCGCCAACCGGTATCACCCGGACCCCGGCGAGGCGGGCGCCGACCTGTTCCCCTACGTGTTGACCACCTACCGGCTGACCGAGCACTTCACCGCGGGCGGGATGTCGCGCTGGACGCCCTACCTCGCCGAGCTGCAGCCCGAGCTGTTCGTGGAGGTCTCGCCCGAGCTGGCGGCGATCCGCGAGCTCGCGCATGCGGGGTGGGCGACGCTGGTCAGCGCGCGTGGAGCGATCGAGGCGCGGGTGATGGTCACCGACCGGATGACGCCGCTGCGGATCGACGGGCGTGTCGTCCATCAACTCGGGATGCCCTACCACTGGGGCGCCAACGGCTATGCCACGGGGGACGCGGTCAACGAGCTGTCGTCGATGGCGCTCGATCCCAGCTCGCACATCCAGGAGGTCAAGGCGCTGACGGTCGACATCCGCCCAGGGCGGCGTCCCCGCGGTCCGGCACGCCGCGCGCTGGTGGAGGACTACTGCGCGCGGGCCGGCATCACCGCCACCACCGGGGTCGCGCCGTGAGCGACGGCACGCCCCGCATGGGGTTCTTCACCGACACGTCGGTCTGCATCGGCTGCAAGGCGTGCGAGGTCGCGTGCAAGGAGTGGAACGACGTCCCCGAGGATGGCCTGGACTGGACCGGGATGTCCCATGACAACTCCGGCGGCCTGGGCGCCGACACCTGGCGGCACGTCGCGTTCGTCGAGCAGCGCAAGCCGCTGGGCGAGCACGCGCCGAACTTCCAGCGCGAGGACGACTTCCGCTGGCTGATGGCCTCCGACGTCTGCAAGCACTGCACGCACGCCGCGTGCCTGGACGTCTGCCCGACCGGTGCGATCTTCCGCACGGAGTTCGGGACCGTCGTCGTGCAGGAGGACATCTGCAACGGCTGCGGCTATTGCGTCCCGGCCTGCCCGTACGGCGTGCTGGACAAGCGCGAGGACGACGGCCGGATCTTCAAGTGCACGCTGTGCTACGACCGCCTAGAGGTCGGCCAGGAGCCGGCCTGCGCGAAGGCGTGCCCGACCGACTCGATCCAGTTCGGCGAGCTGGACGAGCTGCGCCACCGCGCGGCCGGGCGCGTCGAGTCACTGCACGAGGCCGGCGTGGTCGACGCGCGGCTGTACGGCGAGGACCCCGGCGACGGCGTCGGCGGCGACGGCGCGTTCTTCTTGTTGTTGGACGAGCCCGAGGTGTACGGGTTGCCGCCGGACCCGATCGTGACCACGCGCGACCTGTCGCGCATGTGGAAGCACGTCGGCCTGGCCGCGGGGGCGCTGGTCACCGGCGTCGCCGCCGCGTTCGCGGGGGCGCGACGATGAGCGACACGGGGTCCTACTACGGCAAGCCCATCATCAACCCGCCGGTGTGGGCGGAGCGCGACATCGCCGGCTACCTCTTCACCGGCGGCCTGGCGGGCGCGTCGTCGCTGCTGGCGGCGGGCGCGGACGTCACCGGCCGCCCGGCGCTGGCCCGCCCCGCGCGGGTGACGGCGACCGGGGCGATCGTCGTCTCGCTCGGCGCGCTGATCCACGACCTGGGCCGGCCGGGGCGGTTCCTGAACATGCTGCGGGTGTTCAAGCCGACGTCGCCGATGAGCATGGGCGTCTGGGTCCTGGCGGCCTACGCGCCGCTGACCGTCACGGCGCTGGCCAGCGACGCGCTCGACCGCGCGCCGCGCACCGGTCGCGCGGCCGGCGTGGCGGCGGCTCTGCTGGGCGCCGGCGTCAGCACCTACACCGCCGCGCTGATCGCCGACACCGCGGTGCCCGCCTGGCACGACGGCCACCGGGAACTGCCCTACGTCTTCGCGGGCTCGGCGGCCAGCGCCGCCGCCGGCGCCGGACTGCTGGCCGCGCCGGTGACGCAGTCAGGCCCCGCGGCGCGCCTGGCCGTGCTGGGCGCCGTCGCCGAGCTGGCCGCCGAGCACGCGATGGAGCGCCGGCTGGGCATGGTCGCCGGCGCGCTGCGCGGCGGGACCGCCGGGCGCCGGCTGAAGGCCGCCAAGGCGCTGACCGCCACGGGAGCGCTCGGCGCCGCGACGATCGCGCGCCGCGGCCGGGCCGGCGCGGCGCTCAGCGGCGCCGCGCTGCTCGCCGGCTCCGCCCTGACGCGCTTCGGGCTCTTCGAAGGCGGCATGGCCTCGGCGCGGGACCCGCGCTACACGGTCGAGCCGCAGCGGGCGCGGCGCGCTGACGCAGCCGCCAGAGCTCGCCGCGATCCGGGGTAGGTCGGCCGCGTGGGCGGAGGTGCCGACACCCGCGGAGCGTTCTCGGGACTCTTCGACCTCTATGTCCCGATCGCGGCGGGCGTCTTCGCGCTCGTGGTGATCGCGCTCGCCGTGATCGTCATTCGCGACCGCGCGCGCCCCGGCGGGCAGCCTCCGTCGCGGCGGTCCGGCGCCCCGCGGCTGGAGACCGGCTACGCCGTGGTGCTGGCCCTCGTCGCCGCCTTCCTGGTGTGGCGCAGCTTCGACTCCGTGCACCGTGTGAACCACACGGTCGCCCGCGCCGCGCCCGCCCCGGGGGCCGGGCACGCCGGCCTGACGATCGCGGTCGTCGGCGCGAAGTGGAACTGGCGGTTCACGTACCCGGGCGGCGTCGTCGAGCAGGGCGAGGGGCCGGCGCGGCTGCCGACGCTCGTCGTGCCCGCCGGCCAGCCGGTGCGCTTCCGGCTGACCTCCATCGATGTCGTGCACGCGTTCTGGATCCCGGAGGCGCGCTTCAAGTACGACGCGATCCCGGGCCGGACCAACACCTTCGACCTGCTCTTCGATCAGGGCATCGACTACCGCGACGATCGCTGCTCGGAGTTCTGCGGCGAGTACCACGAGCAGATGCGCTTCCGCGTCGTGGTCGAGGCGCCCGCGGCGTTCCGGGCGTGGCTGCGCGCGCGACAAGGCGAGGCGGCGGCGGCGTGATCGACGCGCTCTTCTCCACCGACCACAAGGTCATCGGCGTCCGGACGGCCGTGACCGCCCTGCTGTTCTTCCTGGCCGGCGGCGTGCTGGCGCTGCTCATGCGCTCCGAGTTGGCCGAGCCGGGGCTGCAGATCGTCTCGCACCAGGGATACGACGAGCTGTTCACGATGCACGGCTCGACGATGATCTTCCTCGTCGTCATCCCGGTCGCGCTGGCGTTCTGCCTGTATCTGGTCCCGCTCCAGCTCGGGGCGGCGAACATCTCCGGCGCGCGCTGGGCGCTGGTCGCCTCGTGGTTGATCTCGCTCGGCGGCGTCGTGATGTGGCTCGGCTTCCTCACGCGCGAGGGCGCCGGCAGCGCCGGCTGGTACGCCTTCGACCCGCTGTCGGACACGCCGAGCACACCGGGCACCGGCATGGACCTGTGGATCTGGGGCGTGGTCCTCGCGACGACCGGCGCGATCATCTTCGGCTGGTGCGTGCTGATCACGATCCTTCGCCGCCGCGCGCCCGGGATGACGATGCTGCGCATGCCGGTCTTCACGTGGACGGCGTTCGCGACGTCGTTGCTGGTGATCTTCTCGTTCCCATCGCTGGTGGTGGGGATGGCGCTGCTGTGGCTGGACCGCCGCGGGCTGACGACGCTCAGCCCGATCACCTACCAGAACCTCTTCTGGTTCTATGGGCACCCCGCGGTGTACGTGATGTTCTTCCCGTTCGTCGGGATGGCCGCCGAGGCGGCGTCGGTGTTCAGCGGCCGGCGCTTCTTCGGCTACCGCGCGTTCGTGCCGGCGCTGCTCGGATTCACGGTGCTGTCGCTCAGCGCCTGGGCGCACCACATGTACACGACGGGCGCGGTCCCCGTCGAGGTGTTCACCTTGACGTCGACCGCGCTGATCGTCCCGGCCGGGATCGAGTACTTCGACATCATCGCGACGCTGTGGCGGGGATCGATCCGGCTGACCACGTCGATGCTGTTCGTCCTGGGGTTCCTGGTGCAGTTCCTGGTCGGTGGGCTGAGCGGGATCTTCGTCGCGTCGCCGACGCTGGACTTCCAATCGACCGACACCTACATCGTGGTCGCGCACTTCCACTACACCTTGTTCGCGGGCAGTGTGTTCGCGCTGTTCGCGGGCGTGTACCTGTGGTGGCCGAAGCTGACGGGGCGACGCCTGGGCGAGCGGCTCGGCCGCGTGCACTTCTGGCTGATGGCGATCGGGACCAACCTGACGTTCCTTCCGCAGTTCGTCCTCGGCTACGACGGGATGGCACGGCGGCTGCCCGACTACCCGGCGGCCACGGGATGGCAGGGGCTCAACGTGGTCTCGACCGTCGGGTCGTTCCTGATCGCCGTGTCGGTCGTGGTGTTCCTGCTGGCGGTGGCCGGATCGTTCCTGCGCCGGCGCGACGCTACGCCGGATCCGTGGGGGACGGGCTGCTCGCTGGAGTGGGCGGCGCCGAGCCCGCCACCCCGCGGGAACTTCGCCGCGCCGCTGCCGCCGGTGCGGTCCTACGCGCCGCTGGCGGACCTGCGCGAAGGCCGTGCGCGGGAGGACGAAGCGGTGGCGGTGCCCGCGTGAGCGCGGTGGTCGCCACCGCGCCGCTGGCGCTGTTGTACGCCTTCGGGTTGGGGCGCGCGCCCGCGCGGCGCCGCAGCTGGGCGGCGCCCGCGTGGTTCGCCGGGCTGGTCGTGCTGGCCGTGGCGACCTCGCCCGCGCTGGAGCGCGCCGCGGACCGTCAGTTGTCGATGCACATGGTCCAGCACGAGCTGCTCGGGCTCGTCGCGGCGCCGCTGCTGGCCGCCGGCGCGCCCGTGCGGCTGGCGCTGGCGGCGTCGGGGCACGCGACGCGCCGGCGGCTCGCCCGGCTCCTGCACGCCCGCGTCGTGGTCGCGCTGACCCATCCCGCGGCGGGCGCGGCGGCCTTCGCGGGCGTGCTGCTGGCCGTGCACGTGCCGGCCGTGTACGACCTGACGCTCCGCTCCGGAGCCGTCCATGCCGGCGTCCACGCCGCGCTGCTGTGGTCGGCGCTGCTGCTGTGGATCGGCCTGCTGGGCGCGGATCCGCTGCCGCGCCGCGTCTCGATCACGGCGACGATCGCGGCGCTGGTCGTCGCCATGGGCGCCATGGCCGCGCTGGGCGCCACGCTGGCCGCCGAGCAGCACGTCGTCTACGCCCCGTACGCGCGGCCCGGGACCGACGCGCTCGCCGACCAGCGCGTGGCCGGCGGGCTGATGTCGGTCGGAGGCATGGCGGTCGTCGTCCCGCTCCTGCTCGCCCTCGCCTGGCGCGCGCTCGTGGCCGAGGAGCGCCGCGCCGCGGTCCGCGAGCGCCGCGGCCTGCCGGCGGAGGGGGCGCGTTGAGGCGGACGCTCGTCGCGCTGGCCTGCGCGCTGGTCGTCGGCGTCGCGGCCGTCGCGTGGTCGACGCGCGACGTCTCGGCGCAGGCGACGCTCGTCGCGCGCGGCGCCGAGCTCTACGCGCAGACCTGCTCGGACTGCCACGGCGCCGACCTGCGCGGGCTTCCCGGCCGCGGCCCGTCGCTGCGCGGCGTCGGCACGGCCGCGACCGACTTCTACCTGAGCACCGGCCGGATGCCGCTCGCCCGGCCCGGCATCGAGCCGCCGCGCGCCGATCCCGTCTTCGGGCCGCGCGACATCCAGGCGCTGATCGCGTACGTCGCCCAGCGCGGCGGGCCCGGCGGGCCGGCGATTCCGGCCGTCGATCCGGCGCGCGGCGACGTCGCCGAGGGCCGCCGCCTGTTCACCGACAGCTGCTCGGGCTGCCACCAGATCATGGGCCGCGGCGGCGCCGCGCCGGGGCTGGTCGCGCCGGCGTTGACCGACGTCACGCCGCGCCAGGTCGGCGAGGCGGTTCGCGTCGGCCCCTACCTCATGCCGCGCTTCGGCGCCCGTCAGCTCGACGACGGCCAGGTCGACTCGATCGCCCGCTACGTCACCGACGTCGTCCAGGATCCGCCCGACCGCGGCGGCTGGGGGATCGGTCACCTCGGCCCGGTTGCGGAGGGCGCGATCGCCTTCCTGCTGGCCGGCTCGGTCCTGCTGCTGATCACCCGGCTGGTCGGGGAGCGCGCACGATCATGAAGGCCTTGATCGCCCGGCTGGCCGTGCTGGTGGGCGTCCTGCGCGGCGTTGCGCACCCCACCGCCCCGCCGGCGCCAGACCAAGGCGATGGGGTCGATCCCCGCCGCTACGAGACCGGGTCGCCGGCGTGGGCCGAGCCGCTCGTCGCCGGACTGCTGATCGCCGCCGGCGCACTGCTGACGACGTTCGGCGTCCTGATCGCGGCCGATGCGAACACGCAGCTGCTCGGGCTCGCGCTCGGCCTGGGCCTCGCCGCGCTCGCCGCGGGGCTGATCATCGCCGGCCGGCGCGTGGCCCCGCGCGAGACCGCCGTCGAGCATCGGCCGATCGCCGAGCCTCGCGAGGAGCAGCGAGCGCTCGAGGCGGAGCTGCGCCGCGCCGGCGACGGCGTGTCGCGCCGCGGGCTGCTCACCGCCGCGGCCGGCACGGCCGGCGTCGGCGCGATCACCGCCGCCGCCTTGCCGCTGACCGCGCTGGGCCCCTCGCCCGCTGTCCTGGACGAGACCTCGCGGTGGCGCGACGGGATCCGGCTCGTCGACGAGGACGACCAGCCCGTCAGCGCCGATGCCCTGGCCGACGGCGCGTTCCTGACCGCGTTCCCGGAAGGCGCCGACAAGCGCGAGCTCGGCTCGCCCATCGTCGTCGTGCGCGTCGCGCCGGCGACGCTGCGGCTCCCGGCCGACCGCCGCGGCTGGGCACCCGAGGGCCTGCTGGCCTACTCGAAGATCTGCACCCACGCCGGCTGCGCCGTCTCGCTCTTCCGCAAGCCCATCGACGAGGAGCTCTCCAGCCCCCCGGGCCTCGTCTGCCCGTGCCACTACTCGACCTTCGACGTCCGGCGCGCGGCCAAGCCCGTCTTCGGCCCGGCGTCACGACCGCTGCCGCAGCTGCCGCTGAAGCTCGATGCCGAGCGCAACCTCGTCGCCGCCGGTCCCCTGTCGGGCTCGGTCGGCCCGGCATGGTGGGGGACGAAGGGACGCCACGCGTGACCTCGCGCCCCGCCGAGCACGAGCAGGAGCACGAGCACGACCCGGTCGCGTTCGTCGGCGACCGCGTCCGCTCGTCCGGAGCGCTGCGCGCCGCCCTGCGCTATGTCTTCCCCGACCACTGGTCCTTCCTGCTGGGCGAGCTGGCGTTGTACTCGTTCATGGTCCTCGTCGCGACGGGGGCGTTCCTGGCGCTGTTCTTCCACGCCTCGTCGACCGAGGTCGTCTGGCACGGCCCGTACGCGCCACTGGACGGCGCGCGCGTCTCCGGCGCCTACGCGTCGGCGCTCGACCTGTCGTTCAAGGTCCCCGGCGGCCTGCTCCTGCGTCAGACCCACCACTGGGCGGCGCTGGTGTTCCTGGTGGCCATCGTCCTGCACCTGCTGCGGATCTTCTATACCGCCGCGTTCCGCCGTCCGCGCGAGATCAACTACATGATCGGTGTGACGCTCATGGGCGTCGCGATCCTCGAGGGCTACGTCGGCTACTCGCTGCTCGACGACCTGCTGTCGGGCATGGGCCTGGCGATCGGCAACGGCGCCGCGCTGTCGATCCCGGGCGTCGGCGGTGGGCTGGGGACCCTGATCTGGGACGGCCCGTTCCCCGGTGGCGACGCGTTCCTGCCGCGGCTGCTCTTCGTTCACGTCTTCGTCCTGCCCGCGCTGATCGCGATCCTCATCGCCGTCCACCTGACGCTGATCATCCGGCCCCACCACACGCAGTTCGCCGGGCCGGGGCGACGCGAGGACAACGTCGTCGGCTCGCCGCTGTGGCCCGGCTACGCGCTGCGCTCGCTCGGGCTCTTCGCGGCGGTCGCGGGGCTGCTGGTCCTGCTCGGCGGGCTGGTGCAGATCAACCCGGTCTGGGAGTGGGGGCCCTACCAACCGTGGCTGGGGGAGAACGGCGCGCAGCCCGACTGGTACTTGGGGTGGTTGATCGGAGCGCTGCGGCTGATGCCCAACCTGGAGGTCCACGCCTTCGGCCGGACGCTGGTGCCCAACCCGTTCTTCGGCGGGCTGTTGTTCCCGACGGTCGTGTTCATGGTGTTGTACGCGTGGCCGTGGCTGGAGGAGCGGGTGTTCGCGCGCGGAGATCGCGCCCATCACCATCTCCTGGACCGCCCGCGCGACAACCCGCGACGGACCGGGTTCGCGACCGCCTTCCTCACATGGGTCGCGGTCGTGTTCCTGGCCGGCTCGGCCGACCGTGCGTTCCTGGCCTTCGGCGTGGACTACGAGTTGCAGGTGCGGATCTTCCGCGTTCTGTTCTTCGTGGCCCCACCCATCGCCTACGTCATCGCCCGGCGCGCGGCCGCCGAGCTGCGGCGGCGCGGGTAGCTCGCCGCCATGCGCTTCTAGGAGCGGCCGCTTGCGTCGGCGGTCAGCGCTGCCAGGGTGGCGGCCGCCTCGGTGATCTCGGCACGCATGTTGATCTCCATCATCTCGAGCGCGGCGTCCGCGAGGTCGGGGTGGATGTGGGCGACCGCGTCGCGCGGGACGGTGACGCGGAAGTGGCGGATGTACGCATCCAGTGCCGAGTACAGGATGCACTGCTCGGTCACCTGGCCGACGAGGACCAGATGGTCGACGTCGTGTTCCCGGAGCAGGTACTCCAGCTGCGTCGCGTAGAAGATCGAGTGGCGAGCCTTGACCAGGAACGGCATGTCCTCACCCGGAACGATCGGTTCGATCAGCGACGCGTCGCGGCCCTCCATCGCCCACCGTGAGAGGGCGCTTCGCCCCGCCGTCCAGTCGCCGTGGTTGTCGTTGACGTAGACGATCAGCGCACCGCCCTCCCGTGCTTGCCTGACCAGGCCGGAGATGGCGGGCAGCACTTGGCGCACCGAGTCGCGGAGGGCCTCGGCGTCGTCGTGCTCGTAGCGGTTGAGCATGTCGACGACGATCAGCGCGGAACGACCCATGGCACGCGCTTACCCGTCTGCGCCTGCGCGCAGCAGTGAATCGCGGTCCGGGCTGTTCGTGCGGGCGGCGGCTAGAGGTCGACCTGGCCCGCGGTGGCGGGCGGGTCGGCGTCGCCGGGCTTCGGGATGGCGAGCCCGTGCTCCGGTGATGCTGTCTCGGAGACGGGCCGGACCAGGCGATGGCGGAGGTGGATCCCGCGTCGCACCGCCAGGACCACGTGGTGGGCGAGGTCGAGCGGTGTCGATCCGCGCGCGCATAGCCGTCGTCCGAGTTGCCATCGGGCCAGGAGGCTGTCGCGCGCCGGGATCCCGCCGCTGACCTGCGGGCGGCGCGGGGCGGTCCACAGCGATCCGGGGCGCGCCGCTTGCTCGTCGCCGCTGCGGTACCACCGGTCGAGCACCATCAACAACCGCTCGCCGACTGGTCGGGTCAAGGCGTAGAGCAGCCCGACGAGCCGTGTCTCGCCGCCCAGCAGGACCTCACGCCGGGGCCGGATCGTGACCTCGACGAGCGCCCGAGCTATGACGTCGGGGTGGTAAGCGTCCGGTGGGACGCGCGGCTGGCGACCGGTGGCGCTGGAGGCCTGGGCGAAGAGCGGCGAGTCGATCGGTCCAGGATGGATCATCGCGACGCGTACGCCGCTGCGCTGCTCGCGCTCCTCGATGGCGAGGCTGTTGAGGAAGCCGCGCAGTGCATGCTTGGACGCCGTGTAGGAGGACCACGTCGGCATCGGCACGGAGGCCATCAGCGACCCGGTCGCCACGATGGTGCCGCGCGATGCACGCAGGTGGGGGAGGGCCGCGCGGATGACGTTCACCGCGCCGGTGAACGTCACCGCGACGGTCCGATCGAAGTCGTCTGGGTGAACCTCGCTGACGTGCCCGAAGACCGCCGCGGCGGCATTGGAGACGACGACATCGAGCCCGCCGAGCTCGCGGACGGCGATCGCAACGGCCTCTTCGACCGCGGGGCGGTTGCTGAGGTCGACGGGGAGGAGCACGGCGTCGAGGCGCTCCTCGGCGACGATCTGCTCGAGCGCCTCGGCGCCGCGAGCCATCAGCGCCAGCCGCGCACCCTCGGCGGCCAGGCGTCGTGCCGCCTCGAGCCCGACCCCGGAGCTGGCGCCGGTGATGAGGACGCGCCGGCCGGCCAGCCGGCGCTTCCCGGATCCGTCAGGACCGCTCGTGGCGGCCCTCGGCGAACTCGACCTGCCCGACGCCGCCGGCTGGAACATCTGGTGGGCCTCGGCGCCTCATGGGTGTGGCTTGGCCTAGTTCTTGGGGGCAGAGCCGGGCTCGGCCATCTTGCGGTGCATCTCGGCCTTGGCGCGGTCGGGTAGGAAGCGCGATCCGCGGCCCTGGGCCTTGGTCTTCAGCGAGGCCGACACGACGCGCTCCTTGCCGGCCATCAACGCTTCGAAGCCGTCGCGGGCGACGTCGGCCGGGTCGTCCTTGTCGTCGGCGCCGACCTTCGTGTCGAGCATGTCGGCGCGCTCGAAGAACTCGGTGTCGGTCGGACCGGGCATCAGCGCGGTGATGCTCACGCCGGTGTCCTTGAGCTCGTTGCGGAGGGCCAGGGCGAAGGACTGGATGAACGACTTCGACGCGTTGTAGACGGCCTGGAAGGCGCCGGGCATCGTCGAGGCGATCGAGGAGGTGAAGAGCACGCGGCCCTCGTTGCGCTCGACCATGTCGCCGATGACGTGCTTGGCGAGGTGGACCGTAGAGCGGACGTTGAGGTCGACGATCGCCAGCTCCTGGGCCAGCGGCGTTCGGTCTGCGTCCGGGCCGGCGAAGGAGCCGCCGGAGCCGATGCCGGCGTTCAGGGCGATCGCGTCGACCGGCCGGCCGGCGGCGGCGATGCGGGCGTAGAGCTCGTCGACGGCGCCGTCGGTCGTGAGGTCCAGCTGGACGGCTTCGACGTCGGCGCCTAGCGTGCGCAGCTCGTTGGCGGCGGTCTCGAGCTCGGCATCCTCGGCGGTGATCAGCAGGTTGTAGTCGTTGGTGGCGAACTGCCTGGCCAGCTCGAAGCCGATGCCGCTCGAGGCACCGGTCACGACGGCGAAGGGCTTGGTGTCCATGGGGCTGACGTCCCCGCCCGGAACCGAGGCCAACCCTCGGCGGCGGCCGGCGCGTCCGCGCTGCACGACGCCGGTTCCGGGTAGGAAGGGCGGCGTGCCCATCGTCCTTCCGGTTGGCCCGCGCGCCGGTCGCCTCGCCCAGACGCTCGCCTTCCACCGCGATCCGCTGGGCTGGTTGCGGCGCGAGCAGGCGCGCTACGGGGACGTCTTCACGATGCGGCTGGCCACGACCGGGCCGGTCGTGGTGGTCGCCGACGCCGAGCTGGCCGCGACGCTGCCGGGCGCCGATCCGGCGACGGCGCACGCGGGTGCGGCCCGCCGCGGCATGCTCCCGATGGCCTCGCCGCGCTCGATCTTCGGCAGCGACGGCGACGGGCACCAGGCCGCACGGAGCCGGGTGGAAGATCTGTTCGCGCTCGACGCCGTCGCGCAGCGACGTGACGCGATGCAGGCGGTCGCCCACGCGCACGTCGCCCGCTGGCCCCGCGATCGCCCGCTGCGCCTGCTGCCCCGGATGCGCGCGATCGCCGACGAGGTCTTCGTGCGCGAGGTGCTCGGCGTCGAAGGGCCGCGCGCCAACGCGCTGGCGCAGTCGATCGGCAGCCTCCTCTGGACGCCCGGCAACCCGCCGGTGACGATCCCGGGCCCGGAGGATGGGCTTCTCGGACGTGGCATCGACGTCGCCTACCAGCGGCGGCGGGCGCCGGTCGCGCGGCTCTTGGAGGATGAGATCGCTCAGCGGCGCCGAGCGGACGAGCCGGGCGGCGGCGTGCTCGGGCGGCTGGTCGCGGCCGAGGCGCAGACCGACGCCGGGGACCTCGTCGAGGAGCTGCTCGCATTGCTGATGGCCGCCCAGGAGCCGATGGCCGCCGCGCTGACCTGGGTGCTGCTGCGGATCGCCGCGACGCCGGGTCTCGCCGAGCGGCTGTCCGACGACGCCGCCGGCGACCTCGCCGGCGCAGTCGTCACCGAGACGCTGCGACTGCACCCCTCGGCGATCGGCGTCCTGCGCAAGCTCACCGCGCCGGTCGAGATCGGCGGTCACGTGCTGCCGGCGGGAACGACGACCATGGTCCCGATCCCGTTTCTCCAGCGCGACGTCCGCTACCACCCGGACCCGGACGCGTTCCGGCCCGATCGCCACCAGGACCCGGCCCATCTGGTTCCTGAACACGCCCTGCTGCCGTTCGGTGGCGGCGCGCGCCGGTGCATCGGCGAGCCGCTGGCGTGGACGCAGATCGGCGCCGTCGTGCCGACCATGCTGTCGGCCGTGAGCCTCCGCGCGGTGGGGACGCAGCCGGAGAAGATGGTGCTTCGCGGAACGATCCTCGTGCCGCGCCGCAGCGGGCTCGTGATCGCCGGCGCCGCTGCGACTGCTCGAACTAGCGCTCGGACGTGACCTCGCCGTTGCCTTCGGGCTCGAGATAGAAGAGCTCCGCGGCGACGTCCTTGTCGACGTCCATGCCGCTCACGAACGCGCGGACGCGCCGGCCGGTGATGCGCTCGACGGCGTCGCGGAAGTCGGCCTCGCACGCGTGCTGGAAGTACAGGCGCGTGTCGCGCAGACGCTGAAGCTCGCCGAGCTCGGCCATCTTGCGCTCCGCTGGGGTCAGCGAGTTCTCCAACGTGCACACGATGCAGTCCGGACCCGCCAGGTGGGTGCGGGCTCGGGTCGGCCCGCGGCCGAAGAGGTCCTTGTAGATCCGGACCATCTCGTTGGAGAGCTGCATCATCACCGACCGGTGACGGTTCTCCGGTGGGTCGTCGATCACATCGCCGGCCATGCGTACCGCCTTCACGTCCCTCTGGGACCGAGGCCGCGCGAACCGAAGAGGAAGCGAGAAGAACCGAACGAGCGACTGCCGCATCTCCAATGGTAGCGACGCGAGGCCCGACCGGAACGCGATCGGTCACCGCTGCCTCAGGGAGTTTCGTCGAACGGGAGGTGTCCGTTCATGCCGGTGAGCTCGAACAGCCGTGCGACGGTGTCGGGCAGTTCGGGCCTGATCGCAAAGCTCCAGCCGTCGCGGCGTGCCTCCCGGGTGGCCTGGATGAGCAGGTTCAGCCCGGTCGAGTCCATGAACTCGACGCCGATCAGCTCGAGCACGGCGAAGCGCTTCGCGGCGGCGAGCCGGCTCAGGGTCTGGTCCAACTGCGGGCAGGTGGCCAGATCGAGATCGCCGAACACCGAGACGACGACCGCCCCGTCCTCGCGGGGGCGCTGTTCGATTCTGAACTCGTCAGGTGGCATCGGATGGGTCATCGGCAGATGAAGAGCAATCGGTGGTGGGTCAGCCACGATCCCGCGACAAGCGTTCCAGGATGAACCCCGTGGTCAACGCTCGATACGCCGAGTCCTCAGTCCGCCGTACGCCCGATTCGAGCGTCCGATCCGTCCTGCGCGAAGCGTACCGCTCGCCGAGACGCAGCGCTCGCATGCCGGCGAGCCGCTAGCCGCGGGCGGAACAGCCTGCGATGCGCGCCAGCAGCACGGAGCGCTCGCGGGCGTTCTGCGTGAGCGTGAGGGCGCGCTCGAACTCGGCCCGCGCGTCCGCAAGCCGGCCCAGCTTCTCGAGCAGGTCGCCGCGCGCGGTCGGGAGGAGGTGATAGCCGCTCAGGGCGGGCTCGTGGACGAGCTCGTCGACGAGCCACAGCGCCTGAGCGGGCCCGAACGCCATGCCGACCGCGACCGCGCGGTTGAGCTCCACCACCGGCGACGGCGCGATCTGCGCGAGGCCGTCGTAGACGGCGACGATGCTCACCCAGTCGGTGTCCTCCGGAGCCCGGGCGCGCGAGTGGCAGGCGGCGATCGCGGCCTGCAGCGTGTACGTGCCGACGGCGCCCCCCGCGGCGTACGCGCGCTCCAGGGCGGCGAGCCCGCGCCCGATGAGCATCCAGTCCCAGCGCGAGCGGTCCTGGTCGAGCAGGAGGATCGGCTCGCCGTCCGGCCCGACCCGTGCGCGGGCGCGCGACGCCTGCAGCTCCATCAGCGCGGACAGCCCGTGGACCTCCGGCTCTCGCGGCAGCAGCGCCGCAAGCATGCGGCCGAGCCGGAGCGCCTCCTCGAGGAGCTCCGGCCGCAACCACTCCTGGCCGGCGGTGGCGGCGTAGCCCTCGTTGAAGATCAGGTAGGTCGCCTCGAGCACCGCGGCGAGCCGCTGGGGCAGCTCGCCGCGCTCGGGCACCTCGATCGGCACGCGGGCGGCCGAGAGCGTGCGTTTCGCGCGCACGATCCGCTGCTGCACGGTCGCCTCCGGCACCAGGTAGGCGCGGGCGATCTCCTTGGTGGTGAGCCCCGCGACGAGCCGGAGCGTGAGCGCCACGCGCGCCTCCAGCGAGAGCACCGGGTGGCAGGCGGTGAAGATGAGGCGCAGGACGTCGTCATCGAACGGGTCGGCGGCCTCCGCCGCGACGTCGGGCGCGTCCGCATCGCCGCGCAGCGCCAGCTCGCGCCCCAGCTCCTCGGTCTTGCGCCGGTGCACGTCGGCGCGCCTGAGGCGGTCGATCGCACGGTGCTTGGCGGTGGCCATGAGCCAGGCGCCCGGGTTGTCCGGGACGCCCGCCTCCGGCCACTGCTCCAGCGCCGCGACGAGCGCCTCCTGGGCAAGGTCCTCGGCGAGGCCGACGTCGCGCACGAAACGGGCGAGGCCCGCGATGAGCCGGGCGGACTCGATCCGCCAGACGGCGTCGATCGTGCGCTTGACGTCGGCCGCCGGCACCTCCTACGCGCCCTCGGTCTGGGCGCGGAGCGCGGCCTCCCGCTCGCGCAGCTCCGGCGTGAACTCCTCGCCGAAGTCCTCGGCCTCGAACACCGGGCGGATCTCGACGGTCGCCTCGTCGGCACCGTCGTCGGGCGCCGGCATGCGCTTGACCCACTCGATCGCCTCGTCAAGCGACCTGACCTGCCAGATCCAGTAGCCGGCCAGCAGCTCCTTGGTCTCGGCGAATGGGCCGTCGATGACCTTGCGCTCGCTGCCCTTGAACGCCACCCGGACGCCCTTCTCGGACGGGTGCAGGCCGTCGCCAGCGAGCATCACCCCGGCCTTCACCAGCTCCTCGTTGAACGTCGTCATCTGCGTCAGCAGCTTCTCGCTCGGCATCTCGCCGCGCTCGGACTGCTCGTTCGCCTTGATCAGCACCATGACTCGCATGTCGCCGTTCCTCCTCGGTGGGGGGTCGATTTGGGCCTTCTATCTCGTACGTCGAGCGAGCCCGACGGTAATCGACACGGGCCTCGAGAAACTTCCGTGAGCCGGTTCGACACCGCGTGGACGACCTACTCGACGAAGCAGTACGAGTCGCTCGAGGCGTCGCCGCCCTGCAGGCGCGCCAGGCGGATCGAGCCGGTCTCCTTCGGGTGGTGCGAATCGCTCACGTCGAACTGCTTGAGCTCGCCGGTGCCCCAGCACGACACGTACAGCCAGCGGTCGTCGACCGACAGGTCCTCGACGCTGATGACGACGCCGACGAAGCCCCAGGTCTCCTTGGGATGGTGCGCGGGGCGCAGCTCGAGGACCATCTGGTGCTCGTCGCCCAGGTCGATGCGCTGCAGCAACCGACCCTCCGACAGGCTCCAGAAGTCGAGGTGGTGGCCGAACCGCCGGCCGAGGAGGTCCTCAGGGTTCAGCCCGTGCTCGATCATCGACGGCGTGCCCCACTCGGAGGTGATGGCCACGTCGGCGTCGAGGTGCCACCACACGTCGTTAGAACGTGGGATCCGTGGGCTGCGACATGGAGCCTCCTTCGCCGGGTCCCTGCCGCCTGCAGACGTTACACCCGGCCGGGAGTGGCGCTGACCGCCGCGCCGCGTACCGCCGCCGGCCGCCGATCAGGTGTGGAGATGGGCGCGCTCGCCGTGGTGATCGAGGATGCTCAGGATCTCGGCGGGTCCGCCGTGACCTCCCATGCTGTGCGGGGTCATCGTGTTGAAGCTGGCCGCCCGCCCGGCGGGGACGAGAACCTCGCGGCGCGCGAGTCGCAGCCGCACGATGCCGTCGAGCACGTAGAACCAGTCGCGGCCGGGGTGGACGCGCGTCTCCTGTAGCCGCTCGCGCTCCGGGAGGCGCATCTTGACCACGACGCGTCCGGACGTGTCGTCGGGAGGGGTGAGAAGCCAGAACGTGGAGCCGCCGGCGCTGTCACGCCGAGGGCGGATCACGACGTCCTCGTCGTCGTCTTCGATCAACAACT
>DASYLT010000126.1:0-16811 GCA_036009425.1 Baekduia sp. | reverse complement strand
GTACGGCGTGCCGCTCGAGACGCTCGTCTCGAAGTTCGCCTACATGCGCTTCGAGCCGGAAGGGATCACCCAGAACCCGGAGATCCCGTTCGCGAAGTCGATGCCCGACTACATCATGCGCTGGCTCGCCTCGCGCTTCCTGGACGCCGAGATCCAGGAGGAGCTCGGGATCCTCACCGCCGAGGTCCGGGCCAAGAAGGCGAAGGACGAGGCGATGACGTTCTCGTCCGACACCGCGGGACCCGCAACGCCGCAGGCCACGCCGTCCAACGGCAGCGGCGGCTCGCAGGCGCCCACGGCCAAGCTCACCGAGACACCGCCGGTGCGCCCGGCACGCCTCGTCGGGCTCGACCTCGGCCCCGCCTGCAACCAGTGCGGCGGCATGATGCAGCGGACCGGCTCCTGCTACACGTGCTCGTCCTGCGGCAACAACACCGGCTGCGGCTGAGCCTGAGGAGCGCCGGTCCGGTGTCGGCGGGGACGGCCCTCCCCGCCCTCGCCCGGACGGCAGAGAGCGAGCAGTGACCCAAGCGCCCGGCCCTGGCCGGGCGCTTTGCGTTTGACCACCCGGTCGGGACGCCGGTCCGCTCACGCGGCGAGCGCACGCTGCGATCGCGCCGCGGGCGTAACGTCGTCGCCATGGAGCTTCCCGAGACGATGCAGCCGTCGTCGGACGAGCGGATCGCCGGATGGATCGGCGTGATGGTGGCGCTGGGCGCCGGGGCCGTGTGGATCAGCCGGCGGCGACGCGCGGGCGCTGGGTCCGGGTCGGCGGATCACGGCTGAAGCACCGGCGGCTCGCGCCCGGATGCGACTCGGCCGCCCTGCCGCGGCGCCGCCTCGCCTACCGCGACGAGCGCGCGCGGGACGCGCGAGGGCGCAGCCCCAGCCGGGCACGCAGGCCGCCGCGATCCTTGCGGGGCTCGGTCGCATCCTCGGCTCGCCGCCGTCCCAACGTCTCGCCCTCGGCCAGCGAGCACATTGTCGGCTCGTAGCGGAAGGCGTGACGCGTGGACGAGGTCATGGTCCTATGGTCGGCAGGTGAGGTGGGCTCTCCATCCCACAAACGGGGGACCTCTACTGCGCCAGGGTCACCGCGCGGTCGTAGGCGCGCTGGTTGCCGGCCCAGTCGTGGACCGTCAGATGCAGCAGCGCGCGGCGGTGGTGGGCGGCCGCCGAGCGCAGCAGCGCGCCGGTTCCCTTGCGCGGGACGATCTGCAGCTGCACGCGGCCGGCCAGGTCGGTGGAGGCGAGGCCGAACCCCACGGTCTTGCCGCCGAGGCGCAGCGACGCGGTGGTCTGGCCGGCCTCGTTGACCTTCAGCGCGACACCCGTGTAGTACGAGTTCCCGCGGCTGACATGGCGGCGCAGCGTGCGCCCCGACAAGGTGGCCGTCGGCCTGCTCGTGTCGTCGGGGACGGCGCCGCTGGACGCGATCGCCTCCATCTGCTGGCCGAGGAGGGTTCCGTTCTGCCCGGTGACGCGTCCCGTCGCCGGATCGAAGCGGACCAGCCGCGACTGCGGCGGCGAGGAAGCGTGGGCGCGATGCAACGCCGAGACCGAGTAGACGATCCCGCCCGAGCCGACCGTCGCGCGCACGGGCGCGGTCGCGGGGAAGGGCAGCGCGGCGAGCGTCGACAGCGTGCCGGCGCTCGGCGCCGTCTCGGTCACGAACGCCCCGCGGGCCGCCGACAGCCCGAGGAGGCGGCCGTCGGCGCCGAAGTCGACGGCGGCGCCGGGATCGGTGCCCGCGTTGACGTCACCGCCGGCGAAGGCCAGCGCCGGGCGGGTCGCCACCGTGGCGCCGGTCGCCAGCGTGACGGTCTCGTCGCGCCCCGCGACGATGATCCGCGCCGTGGCGCCGTCCGGCGCGACCGCGAACGTCAGCACCGCCGACGGGTCGATCGCGGCCGTGACCGGATGGTCGTACTTCCTGGTGGCCTTGCCCGTGGCGGGGTCGAGGGTGGCGACGTTGCCGGCCGAGGTCAGGGCCAGCAGCGCGCCGTCGGACGCGCGGTCCAGGCCGACGATGTGCTCGCCGGAGCCGAGGCCGGAGACGTCGACGAGGCTCTGGACGCCGGGCAGCGAGTCGCTCTGGAACACCGCGACCTGGCCGGCGCTCGTGACGCCGGTGAAGCCCTCGGCGGCGTGGGCGGCCGAAGGGGCGACGAGCGCAGCGCCAAGGGCCGCGGCGGTGATGAGGGAGCGGGCGGGGGTCATGGCTCCAGAACGCATCCGAGCCCCCGAACGTCACGGCGCACCGGCACCCACGCCGTCCTGGACCCCCGCTCGCGCCGCCGCGTGCGGTATACCCGCTCGCCAATGCCCGCCGACGTCGAGCTCTACCAGCGCACCTATTCGACCCTCCTGCGGTCGCGGGGCGAGACCAAGCTGAGGATCCTGGAGTCGACGCACCGCGCGATCGAGTCGTCGTTGCATCCGCTGGCCGCCTCGGAGGACCTCGACCTCGGGGCGTTCCTGTACGCCACGCAGCGGCTGCCGGCGAAGATCTACGAAGGCCGCGTCGTGATCATGGGCCAGGAGGAGGAGCAGTTCGCCGCTGCGTCGCTCGCTCTGGACCAGTGGCCGACGACCGAGGCGCCCGCCCGCCGGCGCCAGTGGCACGAGGGCCCGAGCGGGCAGTGGGGCGTGCTGCTGTCCTCGACCTCCGACGTCGACGACCTCGTCCCCACGCTGGTCGCCTACCAGATCGAGTGGAACAAGCTGCGCCGCAAGCTCAACGCGATCGGCTGGCCGCGGCCCCAAGGCCTGCCCGGAGCCGCTGAGTGCTCCCGAGCGCTGGGCGGCTCGGTCGACGACTGGGAGCGCCTGCAGGAGGCGTGGGGCACGGCCTTCGCGCGCCGCCTCGGCCAGGTCGCCGAGACCAACCTCTCGCTGCGCGTCCGGATGCTCGGCGGCTCGCAGGTCAGCTACGCGCGCATGACGCGCCGCTGGTGGGCGCCGGTCGCCCAGCAGCTCGACGGCGGCGGCCTGCGCGGCGCGCCGCTGTTCTTCGTCTCGTCCAACACCCACTCCTTGGTCAACCTGCTCTCCGGCGACGCCCGCTCCCGCGAGGCGGCGCTCGTCGAGTGGGTCGAGCGCGCCGGCCCGCGGGACCTGCAGGAGGAGCTGCGCGCCTTCCGCGAGGAGCGCACCGCCGGCTCCTGGGACAACTTCCTGTACTTCCTGGCCCGCGAGCAGTTCAACCTGGATCCCGACGCCCAGCCGCGCCGGCGCCAGACCGAGAGCGCCAGCGGCATCGTCCATCTCAACTCGGAGTCGGGCCTGCGCGTCGCCGCCCAGGTGATGCCCCTGGCCCAGCTCGACCCCGCCCGGCTGGACCCGCGCCTGGGCGACATCGACGTCGAGGCGCTGCGCGCCAGCGGCGCCGCGATCGTCAACGTCGACTACCCGCTGGGCCTGGCGGCCTACAACATCCTGCGCGAGATCACCGAGGACCGCGACACGCTGCGCGGCGTCTACGTCCTCGGCAAGGCCGCGACGCTCAACGCCGACGTCGGCGACGTGATGATCTCCAACACGATCTTCGACGAGCACTCGGGCACGACCTACTGGCTCGACAACGCCTTCGCCTTCGACGACATCAGCCCGTACCTGCGCTTCGGCTCGGGCCTCGACAACCAGCGCGCCGTCACCGTGCGCTCGACGTTCCTGCAGAACCGCGACTACCTCGACCGCTACTACCGCGAGGCCTTCACGGTCGTCGAGATGGAGGCCGGACCGTACTGCGACGCGGTCTACGAGACCGTCGAGCCCGACCGCTATCCCGCCGGCGAGCAGGTGAACTTCTCCAAGCTCCCGATCGACTTCGGGATCGTCCACTACGCCTCGGACACGCCCTTCACGCAGGCACGCACCCTGGGCGCCCGCGGCATGAGCTACTACGGCATGGACTCCACCTACGCGACGTCGATCGCGATCCTGAGGCGCATCTTCACCCAGGTCGGCGCGCTCAGCTGACTCCGGTCGACGAGCGCACCACCTGGATTCCCAGCTCCTCGAACGGCGCCAGCGCCTCCGCGGGGACGCTGCGCTCGGTCACCAGGTGGGTGAGCGCACCGGCGGGCCCGATCGTGAACGGCGCGACCGTGCCGAGCTTCTCGGCCGACGCCAGCCCGACCACGCGGTCGGCGCGCCCCAGCAGCAGCCGCCGGACCTCGGCCTCCTCGTGGTAGCCCTCGCTGAGGCCGTGCTCGGCGTGCACGCTCCACACGCCGAGGAACAGCACGTCGGCCGTGATCTGCGCGTAGGCCTCCAGCGTGCGCGCCCCCACCGACACCATCGCGCGCCGCTCCAGCGTCCCGCCGACGAGCACGACCTCCACCCCGTCGTGCTGGGCGAGCGCCATCGCCGCCGGCGGGCTGTGCGTGACGAACGTCTGGGTGAGACCCGGCGGGATCGCCTCGGCCAGCGCCAGGGCCGTGCTGCCCCCGTCGAGGATCGCGACCTGCCCCGGCACGAGCAGCGAGACGGCGGCGTGCGCGACCTCGCGCTTGCCCGCGACCTCCTGCGTGCTGCGGCCCGCATAGGTCGTCGCGACCGGCGAGCGCGCCAGCGCGCCGCCGTGGACCCGGCGCAGCCGTCCCGCCTCGGCGAGCTCGTCGAGGTCGCGGCGGACGGTGTAGGCCGAGACGCCGAGGTCGTCCTGTAGCTCGTTCGCGACCACACGCCCGGCCGACGCCAGCCGCGCGAGGATCCGCTGCTGACGCTCGCCCTTGAGCAGCGCGCGCCCCGCCGCGGCGGGCGCCGGGCTACCGCCGAAGGCCATGGCGCTCGGCCCACTGGAGCAACATGATGGTCTTGCCGTCGACGATCTCGCCCGCGGCGATCATCGCCAGCGCCTCGTCGAGCGTCGGCTCCAGCAGCTCGATGTCCTCGCCCTCGCCCGCGACGCCGCCGCCCGTGCCCACGCGGTCGGCCCGGGAGTAGGAAGCGGCGAAGAAGTGCACGCGCTCGGTGACCGAGCCGGGGCTCATGAAGACCTCGAAGAGCGGAACGACCGCGCCGACGCGCACGCCGGTCTCCTCCTCGGCCTCGCGGCGGATCGCCGCCTCGGGGTCGTCGTCGTCCAGCAGGCCGGCGGGCGCCTCGATCAGCATCCCGTCGGGGTGGCCGTTGACGTAGGCGGGCCAGCGGAACTGGCGCGTGAGCAGGACCGTCTGCGCGTCGGGGTCGGCGAGCAGGATCGTCGCGCCGTTGCCGCGGTCGTAGGCCTCGCGGCTCTGGCGGCTCCACCTCCCGTCGCGGTGACGGAAGTCGAAGGTCGCCTTGCGCAGGACATACCAGTCGTCGGAGAGCACCTCGACGCCGACCGGCCGCACCCGCGGGTTGCCGGTCGGCGAGGCCTCTAAGATGCGCGTTTCGTTGTGTATCTGCACGATCTTGCGCGATTGTGCCGCACCTGCACGATCGACGCAACCGCTCATGTCGAACGATTCACCGGTCGATCACCGGGGAACCACGTCGAACCGGGCCGCGCGTCCTGCAGGCCCGCTAGCGTGAGCATCAGCCATGGTCAACGAAGAGATCCGCACGCTGCACGATGCCGACGGCACGCCCGTCTGCAACGTGTCGTTCGATCTGTCGGCCGCGCAGCTCGCCGCGGCGGCCCGCGCCGTCGAGACGGTGCGCATCGAGCGCCACCGCCACCTCGAGCTGAGCACCGACGACGTCCTGGCCCTGCGCGAGCTCACCGGGCTCTCCGACGAGCTCCACCGCCTGGCCGAGCACGGCGCCAACGGGACGGTCGTCCTGCAGCTCGCGCGCTTCGTCGCGCTGCACGACGCGCTGGTCGAGTGGCTGAACACCATGCAGGAGCGCGGTTGGATGCGCGAGGACGACGAGGCGATCCACCCGTTGGTCGCCGCCCTCGTCGATCCGATGGCCTCCCTGCGCGCCGACGCCCTGCACGCCGTCCTCGGCGCGGGCGCCGAAGCGTCCGGGTCCTGACGCCAGGCGCCTGACCGCGCCCGCGCGCGGCAGAACGAGGCATCCCTCCGCATCTTGACCCGCCACCCGTCGCGGGCGTACCGTCGTTGGCGGAGGCGTCTCTACCGCCAGGAGGTCCGGATGGACGACCGCAAGTACATCGACTGCCGCGACATGCCGAGCGAGAGCGGGTGCGACCTCGCCATGTCGGGCAGCGAGAACCACATCCTCGACGCGGCGGTGACCCACGCGATCACCGCGCACGGCCACGAGGACACGCCGGAGCTGCGCGAGCAGATCCGCGGCGGGCTGCGCGACGAGGTCCCAGGCGCGCTGGCCTGACGCCGGTCACCCGGCCGTGGACGCCGGTGCCGGCGACGGCGCCGGCGTTCACCACGCGCACGGCCGTTCGCTTCCGGACGACGGTCGCACCATCGCTCATTGGGGCAGCCGAACCGGGGGGTAGCGCGGAGCGACCACCCCAGAACGAGGAGCCCCGCATGATCCAGCGCATCGACCGGCTCGGCGTCGAGCTGCCCCCTCCCTCCGAGCCCGACCCCGCAGGCGCCGCCGCGGTGCAGGAGCTGATGGGCGGCCGCTTCGGCGAGATGTCGACGTTCATGAACTACACGTTCCAGTCGTTCAACTTCCGCGGGCGGCAGGCCGCGCGCCCGTTCTACGACCTCATCGCCAACATCGCCGCGGAGGAGTTCGGCCACATCGAGGTCGTCGCCGCAACGATCAACACCATGTTGACCGATGCGGCCAACGTCGACGCGCAGGCGCCCGACGCGACGTTGGCCAAGTACAAGGGCATCGGCAACCCCCAGCACTTCCTGATGGGCGGCAAGGGGGCCCTGCCCCAGGACTCCAACGGCAAGCCGTGGAACGGCGAGTACGTCTTCAGCTCCGGTGACCTCGTCGAGGACCTCACGCACAACTACTTCCTCGAGACCGGCGCGCGCAACGGCAAGTTGAAGGTCTACCAGATGGTCGAGCACCCGGCCGCCCGCGCGCTGACGGGCTATCTGCTGGTCCGCGGCGGCGTCCACCAGGTCGCCTACGCCCGTGCGCTGGAGAAGCTGACCGGCGTGGACATGATGAAGGCCTTCCCGGCGCCCCGGATCCCGACGGCGAAGATCCCGGAGTGCCGGCCGCACATCGAGAAGGGGCTGCATCGCATCCTCTACCGCTTCTCGCCCAGCGACTACCAGGAGATCGGCGCGGTCTTCAACGGCCCACACCCGGAGACCGGCGAGGACCTCATCGTCGAGCAGGGACCGCCCGAGGGTGCGCTGCCGCACGACCTCCCGCCACAGCCCGACGTCTTCGCGCCCGACTACGCGCCGGAGGACATCGCCGAGATCGCGCAGCGCCTCCGCAAGGCCGCGGGCCTGCCCGACGAGCCGACGGGCCAGGTCGCGACCGACGGCTCGCGGTTCTCGAAGATCAAGGACGCCGTCACGCCGTAAGGCGAACGACGCAGCACGACGGTGGGCGGCGCCCTGCCCCCGCGCCGCTCACCCCGTGTTGCGCAGACCGAACGCGATGCCGGTCACCGTGCCGAGCAGGGCCTGACGATCCATCGAGGGGTCGGCGCGCGTGCGCCGCAGCAACTCGACCTGCAGGTGCGAGAGCGGGTCGACCCACGGATCGCGATGCGCGAGCCGCTCGCGCAGCCGCGGCGCCCCGGCGAGCATCCGGTCGTTGCCCGTGATCGCCATGACGCGTGCCAGCACGCGGTCGTGCTCGGCGACGATCTGGGGCCAGAAGTGCTCGCGCAGCTCGGGTTCGACGAGCTCCAGGTAACGCTCGGCCACGCCCAGGTCGGTCTTGAAGAGCGCCATCTCGAGCGTCGAGATGAGCGTCGCGAAGAACGGCCAGTCGGCGTGCATCGCGCGGTGGCGCTCGAGGTCGCCCTCGGCCAGCGCGGTGCCCGCGCCGTACCACGAGGGCAGCAGGATGCGGTTCTGCGTCCAGGCGAACACCCACGGGATCGCGCGGAGCGACTCGATGCTGCCGTCGCCGCCGCGCGACGGCGGGCGCGACCCGATGTTGAGCTCGCTGAGCGCCTCGATCGGCGTGATCTGGAAGAAGAAGCGCGCGAAGTCGGGGTCGTGGTAGACCAGCCCGCGGTAGGTCTCGCGCGAGCGCCGCGCCATGCGATCGATCTCGGCGCGCCAGTCCTCCGGCGCGGGCGGCCGCGCGATGTTGGACGCCAGCAGCACGGCGCTGAGCGTCTGCTCCAGCGAGCGTTCCGCCAGCTCGGGCTGGCCGTAGCGCGCCGAGATCGTCTCGCCCTGCTCGGTGATCCGGATGCGGCCGTGCAGCGAGCCCGTGGGCTGGGCCACGATCGCGCGGAAGGTCGGTCCGCCGCCGCGCGACGTCGAGCCGCCGCGGCCATGGAAGAGCTCGAGCTCCACGCCGGCGTCCTCGGCTTGGCGCGCCAGCTCGAGCTGCGCGCCGCGCAGCGCCCACTGGCTGGAGACGAAGGACCCGTCCTTGCCCGAGTCGGAGTACCCCAACATGATGACCTGTCGCTCGCCCTGCTCGCGCAGGAGCGCCCGGTAGTCCTCGCTGGCATAGAGCGCCGCCATCGTCGCGGGCGCGTGCTCGAGGTCGTCCAGCGTCTCGAAGAGCGGGACGAAGCGCAGGTCCAGCGCCTCGCGGCGGCCCGGCGTCCGGCGGGCCGCGCGCTGCGCCAGCCAGCGGGCGCCCAGGACGTGCGAGGGTCGCTCGGTCATCGACACGATCAGGCAGCGCACGACCTGCGGCCCGTAGGCCTCGGCCGCCAGCGCCGCGGCGTCCAGCGCGGCCACCAGCTCGCCGGCCGTCCCCGGCGGGCGGCGCTCCAGGCCGGTGCGGCCGGCGGCGATCGCGTCGGCCAGCAGCGCCTGGCGCTCGGCCTCCGGCGCGTTGGCGTAGCCGGGCAGCAGCGCCTCGACCGCCGCGTCGATGACCGTGGCGTTCTGGCGCAGGTCCAGCCCCGCGAGATGGAAGCCGAAGATGTCGACCTGGCGCAGCAGCCGGCGGATCGCGCCGCCGGCGACGTGGGCGGAGCCCAGCGAGCCGGCGATCAGCTCGAGGTCGGCGCGCAGCTGCGCCGGGCCCTCGTAGCCGGGCTCCCCACCGCGTCCGGCGAGGGTGTTCTGCAGGCGGTGCTCGATGAACCCCAACTTGGTGCGCAGCGGCTCCCAGGCGAAGTGCGGCCGGCCGAGCACGTCGGCGCTCGGCAGCTCGGCGGCGTCGCGGGCCAGCGACGCCTCCAGCTCGGGGCTGACGTCCAGGCGCCGCTCGGACTGCGCGAAGCGCCCGGCCAGCCGGGCGACGCGCTGGCGCAGCAGTTGCAGCGCGGCACGACGGTGCAGCTCGATCGTCCGGGTGACCGTGTCGGCGCCGACCTCGGGATGGCCGTCCATGTCGCCGCCGGGCCAGGAGGCGAACTCGAGCACGGGCGCGTCGGGCAGCGGCGCGACGTCGCGCTCGAGCTCGTCGAGCACCGCGGGCACCGCGTCGTAGAGCACCGACTCGAAGACGAACAGCTGGCGGCGCACCTCGTCCTCGACGTGCGGGCGGGCACGGCGCACCTCGTCGGTCTGCCACCACACGGTCAGCACCTCGCGCAGCTCGGACAGCAGGGTGCGCCGGCGCTGCTGCCCGGTCCGCGGATCCTCGACGCGGTCCAGCAGCTCGGTGATCTCCCATTGGTGGTCCAGGACCGAGCGGCGCGCCGCCTCGGTGGGATGGGCGGTGAGGACGAGCTCGACGTGCAGGTCGCGCAGCGCGCGGGCGCCGTCGACGTCGTGGTCGGCCAGCACCTGGGCGGTCTCGGCGATCGACTCGCGCTGGCGCGCGCCCTCGACGTCGTACCCGCGACGGCGGCGCAGCCGCTCGCGCTCCTCGGCGATGTTGGCCAGCTGCAGCTGCAGCGAACAGGCGCGGATGATCGGCTCCAGGCCGTCCTCGGGCAGCTCGTGCAGCCGCGTGAAGAGCTGGGCTCCGGCGTCCGGATCGCCCTGGCGGACCCGCGCGGCGGTGGCGTGCAGCCAGGCGACGGTGTCGGCGAAGTCGCTGCCGCACTGCTCGCTCAGCACGTCATGGGCGAGCGCCTCGAGCAGCTCGACGTCGGTGGCGTCCATGGCGCTCACGCTAGTGGGCCGGTGCCGCGCTCCAATGGACCGGAGGGCAGAATGCACCAGCATGGACCTGCGACAGCTCGAGTACTTCGCCGCCGTCGCGCGCCACCGCCACTTCCGCCGGGCGGCGGAGGATCTCTACGTCACGCAGTCGGCTGTCTCGCAGCAGGTGCGGCGGCTGGAGGCCGAGCTGGGGCTCGCGCTGCTGCGCCGGACGAGCCGCGGCGTCGAGGTCACGCCGGCCGGCGAGGAGCTGCTGGCCCGCGCCGAGGCGATCCTCGCCGACGTCGCCGGCGCGCGCGCCGCGATGGACGAGCACGCCGGCACGCTGCGCGGCGGCGTGCGCGCGGCCGCCACGACCGGCGACGCGCTGCGGCTCGCGCCGGCGCTGGCCCGGTTCGGCGCCGAGCATCCCGGGGTGCGGATCGCGCTGCGCGAGGGCGCGCCGGCCGCGGTCGTCGAGCTCGTCGTCAAGGGCTCGGTCGACGTGGCGGTCGCGGCGCTGCCGGGCGGCCCGGCGGGCGTCGCGGCGCTCGCCGACGAGGTCGAGGCCGTCAGTGCGGGCGAGGAGCCGCTCGTCCTGCTGGTCGCCCCCGACGACCCGCTGGCCGGCGCGACCGGCGTGCGGCTCTGGGACGTGCGCGACCGGTCGTTCGTGCTGAGCGAGCCCGGAACCGCGCTGCGCGAGACGGTCATGGCCGCCTGCGCGCAGGAGGGCTTCGGGCCGGTCCCGCTGTTCGAGCTGGGCGAGCCGACGGCCGTGCGCTACCTCGTCGGCGCGGGACTGGGCGTCAGCCTCGTGCCGGCCTCGTGGCCGGAGGTGCCGGGACCGGAGGTCGGCGTGGCGGCGCCGGCGGGCGCGGTCGGGCACCACGCGCTCTGGCTGCTGTCGCGGCGCGGCGCGCTGACGCCCGTCGCGCGCCTGCTCCACGAGCACCTGCGCGCGACCCTGGGCGCCGGCGGCGACTAGAGGACCTGGGCCAGCTCCTGCTCCAGGCGGCGGCGCGGGCGCGAGCCGACGAGCTGGAGGATCGGCTCGCCGCCCCGGAAGACGAGGAACGTCGGCATGGAGAGCACGCCGTAGCGCGCCGCGGTCGCCTGGTGTGCCTCGACGTCGAGGCCCACGACCCGCAGGTCGTCGCGCTCGGCGGCGAGCTGGTCGAGGATCGGGTGCATCGCGCGGCACGGGCCGCACCACGCGGCCCAGAAGTCGACGAGGACGGGGACGTCTGACTCGAGGACCTCGGCGACGAAGGAATCGTCGGTGACCTGCAGGACGGAGGCGGATGAGGTGGTCATCCCTCGATCCTGCGGCCTGATGGTCCGCGTGTCGACGCCGATCCGCGATCGGAGCGAGTAGCGATCCTGGACGGCGGGGCAGAAGACGCCGATGCGCCGCTCCACGCTCATCGCCCATCGTCGTCCTGCTCACCCTGAGACCGGCGGCATCGTGAAGTTCGGTAGCGACTTCCCGTGCAGCACGACCCGCGCGGCGAACCGCATCAAGAGCATGTTCTCGCTCGCCAAGACCTTCCGGACCGCGGGCGTGCAGCGCATCTACATCTACAATCGGACCGGCGGGGGGTGCGCGGCGCGCTTCGACGCGGGACTCACGACCCCCGACGGAACGGCCCGCAAGGGCTACGACACGGTGCGCGCGCAGCTGCCGAACTTCGAGCGCTGACCCGGCTGCCGCGCCCGGCGCGGCAGAATAGGGGGCGCATGGCCGACCTCGAGACAGGCAGCGAGTTCGCCGGCTGCCGCATCGAGGGCGTCCTCGGCCGCGGGGGCATGGGCGTCATCTACCGGGCGACCGAGCTGCGGCTCGGGCGTCCCGTCGCGCTCAAGCTCATCGCGACCGAGCAGGCCTACGACCCGGACGTGCGCGAGCGCTTCGAGCGCGAGGCGCGCATGACGGCGTCGATCGAGCATCCCAACGTGGTCCCGGTCTACGCCGCCGGCGAGGAGGACGGCCACCTCTACCTCGTCATGCGCTACGTGCCGGGCACCGACCTGCATGCGCTGCTGCGCCGCGAGGGCCGCCTGGCGCCGCTGCGCGCCGCGTCGATCGTCGCGCAGGTCGGCGACGCGCTGGACGCCGCCCACGCCGCCGGCCTGGTGCACCGCGACGTCAAGCCCGCCAACATCCTGATCGCCGGCGACCATGCGTACCTCTCGGACTTCGGGATCACCCGCGTGCAGTCGTCGGAGACGCGCATCACCGACAGCGGCAACTGGATCGGCACCGTCGACTTCATGGCGCCCGAGCACCTGCGCAGCGAGCCGACCGACGCCCGCGCCGACGTCTACGGGCTCGGATGCGTCCTGTTCACGGCGCTGACCGGCACACCGCCGTTCCGGCGCGACACCGTGCCCGCGACGATCACCGCGCACCTGCACGACGCGCCGCCGCGGCCGTCGGACACGCTCGGGGTTCCGGCCGCGTTCGACTCCGTGATCGCCCGCGCGCTAGCCAAGGAGCCGGCGGGGCGCTACCCATCGGCGGGCGACCTCGGCCGCGCGGCGCGGGCGGCGGCCAGCGGCGAGCAGCTGTCGACCGGGCGGGGCAGCGTCGCCACCGGCGCTGCGACCCCCGAGCAGGCCGAGCCGACCCGGATCGCACCGTTGGCGGGCGCGACCGAGATCGCCGGCGGGGGCGCGCTCGCCACCGCCCTGGCGCCGGGAGCGCCGCCGACCGAGCACGCGGCTCCGCCGCCCGCCGCCGGCGCGCGGCCCCGCGCCGCCGGCTCGCGTCCCGCGGCGGTCAAGGTGCAGCGCGGCCGGCGCCGGAAGCTCGCCGTCGCGGCGACCATCGTGGTCCTGGCGATCCCCGCGGTCGTCGTCGCGCGCTGGGCCGGGGGCGGCGGCACCGCCACGGGCCCGCTGGGCACCGGCGAGGTCCGCTCGGTCGCCGAGTCGTTCGCCGACGCCTACACCCACGAGGACGACGCTGCGCTGCGCCGGATCCTCACGCCGGCGGCTCGCCGCTTCAGCCCGAGCGACGTCCAGCGCGGGCGTCCGGCCGTGGTCGGCGAGTACCACCGCCAGTTCGCCGCGTCCAAGGTCAAGGAGTACGCCTTGGACCAGCTGACGGTCACCGGCGGCCGAGTGGGCCGCGCCGAGGGCCGCTACACGGTGACCCGCGACGGCGCCGCGCCGATCACCGGCCGGCTCGTCCTCGCCGTCGTGCGCCGCGACGGCAAGCCGGCGATCGACCTGATCCTGTCCGAGCCGCGCGCCTGAGAGCAGGTGCTGAGGCGCCTAACAGCGGCGCCCGACCGTCACCCGAACGGTCGTGCCCGGGTCGACCGCGTCGCCGGCGGCCGGGGCCGTCTCGCAGACCTGCGGCTTGCCGCCGAGCAGCTCGTCGAAGAACCCGCCCCCCGTGTCCTGGAACTCGCCCTTCAGCCCGGCGTCGGCGAGCTGCTTCCGGGCGTCGTCGACGGTGTCGCCGACCAGGTCGGGCACCCGGACCTGGATCAGCCGGCGTACGCGGACGACCGTCAGCGCCGGCCGGGCGCGCCCGGCGCTGGCGAGCACGTCGACGAGGTTGACGCCGGGCTGCAGCGCGACGCTGGTGCTCCACGTCCCGCCCGAGACGTTCGCCCGTTCGCCGCCGACGGTCACGTCGGCGCGTGCGGGGCGCACCGTGCCCTGCACCTGGACGCGGTCGGTCCGCACTGCGCTCAGGTCGCCCGGCGCGGTCACGGCCACGTGGACGGGCGCGACCGGCGCGGCGGGTCGGCCGCCGCCGCACGCGCTGAGCAGGAGGGCGCAGGCCGCGCCGGCGAGGAGGAAGGGGCGCATCGTCGGAGGCCGCGGGCGGTGCCGGGCCGCCCCCAGTATTGCGTCAGGCGGGCGAGTGGACGCCGCCCGGTCGACTGGCCCGGGTGCGGAGAGGGCACCCTGCGGCGCGGTGCAGGCGACCTCCGCTCTCCGCGTCGCGGCCGCGCCCGTCGTCGCGGGCGCCGCGGTCGCCTTCCTGCTCGACGGCCGCGCGCGCGACGCGGCCGACCAGGCCCAGGGCCCGTTCCTGCTGGTCACGGGGCTGCTGCTGCTCGGGCTCGTCGCCGATGCCGACGGCGTGTTCGCCTGGGCCAGCGCGCGGCTGCTGGGTGTCACCCGCGCCCCACAGCGACTCCTGATGGTCGCCCTGCTGCTGGTCGCGATCGTCACCGCGCTGCTCAACCTCGACACGGCCGTCGTCTTCCTCACGCCAATCCTCATCGGCGCCGCCCGCGGCCTGGGCGCCGAGGAGGAGCCGTTCCTCTACGGGTCGGTGCTGATGGCCAACGCCTCGTCGCTGCTGCTGCCCGGCGCCAACCTCACCAACCTGCTCGTGCTCGCCGACGAGCCCGTCGGGGGCGCGACGTTCGCCCTCCGGATCCTCCCGGCGGCGCTGGCCGCGGCGCTGGTCACGGCGGCCGGGCTCGTGCTGATCGCCCACCGGCGGGCGGTCGGTGCGCCACGCCTGCCTGCGCCGGACGCCCCCGTCCGCAGCACGCCGCGCCCGCGCCCGCTGGGCGTCGCGGCGTGCGCGATCGCCGCGGCGCTCGTGCTGGCCCTGCCGCATCCGGGGCTCCCGGTCCTGATCGTCGGGCTCGTTGCCGTCACGATCCGGATCGGCGAAGGGCGGCTCGGAGCCGCCGGCGCCGTGGAGGCCGTGGGTCCGCTCGCGCTCGCGACGCTGTTCTCGCTGGCGATCCTGCTCGGCCTGCTGGCTCGTGTCTGGTCGGGGCCGACCGACCTGCTGGCGTCCGCGTCGGCGTGGGAGACCACGGCCATCGGCGCGCTCTCGGCCGTCGGCCTCAACAACCTGCCGGCCGCCGTCCTCCTGTCGGCCACGCCGCCGCCCCACCCGCGGGCGCTGTTGCTCGGGCTCAACCTGGGGCCGAACCTCGCGGTCACCGGTGCGCTGTCGAGCTACCTGTGGTTCCGGGCCGCGAAGGCGGCCGGAGCGACGCCCTCGGCGCGGCGCTTCTCGGAGCTGGGCGTGCCCCTCGGCCTCGCCGCGATGGCGGCCGGACTGCTGACGATCCGCTTCGTCGGGCCATCATGAGCAGGGCTTGCGAGCGAGCGGACACCCCGTTAGGCGAACCTAACTCTCGATTGCTAGCGTTTCGCCGCATGCAGTCCGTCGCCGCCGGCATCGACCCGCGCCACCGTCGCCTGGCCCTCTGGCTCGGCGGCCTCGCGCTCCTCGCCGGCGCCGTCTACCTGATGGCCACCGCGAAGACGGGGCCGATCGACCCGACCGAGGCGACGACCCCGGAGAGCCGCAGCACCGTCGTCTTCAACGCGTCGATGATCGTGTTCCGCGAGGGCCTCGAAGCGGTGCTGATCTTCGCGGCGATCACCGCGAGCTTCGTCGGCGCCAACGCCGACCGCAAGCGCCCCGTGATCGCGGGCGCGGCGGTGTCGTTCGCCGCGTCGATCGCCACGTGGTTCGTCGTGCAGGCGGTCCTCGACGCGGCCTCGCCGCTCGGGCCGCGGCTGGAGGCCATCACCGGCTTCATCGCGATCGTCGTCCTGCTGATCGTGCTCAACTGGTTCGTCCACAAGGTCTACTGGACCGGTTGGATCGCCAAGCACCACCGCCGGCGCCGCAAGCTGCTGGGCATGCAGGTCGGGCTCAGCGCGACCTTCGGCCTCGTCGCGCTCGGGTTCACGAGCGTCTACCGCGAGGGCTTCGAGGTCGTGCTCTTCCTGCAGAACCTGGAGCTGAAGTCCGGCTCGGGCGTCGTGCTGGAGGGCGTGGCGATCGGGCTGGCCGCGACGGCCGCCGTCGGCGTCGCCACGTTCGTCCTGCAGCGCAAGCTTCCCTACAAGAAGATGCTGATCGGCACGGGCGTGCTGATCGGCGTCGTGCTCGTCGTGATGATCGGCGGCACCGCGCTGAGCTTCCAGGACCTCGGCTGGCTGCCGCGCCACGACACGCCGTTCACCGTGCCGCAGTGGATGGGCTCGTGGTTCGAGATGTACTCGACCTGGGAGACGCTGGGCGCGCAGGTGCTCGCCGGTCTCTTCGTCATCGGCTCCTACTACGCGGCCGAGCGCATGAAGGTCCGGGCGCCCGTGGCGCGCGGCGAGCAGCCCGCCCGCCGGGCCGAGGCGCCGCCCGCCTTGGCCGACGCCGCTTGAGCGGGTCCCTGCGCAGCCGCCCCTGAACGACCGAAGCCCCCTGCTGGCGCAAGGGGCTTCGGCGAGGAGAAGGTCACGAGGGCGAGGAGGAGGACGCCGACGCTTCTCCGGTGGTCGGCCGGTGCTCCGGGAACTTGAGCCGGCCGCACCGAGGTCGGCGGCGAGCGGCGCTCAGCCCTCGTCGGGGGCGGCGAGCAGGCGGACCGTGCGGCGCCCGCCGGCGATCGCCTTCTGCCATGGGCCGTCGCCCTCGAGGTCGGCGCCCATGTCCAGCAGGAGCGCCGCGAGGGTCAGCGCGTCGGCGCGCGGCTGCGCCGGTGATACGTAGTCGCGATCGTGGCGCCCCGTGAGTCCGGCGCTGAAGCGATCCTCGACCGCCACCGAGAAGCACGGTCCGAGGGTGAGGGAGAGCTGGTCGTCGGGCGGGATCACCGCGCGGAAGCGTCGCACGTCGGCGACGCTTCCGCGGCACGGTGCACCGGGCCTACGAGAGGCCGCGCCCGCAGACCGGCCAGGGCGCGGTGCCCTGGGCGGCCAGCAGCGCGGCGGCGAGGCGGTCCTGCTCGGCCTCGGTGGCGGCGGCGG